>NZ_JAINZO010000002.1:357149-714298 GCF_020179605.1 Geomonas agri
GTGGCAGGTCTCGACGTGGCCACTGACGATGCCGAACTTGTCGCTGACCGCCTTCAGCACCGGAACGATGGCGTTGGTGGTGCAGCTCGCGGCGGAGAAGATGGTCTCTTCCGGCACGATTAGTTCGTTGTTGATGCCGGCGACGACGTTGGGGATGTCACCTTTGCCCGGGGCGGTGAGCAGCACCTGGGAGACGCCGGGCGCCTTCAGGTGACGGCCGAGGCCTTCGCGGTCGCGCCACTTACCGGTGTTGTCGATGACGATGGCGTTGTGGATGCCGTACTGGGTGTAGTCGACGTTTTCGGGGGCATCGGAGTAGATGATGCGGATCATGTTGCCGTTGGCGATGATCGCGTTCTCTTCCTCGTCGATGGTGATGATGCCGTTGAAGGGACCGTGCACGGAGTCGCGGCGCAAGAGGCTCGCCCTCTTGACCAGGTCATCCGGACCGGCCTTGCGCACCACGGCAGCGCGCAGGCGGAGCTTCTCGCCGCTGCCGGACTTCTCGACCAGGATGCGGGCGAGCAGGCGGCCGATGCGACCGAAACCGTAGAGCACGATGTCCTGCGGCTCATCGAGCAGCGAGGTGCGGCCGGTGTTAACCGAGGCGAGCTCGCTGGCGACGAAATCATCGATGGAGACCTTGTCCTGCACGGCCTGGTAGCGGACCGCGAGCCTGCCGAGGTCGATACGCGCCGGCGCCAGGTCCAGCTTGGCGAGGGCTTCCAGGACCGGGAACGTCTCCTGGACGGTCAGTTCGCCGTCGAGGATCAGACGAGCGAAACGATGCGCCTTGAGGATCTCGATGGTCGGGCTGTTTACCAGGGAGCGACCGTACACCGTGGTGACGATGTTGTTGTCGCGGTAAAGATGGCCGATGATCGGGAGCATGCGCTCGGCAAGTTCCTCATGGCCCTGCCATTCCTTCAAATAAGCTTCCTGTTTCTCAATCTTCATAGTTCCGTCCCTTCGCAGAAAATAACACCGGACACTTTGAGGCGCCTCCGGCGCAAAACTCAGCGTACAAAACGGCCGACGCGCCACTGTCAATTGCACACCAAGGCATCGCCTAAGTACACCGAATCATTTCGCGGTTGACAGAACGACAGTAGCAGGAACGGCCAAAACGCCCGCATACTACAGTATTTTTGTGATGTAAACAATTGAAACTTCAGGGAGATAAACAAGTAATGTTTTTATTAATTATTCGCAGCCAATAATACTTCAAAACATCTCTGGATTGCATTTTCTGCAGCCACAACCTTTGCGCCGGACACAGTTATCATGTTATCCTTGCCAGTCCCCGTTGCCGACATCACTGCTCAACACCTCGACAACCGCACCGGCGCCGGGTGCGCCACCCGTGCCCAACGGGGCAAAATCCTTACTTGGAAAAGCTATGAGAACCATCGTACTGTTGATCCTTTCCAACGTCTTCATGACCTTTGCCTGGTATGCCCACCTCAAGGACCTGCGCAGCGCGCCGGTCTACGTTGCTATCCTGGCGAGCTGGGGCATCGCCCTTTTCGAGTACATGCTCCAGGTTCCGGCGAACCGCGCCGGCTTTGGAACCTTTAGCCTGGGACAATTAAAGATCATGCAGGAAGTGATCACCTTGTCGGTCTTCGTCCCCTTCGCTGTCTTCTACATGGGGCAGCCGCTCAAGCTGGACTACCTCTGGGCGGGGATGTGCATGGCTGGGGCCGTCTTCTTCATCTTTCGCGGGTAACGGGGGAACTGCGGATGCCGCCGAAGGCAAGAAGTGCAAAAGGGCGCGGGCTGCGCGTAGTGGCGGTCTTTGAGGCCCTGAAGGGCGTGGTGGTACTGCTGGCAGGGTGCGGCGCGCTGACACTGGTGCACAAGAACGTGCACGACATCGCGGTGCGACTGGTGCTTGTCCTGCATATGAACCCGGCGCGCCACTACCCCAGCATCTTTATCGACGCCGCCAATCGCGTTACCGATGTACAACTCTGGATGCTGGCGGCTTCCGCACTGGCCTTCGCGGCGGCCCGACTGGTGGAAGCCTATGGGCTGTGGCATGAGAAAAGATGGGCGGAGTGGTTCGGCTTTCTCTCCGGCGCGATCTACCTCCCCGTCGAGGTCTTCGAGATTTTTCGTAAACCGGACTGGGCACGCACCGCGGTCTTCCTGGTGAACGTCGGCGTGGTTGGCTACCTCGCCTCGGCCCTGAAGCGCTCCAGGAAGTCCCGCCGCTAGTCCAGGTAAGGGCCGAGCACCTGCAGCGAGCTCTCCAGGTGCGGTCTGCTGTGCGACTCAATGGTGTAAGCGGCGTCCGGCGCGTACTGCTCCATCAGCTTGAAGAACAGCGCGAAGTCGATGGCACCTTCTCCCGGAGGCGCATGATCATCCTTGGTGCCCCTGTTGTCATGGATATGCACCTCCCGGACCCATCCCCCCAGCGCCTCGAACCACTCCTCCATCCCCACCCGCTTGAACAGATTCCAATGTCCCACGTCGAAGCAATGCCCGAATGCCGGATCCTGAACCGCCTCGAACAGCGCCTTCAGGGTGGACGGCTCCTCCTCGAAGATGTTCTCCACCGCTACCACCGTGCCGATCCCCTTGGTCCGCCGCAGCACCTCCCGCCAGGCCGCAACACTCAAATCGAGCCACTGCCCCTGTGCTTCACCGTAACGCCAGCGATCGAAACCGGGGTGGAATACCATGACCTCCGGGCGCAGTATCGCCGCGGCGTCCAGCACCTGCCCGAAGCGGTGCATGGTCGCATCGCGCAGCATCCGCTCCAGCGAGCCGGGGTTCAGGTCCATGAACGGTGCATGGATGGTGCAGGAAAGGCCCTCCCCATCGAGTGTCCGCGCGGTTTCCGCGAGTTGTGCCGGGGTGGCGGCGTCGAGCGCGTCGGCGGAAAGGTAGATCTCCGGGTTCAGCTTGCGTTCCAGGATGTAGGGGAAATGCTCATTGATCTGGCTGTAAGGGACGTGGGCGAAGACTCTTTTACTCATCTTTTTTCCTGTGCTTTTTGATCAGTTCCTCGGCGCAGCTGTCGCAGCGGACCAACTGGTCCAGCTTCTGGATCGCCGCCGGTTCTCCGAGCACGATCAGCGTGTCGTGCGCCTCGATCTTGGTGTGGGATTCGGGGTTGAAGACCATCTTCCCGGTCTGCTTCTTGACTCCGACGATGATGACGCCGGTCTCCTTGCGGAAGCCGGAACTGGCCAGCGTCTCGCCGATGAAACCGGAATGCGGCGGGATCAGGATCTCCTCCATCTGCAGTTCCATGTGCTCACGACCGGTGGCGATCTCGATGAAGTCGACCACGGTGGGGCGCAGGATAGCCTGCGCCATCCTGGAGCCGCCGATCAGATACGGAGATACCACCTTATTGGCGCCGGCCCGCTTCAGTTTGATCTCGCTCCCCTCTTCACCGGCACGCGCCAGGATGAAAAGGTCGGGGTTGAGTCCCCGCGCCGTCAGGGTGATGTAGACGTTCTCAGTGTCGGAGGTGACCACCGAGATCAGCCCCTTGGCCTTCTTGATGCCGGCCCTCAGCAGCACGTCGTCGATGGTGGCATCACCCGGCAGGAACAGGTAGCCGTGGCCGTCCTGCTCCATCTGCGAGATCATCTCGATATCCTTCTCCACCACCACGAATGGCAGCGGCTTGGCAGAAAACTCCTTGCAGATCAGTGAGCCGATGCGTCCGAAACCGCAGATGATGTAGTGCCCGTCCAGGGCGGCAATCGCCTTTTCCACCTTTTTCCTCCCGATGATGCGCTGGAACTGCCCCTCGAACATGATCTGGGCCAGGCTGCCGACGATGTAACCGATAACGCCGACCCCGAAGAAGATCAGCATCATGGTGAAGACCTTGCCGATGTGGCTCAGGTCGTGGACCTCGCGGAAACCAACGGTGCCCAGGGTGATCACCGTCATGTACAGGGCGTCGAGCAGGCTCCACCCCTCCAGCGACATATAGCCGCAGGTACCGACGGTGAGCAGTAGCAGCAGCACACAAATTGAGATCTTGAAATGGCGTACCGGGTCCATAGCTAAACTCCCTCAGCGTCGCAACATACAGACGGCGCTGGGAGATTACAAGCTTTTTCATGTGCAACCCCACCATTTTGAAGAGGGAAGTTCTTGACAATCTTTGGATACTGTATACAATACGGCGATCATTGAAGGGGGCCGCATGAAGAAGAACGTTGAGAAGCACCTTACCCTTAGAGAACGGATACTTGAGACGATCCGCGACGCCATCATGTCGGGCGCCCTCAAGCCGGGAGAAAAGGTAGCTGAGCCCGAACTCGCAGCCCGCTTCGGTATCAGCCGCACCCCCATCCGCGAAGCATTCCGCCAGTTGGAGTCTGAAGGGTACCTCTCCGTAATACCGCGCAAAGGAGCGCTTGTAGCCAGTTTCTCGCCGAAAGACGTCGAAGAGTTCTACGCCATCAAGAGCATCCTCGAAGGGTACGCCGCCCGCAAGGCCTGCAGCCTGCTCAGCACCAGGGAAATAAACAAGCTGGAAGCTATCAACGAGAAGCTGCGCGAGATTGCGGCGGAAGGGGATGTGCGCCACTTCTTCAAGGTGCACAACAGCTTCCACGACCTCTTCATCAAGGGTGCCGGTAACGAGAAGCTGCACGACATGATCGCCCAATTGCTCAAGAAGTTCCAGCGGCTGCGCCTAGCCTCCCTCATGAAGCCGGGCCGGATGCAGCTCTCGGTTGAGGAGCACGAGAAGATCATCGAGGCGTTCCGCAAGCGCGATCCGGTCATGGCCGAGATGCTGGTTCAGAAAAATGCCGAGTATGGCGGCAAGGTTCTTATCGACGAAGACACCGCCGCAGCGGAAGCCTGGACCAGCAAGGGTCTCGATCTCTAAATAATTCAAGAAGGTCCCGTCTCGCCCCAGGGGTGCGGGGCCGGTCTTTCCTCGGCGTTCGGTGCCGGCGAATCTGCCCGGTATTGTCACGCCGCCCTCCATATTTCCGTCCGCCCCCTCCCCCACGCTTTGCTCCCCATCCCCCCTCAACCTGTGGTTTTTCTTTGCCTCACGCCTCACTTTGCGCTAAATTAGCGCGTTGCCATTTCATTGGACAGGGAGGCGCCGTGCAGCAGTTGAAAATGATCCCGAAAGTGGACCGGGTACTGGAATGGGAGGCGGTGCGCGCGCTCTTGGCCGGCCACCCGAGGGAACTGGTCCTCAAGGCGGTCCGCCTGGTGCTCGATCAGCTGCGCTCAGGCGCCCGTGCCGGCCGCCTGAGCGACTCGGCCTTCGCCGAAGCTGCGGTCTGCGCCGAGGTTGCGCGGGAACTGCGGCTGCTGACCCAGCCCAGCCTTAAGCGGGTGATCAACGGCTCCGGCATCGTGATCCACACCAACCTCGGGCGCTCCATCCTCCCCGAGGCGGCGCGCGAGGCGCTGAACACGATCGCCTTTTCCTACTCTAACCTCGAATTCAACCTCGACGAGGGGGTACGCGGCAGCCGCTACAGTCATGTCGAGGCACTCTTGTGCGAGTTGACCCGCGCCGAGGCGGCCATCGTGGTGAATAACAACGCCGCCGCCGTCCTCCTCACCCTGAGCGCCATGGCAGCGGGGCGCGAGGCGGTGGTGTCGCGCGGCGAGCTTGTTGAGATCGGCGGCTCCTTCCGTATCCCCGAGGTTATGAAACTCTCCGGCGTGACCCTGAAGGAAGTCGGCACCACCAACCGGACCCATCCCAAGGATTATCTCGGTGCCGTCAACGAAAACACCGCCGTCTTCCTCAAGGTGCACTGCAGCAACTTCGCCGTGCTCGGCTTCACCAAGGAAGTCACCGCTGAGGAGATGGTCGAACTGGGCAATCAGGCCGGCGTGCCGGTGCTGGCCGACATGGGGAGCGGCAACCTGGTCGACCTTTCCAACCGGCTCCCCTGCCCCGAGCCCACGGTCCAGGATTTCGTCCGCGCCGGCGTCGACGTGATCACCTTCAGCGGCGACAAGTTGCTCGGAGGTCCGCAGGCCGGCATCATCGTGGGCAAGAAGCCCTTCATCGAGGCAATGAAGAAGCACCAGCTACTGCGTGCGCTCAGGATGGACAAGCTCACCCTGGCCAGCCTGGAGGCGACCCTCGCCCTGTACCGTGACGAAATGGTGGCACTCAAGGAAGTGCCGACGCTGCGCATGTTGACCGCCACCCTCCCCGACCTGACCGCGCGGGCCAGGAAGATCGCCGCCCGGTTGCGCCGCCGCACGCCGGACGCCGTCAGCTTCAAGCTCAGCGAGGGATTCTCCCAGGCCGGCGGCGGGACGCTGCCGCTGCTGAACCTCCCCACCGTGCTGATCGAG
Organism: Geomonas agri; assembly: GCF_020179605.1. Classification (NCBI taxonomy): domain Bacteria; kingdom Pseudomonadati; phylum Thermodesulfobacteriota; class Desulfuromonadia; order Geobacterales; family Geobacteraceae; genus Geomonas; species Geomonas agri. The sequence goes on from NZ_JAINZO010000002.1 coordinate 363,468, forward strand.
GTGGCAGTGGAGGGGCTCACTCCCAACGACATCGAGGCAAGGCTCCGTGGCATGGAGATCCCGGTCATCGGGCGCATCAACAAGAACGCCTTCCTGCTCGATCCGCGGACCTTGCAGGACGCCGACCTCGACGACCTCGCTGCCGCCCTGAGCGCGCTCGCGGTCTAAGACTTCTCGTCCAAGCCCCCTCGCCCTCCGGGAGAGGGCCAGGGTGAGGGCACGGTGTTGGTTCAATGACCGAGGCACGCATCAGTGACAGCGCCAACTTTGGTCATAATTAACTGGTTTTTTCACAGCCAAACTGTATAATTCGGCGATTTCCCCCTTGGGAACGCCCGCTTTCTTCGAGGTAACTTTGGCCAGAACAATCGCGCTCATCCCCGCCGCCGGTATGGGCAAGAGGATGGGGGCAGGCTCCAACAAGCAGTACCTCATGCTGGACGGCATGCCGATCCTCGCCCGCACCGTGCAGACCTTCCAGGAAGCCGACTGCATTGACGCGATCTACCTGGTTTCCCCGGAGCAGGAGATCCCGTTTTGCCGCAGCGAGGTCGTCGAACGCTACGGCTTCACAAAGGTACGCGCGATCGTGCCGGGCGGCAGCGAACGGCAGCATTCGGTGTACAACGGGCTGCGCGCCATCGAAGGGATTCAGCCCGACGACATCGTGCTGATCCACGACGGTGTGCGCCCCTTCGTCTCGGTACAGATGCTCGAGGACGCCACCGCTGCAGCCCGCGAGGGTGGCGCCTGCGTAGTCGCGGTTCCCGTGAAAGACACGGTGAAGGTGGTTCGTGAAGGTGTGGTTACCGCCACGCCGCCCCGGGAAACGCTCTGGCTTGCCCAGACCCCGCAAGGCTTCCGCTACGACCTTATCCGCGCCGCCCACGACCAGGCCGCCGCCGAAGGCTTCCTCGGCACCGACGACGCGTCGCTCATGGAATGGCAGGGGCAACCGGTCCGGGTGGTGCAGGGCGACTATCGCAATATCAAGATCACCACGCCGGAGGACATGATCCTCGCCGAGGCGTTTTTGAAGGAGAAGAACTGACATGATGCGCATCGGACACGGCTACGACGTACACCGACTTGTGGAGGGGCGCAAACTGATCCTGGGAGGGGTTGATGTCCCGTACGTGAAGGGGCTCCTGGGCCACTCCGACGCGGACGTACTCTTGCACGCCATTTCCGACGCCATCCTGGGCGCCATCGGCGAGGGGGACATCGGCAAGCACTTCCCCGACACGGACCCGGCGTACAAGGGAGCGGACAGCCGCAAGCTCCTGCGTCACGTGATGGATCTCGCGGAGCGCAAGGGGTACCAGATCGGCAACGTCGATGCTACTATCGTGGCGCAGCGCCCCAAGCTCGCCCCCTTCATCCAGCAGATGAGGAGCAACATCGCCGAGACGCTGGGCACCGAGGAAGACCGGGTCAACGTCAAGGCGACCACCACCGAGGAGCTTGGTTTCGCCGGTCGGGGCGAGGGTATCGCCGCATACTCGGTGGCACTTTTGGCGAAAAAAGCGTAAGGGTAAGATCTGGGAGAATGATTATTCGCCCCTACAGTTCAGCGTTTCCCCTGTCGGGGCAATCATTTGCCCGCCACAGCCGCTTCGCCAGGCGGCTGCTATATTAATTAATATCTCAACGCGCCGGGTACATGCCGGCTGCGGACAGGACATCTGATATGACTACAGAAGATACCCCGACCGTCGAAAAGGCGGCCAACTTCATTCGCAACATCGTCACCGACGACTTGAAAAACGGCAAGCACGAGACCATCGTCACCCGCTTTCCGCCCGAGCCCAACGGCTACCTGCACATCGGGCACGCCAAGTCGATCTGCCTCAACTTCGGCCTGGCTCGCGACTTCGGCGGCCGCTGCCACCTCCGTTTCGACGACACCAACCCCACCAAGGAAGACATCGAGTACGAGGACTCCATCAAGGAGAACGTGAAGTGGCTCGGCTTCGAGTGGGGCCAGCACATGTACTACGCCTCGGACTACTTCGAGAAGTTCTACCAGTACGCGCTGATCCTGATCGAGAAGGGGCTGGCCTACGTCGACAGCAGTACCGCTGACGAAATCCGCGCCATGCGCGGCACATTGAGCGAGCCCGGCAAAGAGAGCCCGTACCGCAACCGCAGCGTCGCCGAGAATCTCGACCTCTTCGCCCGCATGCGCGCCGGCGAGTTCGAGGACGGCAGCCAGGTGCTCCGCCTGAAGATCGACATGGCGTCCCCCAACATCAACCTGCGCGACCCGGTTATCTATCGCATCAAGAAGGTTGACCATCATCGGACCGGCGATGCCTGGTGCATCTACCCGATGTACGACTACGCGCACTGCATCTCCGACGCCATCGAAGGGATCACCCACTCCATCTGCACCCTGGAGTTCGAAGATCACCGCCCGCTCTACGACTGGGTGCTGGACCAGCTCCCGGTCCCCTGCCACCCGCGCCAGATCGAGTTCGCGCGCCTGAACCTGAACTACACGGTGATGAGCAAAAGGAAGCTTCTCGAACTGGTCCAGGAGAAGCTCGTGGACGGCTGGGATGACCCGCGCATGCCGACCCTGGTCGGGATCAGGCGCCGTGGCTTCACCCCGGAGTCGATCCGCGCCTTCTGCGAGACCATCGGCGTGGGCAAGAGCGACAGCCTGATCGACATGAGCATCCTTGAGGACGCCGTGCGCGAGGACCTGAACCTGCGTGCCCCGCGTGCCATGGCCGTGCTGCGCCCCCTCAAGGTGGTGATCGAGGGGTACCCAGAAGGTCAGACCGAGGAGTTCGAGGCGGCCAACCACCCGAACAACCCGGAGATGGGAAGCCGCATGGTTCCTTTCGGTAAGACCGTCTATATCGAGCGCGACGATTTTCAGGAGGAGCCGGCCAAAGGGTTCTTCCGCATGGCTCCGGGCAAGGAAGTACGCCTGCGTTACGCCTACATCGTGAAGTGCGAGTCGGTGGTGAAGGACGAGAACGGCGAGGTGATCGAGGTGCGCTGCAGCTACGATCCTGGCTCCCGCGGCGGCAGCGCCCCGGACGGCCGCAAGATCAAGGGGACCATCCACTGGGTCAGCGCCGAGCACGCCATCAACGCCGAGGTGCGCCTCTACGACCGTCTCTTCAGCACCCCTAACCCGGGCGGCAAAAACGAGCCGGACTACCGGACCTCCATCAACCCGAACTCCATCGAGGTGCTCGCCGACTGCAAGCTGGAGCCCTCGCTCGGCGCGGCCACGCAGGAGGATCGCTTCCAGTTCGAGCGCCTGGGCTACTTCTGCCCGGACATGAAGGATTCCCGCCCCGGCGCCCTGGTCTTCAACCGGACCGCGACGCTGCGCGATTCCTGGAACGACGGGAAGAAGTAAGGAAGTATGCTGAAGGGGGGGGCGGAGGGGGATTTGCCCTCTCCCATACGAAAGCTAAATTCCCCTAAGCCCTCCTTCGTAAAGGGGAACTTTACCAGCGGAAGGCAGCTGCAATCGGCAACATATAACGGTCTAAAGGCCTTAACACTTCAGAAAAAGAGGATCAGACATGGCTTTACGCGTCTATAACACCCTTACCGGCAGCAAGGAAGAATTCGTACCGATCAACCCCGGCAAGGTCGGCATGTATGTCTGCGGCGTAACGGTCTACGACAACTGCCACATCGGGCACGCCCGCGCCAACGTCGTCTTCGACATGATCTACCGCTACCTGCAGGCCAAGGGGCTCGACGTCACCTACGTCCGCAACTACACCGATATCGATGACAAGATCATCAACCGCGCCAACCGTGACGGCGTACCCTACAACGTGATCTCCGAGCGCTTCATCGAGGAGTTCGACAAGGACATGGCGCGGCTCATGCTGCAACTCCCGACCTTCCAGCCCAAGGCGACCGAGCACATCCCCGAGATCATCGCCCTAGTTGAGCGGCTGATCGAGAAGGGATACGCCTACGCGTCCGGCTCCGACGTCTTCTTCCGCGTCGACCGCTTCGCAGGCTATCTGAAACTCTCCAAGCGGAATCTGGAGGACATGCAGGCCGGCGCGCGCATCGAGGTGGACGAGAAGAAAGAACACCCGATGGACTTTGCGCTCTGGAAAGGCGCCAAGCCGGGCGAGCCGTACTGGGAATCCCCGTGGGGCCAGGGCCGGCCGGGCTGGCACATCGAGTGCTCCGCGATGAGCTCCAAGTTCCTGGGGGATACCTTCGACATCCACGGCGGCGGCAAGGACCTCATCTTCCCGCACCACGAGAACGAGATCGCCCAGTCGGAAGCCGCGTCCGGCAAACCGTTCGTCAAGTACTGGCTGCACAACGGCTTCGTGAACATCAATTCCGAGAAGATGTCCAAGTCGCTGGGCAACTTCTTCACCATCAAGGAAGTCCTCGAGCGCTACGACGCCGAGGTGCTCCGCTTCTTCCTGCTCTCGGCCCACTACCGCTCCCCGATCGACTTCTCGGACCAGAACCTGAAGGAAGCCGAACTCGGCCTCGAAAGGATCTACAAGGCCCTGACCGGCATTGACGAGCGTCTGGCCGCCGGGACCGACCACGCACCCACCGAGGAGAGCGCGGAGCTGGAGGAGAAGTGCGGCAGCATCGCGAACCGCTTCAGCGAGGCGATGGATGACGATTTCAACACGGCGATGGCGCTCGGGCATCTCTTCGACCTGGTGCGCAACATCAACCGCGCGCTGCCGGTCTCCCCGCTGGAACTGCTCAAGCGCGTGAAGCAGGAAGTGGCACAGATCGCCGCGACCCTCGGGGTGTGCGATTCAGTTCCTGCCGAATTCCTGCAGCGCATGAAGGACCGCAAGACCTCGGAGATGGCGATCCCGGTCGAAGAAATAGAAGCCCTGATCGCCGAGCGCGCCGAGGCCCGCAAGGCCAAGAACTTCAAGCGCGGAGACGAGATCAGGGACCTGCTGCTGGAGAAGAACATCGTGCTCCTCGACAGCGCGCAGGGAACCACCTGGAAGGTGAAATAGGTAAGGAAATATTCGGGGAACCGGAAACTGCAGGAATAAAAAAAGGCCGCTTAACGCGGCCGTTTTTTATGTTTCGGCGGGGTGATGCGAGGCGGCCTAGGCCGCCTTCTGGTTCAGCTCGACGCTCCTTGCCTTCACGAGTTCCATCGCTTCCCTCATGATGTCGGAAACGCTTTTCTTGGTGGAGTCCATGATTGCTTCGAGGGTCTCACGCTCTGCGTCGCTGATCCTCATGGAAATGACATTGTACCTGGGGTTCTCTCTCATTCTGCCCATCTGCTTCTTCTCCTTGTACTGCTCAAAATTGGTGACACGATGTCTACAATATTGCTATATGCGTGCCAACCTCAAAAAAGAGCAGACCTGCTCCGTAACCCACTGTTTTCACGTATACCCTTAATTTTGCGTTAGAAATATTTAATCCAACTGTGTATACAAAGTGCGCCACTTTTGGCACACAGTGCGTAATTGTGCCCATTTGTATCATTTTGGCCACCGTGGATCCGCTCCCAGCGTGACAAATTACTCATCTTCTTCCTCGCGTGCGCGAATTGTGCGTCCTTTCAACCCGTGCTTGGCTAAAAGACGATAAAAGGTCCTTCTAGGGATGTTGGCAAGTTGTGCCGCTTTTGACACATTACCACCGGCGTCGGCCAGGTAGCGCTGGATCAGCTTCTTCTCAACCCGCAGTACGTGCGGTTCCCGCTCTTTTTTGAAGGAGCGTAGGTCGATGACATCCTCTCCCTCGTCAGCGTAGCTTTCAGCGAAGGCCAGCGGCAGATTACCCAGCTTGATGATGTCGTCGTGGGTAAGGACCGCAGCGCGCTCGATGACGTTCTGCATCTCCCTGATGTTGCCCGGCCAGGGGTATTTCACCATGGCGTTGATGGCGCGCTCCTCGATACCGATGATGTGCTTGTTCAGCTTGTTGCGCGCCTTCTCCAGGAAGTAGTGCGCGAGCTGAGGGATCGACTCCACCCGCTCCCGCAGCGGCGGCATGGTGATCGAGAAGACGTTGAGGCGGTAGTAGAGGTCTTCGCGGAACCAGCCGTCGCGCACGCCGTCTTCCAAGGACTTGTTGGTGGCCGCGATCAGGCGGACGTCAACGCGGTGTGCCACCGTGCCGCCCACCGGTCGGACCTCGCCCAGGTCGAGCACGCGCAACAGCTCCGCCTGCAGCTTGGGGGTGATGTCACCGATCTCGTCCAGGAAGATGGTGCCCCCGTCGGCCGCCTCGAAAAGGCCCTTCTTCTCGGTGATGGCGCCGGTGAAGGAACCCTTCTTGTGGCCGAACAGTTCACTCTCCAGCAAGGAATCGGTGATGGTGGTGCAGTTCACCGTTACCAGCGGCTTGTCGTTTCTCTTGCTGTAGCGGTGGATAGCGCGGGCGGCCAGCTCTTTACCGGTGCCGGACTCGCCGCGGATCAGCACCGTGGTCGGCGTCGGCCCCACCTGCTTGATCTGGTCCAGCGCCTCCAGGGTGTTACTGTCGCTCCCCACGATAAACTCGTCGCCGTACTCGCGGTCCAACTCCCTTTTGGCCAGTTCATACTTCTGGATAAGCCGGCCGCGCTCCTCCTCCAACTGCTGCAGGTTGTGCGGCAGGCACATCTCCAGGTCCGCGAGTCCCTGGAACACCGCAACCGCGTACTCGCGGCAGGTGCGGTAGCCGCAGGTGCGACAGTTGAGCTCGTCCTTCTGGGTGAACTTGTTGGTTGCCTGCAGGATCTTCTTGACGTCGCCCCCCTTCGGAGTGGGGAGCTTCGCGTATTTGTCTGAGAAGGTGCGGGAGAAATCGATGTCCCATTGCTTCTGGTAATGCGGTGCCACGCGGTACGGGATTTCGCTCCTGAAATGGGATATGACCATGTTGCGCCTGGAAAACTCGGTGAGGTCCCTGTTCCTCCCTGGGCCACCGATGCAACCGTCGTAACAGAAACGGAGATCAACCAGCTTGGGGCTGATGCGCCCAGCCGCCAAATCCTTAATGATCCCCATTACGTTCACCTCGCCCTCGGCGGTGACGATCTCGGTATCGAGCGGGTCCGGGTTGATGCCGAAAGCCTGGAACGAGCCCTGGGAGAGCGAGAAGACCCGCCCCATGTGCGGTGTCCGGCCGTCAAAGGGCTCCTCCTGAAGGGAGCCCAGGTCGATGCCGCGCTCTTTGAAAATCGATTCCAGCTCCCGATAGGTAAGCAGTACGTCCACCGCTCCCTTGGTCTGATCGGCCTGCACCTCGAACTTGCCGGCGATGCAGGAGCTTATGTAGATTACCTTTACCTGCTCTCCCAGCACCTGCTTCAGGTAGCGTCCCATTGCCACCATGTGCGTCACCACCCCAACCAGGTTTTCGATCAGTTGCGGGTAGTGCCGCTCCACAAGGTCGACGACGGCTGGGCAATGGGAGGAGATGAGCGGCAACTCGGCCTTTTCGATGGCGTTTCTGTACTCTTCCGCGATAAGTTCCACGCCGCTTGCACCCTCGTGCACCTCGGCGAAGCCGAGCTGGCGCAGGCCGGCGGAGAGCTGACCGGGGGAGCAGTTGTGAAAGAAGGCGGGGAACGAGCAGCCCAGAACGGCCACTACCGGATCACCGGAGGTGAGCAGTGCCTCTGTCACCACAACGTTGTCCGCGATGACCTTGGCGTGCTGGGGGCAGTTGCTCAGGCAGTTGCCGCAGCCGATGCAGCGCTCGAAGATGATCTCGGTGTAGCTCTTCTCCACCTTGATCGCCTTGACAGGGCAGCTGCGCACGCAGGAATAGCATTTTCGACATTGATCGGTAATAGTTACGATAGGATACATCGGTCCTCGCAGGCACAGCCGGATGGAATTGCAGATCAGGTGGGATTGTATAGGAATCGCGGAAAGTGTGCAACAGTTGGCACACTTTTGACACAGTAGGTACAAAAAAAAACCCTAGCGACTAGGAGGGCAAGTCGGCTAGGGGAAGGAGGACCCTACGATCCTCCGCAACTCTTATCTATATTCACATTATACTGAGGTGCTAAAAAGACTGCAAGAGCTTAACTGCAATTAATAAAGGAACTCTTTCAATACAACATCTCATGAGTTTCACAGACGCCGCGTTTCATAAGAAAAAGAGATGGTTGGCGCATTGCATCGGGCGCAATTCATGTGGTATAAGTTACCGCGCACTCAGCCCAGGAGGAAGTATGACAACCACGGCACGTTTTCGTTTTACACTCCGGCTCATAGCGGTACTGGCCCTGGTACTTTTGCCGCTGCAGCTCTTCGCGGCACCCCCTCTCCCCAAGCTGGCTGCCCCGCCCGAAGGCGAGCGCTGGTTCAGCATCATCATGGGCGACGAACAGGTCGGCTTCGGCCAGACCACCGTTACCCGCACCGCAGACGGCTACCAGATCTCCTCGCGCGGCAGCGTGAAGATGAAGGTCATGGGCTTCTCCCGCGAGGCAAGCTCCACCGAATCGTACCATGTGGCTCCCGACCTGACCCTGCGCTCGTTCCAGGTGCAGAATCGGATCGATGGCAGCCTCGTCGACATCGACGGCGCAGTGACCCCCAAGGGGATCACGGTGCACACACGGTCGGCCAACGGTAACAAGGACCGAACCCTGAAAGTGAAAGGGGCGGTTTACCCGCCGCACGCATTGAACCTGTACCCGCTCATGCAAGGGGCCGTGCCGGGCAAGACCTACAAGATCCAGTACCTCGACCCGGAAGCAGTGAAGGTGAAACAGGCCAAGGTCGAGGTAGTCGGTCCGGAGACCCTGGACGGCAAGCAGGTGGTGCACCTGAAAAACGACCTCTACACCATGGTGGACAACGACATCTGGGTAGACATGGCGGGCAACGTCCTGAAAGAATCGGTGCGGGACGGGCTGGTGCTCACGGTGGCGCGGGACGAAGTAACCGCGCGGGCCGAGCTGACGGAAGCGGCCATGGGCAAGAAGGACCTGGTGTACGACTTCAGCCTGATACGGGTCACCCCTCCCCTGGAGCATCCGGAGCGGCTGCAGAAACTGGTATTGCAGATAACGGGCATCCCCGCACAGCAGCGCTTGCTGCAGGGCAAGTGGCAAAGTGCGGAGCGCCAGCCGGACGGCAGCGTCATCATCATCCTCCCCAACCCCGGCCCTGCCGCTGAAGAAGTCCCCACCCAGGCGGACCTGCAACCCGGCGAACGAACGCCCAGCGACAATCCCGAGATCGTCTCGCACATGAAAGCGATCGTCGGGGACGAGAAGGATCCCGCCAAAAGAGTCGCTCTCCTGGCGGCGTGGGTCGCCGGCAACATCAAGGCCGACGTGATCGACTCGCAGTCGCCACTGGAAACGTTGCAGAAAGCGCGCGGCAACTGCCAGAGCCACGCCCGGCTCTACGTGTCCCTGGCGCGGGCCGCCGGCATCCCTACCCGCTTCGTGTCGGGCCTGGTGTACCAGGGGGACGGGTTCCTATACCACAGCTGGGCGGAAAGCTACCTGGATGGGAGATGGGTCTCGGTCGATCCCACTTTTAACCAGGTCCCTGCCGACCTCACCCACATCAAGCTGGTTGAGGGAGAGTCGCTGGACGAGATAGGGAGCATCGCCGGCATGATCGGCAGGGCACGGGCCAAGGTTCTGGAGAAGCGTTAAACGTCAGTCAAGCCACTTTAAAAACGAAGCGGGGCGGATCACCAGATCCGCCCCGCTTTTTTCGTACTTGCCTCGGCTAGCACGCGCCTAGTGGCAGGCCTGAGCCGCAGCCACGCTGAGCCCATTCTCCCGCGCAGCTTTCTTCACGCTGCTCCTGTAGCAGGCTATCTGAACCAGTATCACCAACACGTAGACCACTCCAACCGCAATAAAGAAACCACCCATCTGTCTCGCTCCCATGTATTGAATTCGCCACGGCAGAGGACATTCTCGACCGGCAGGCGCACATTCTAATGAGCAGGATGCATGCCGCTGGCCTCCCACTGGAGGGATGAGTGTAAATTCGAGCGGTTAAGTCTCGACCTGTGGCGCTTGCAGCCGAGACCTGTGCGAAAGTGGGACGCTAAACTGTCTCAATAGCTAACGAGGGTGTTGCACGTGACACGAAAAAGGGCGACCGGTGGGGTCGCCCTGTGGGTGAAGTGGTGGAAGAATCATTTTTTTCGAGACATCGCGTCTACCATCTCCCGGCGTGCCTCGCCGATGGTGAGGGGAAGGCGGCTGAAGGGGAGCCCCTCCTCGTGCTTCAACTGGTAGATCAGTTCGGCGATGTGGGGGAGGCGCAGCTTGACGTTGGCCAACTCCTCCGGGGCGGTGAAGACTTCTTCGGGGGCGCCGCCGCGAACCAGGCGCCCCTTGCTCAGGATGTGAAGCTGGTGCAGGAAGATGGGAACGAGGTCGACGCTGTGGGTGGCCATGACGATGGTGACGCCGTGGTCGCGGTTTAGCCGGGTCAACAGTTCCATCATCCGGTACTCGCCCATCGGGTCCAGCCCGGCGGTCGGCTCGTCCAGGAGCAGGATCTCGTGCCCCATGGCCAGGAGGCCGGCGATGCAGACCCTCTTCTTCTGGCCATAGCTCAGGTTGTGAATCCCTTTCCCGGCGAACTCGGACATGTCCACGCTTGCCAGTGCGGCCTCCACACGGCTTTTCACCTCGGTCTCGGTGCACCCCATGTTGCGCGGGCCGAAGGCGGCGTCCTCAAAAACGTTGCTCGCGAAGAGCTGGTCGTCGGGGTTCTGGAACACGAGGCCGACCTTGCGGTAGATGTCACGCGGGTGCAGCCGCAGCACGTTGTCGCCGTCCAGCAGCACCTCGCCGCGATACCCCTTGATCAGTCCGTCCATGATCTTAAGCAGCGTCGTCTTACCCGAGCCGTTGGAGCCGAGAATGCCGGCGAACTCGCCGCGGGCGATCTTTAGGTTGAGGTCGGCCAGCGCGACGGTGCCGTCGGGGTATTGGTAACTCTCGAGGTTGACGGAGATTCTGGTCTGGTCCACGGACGGTTCCTTCATTTCACAGTGCCCTGATGGCGGCCATGGCGCCGACGAACAGCAGCGCGGAGCCGACCTCGACCAGCCGTAGCGGCCGGTGCACGGACGCGGGCATGGCTCCGTCATAGCCGCGCTGCACCATGGCGGTGGTAATGCTCTGGCTGTTGTCGAAGGCCTTGATTACTAACACGCCGGCCAGCGTCCCCAAGGAAGAGAGGGCACGCCGGCAACCGACGTAGCCAAGACGGTTTTTCTGGGCGTTATAGACGACCTGGGCATCCTCGAGGAGCAGGAACAGGTAGCGCCAGGCGAAGAGGGCGATGTCAACCAGTACCTGCGGCACCCTGAGCCACGAGAGCGCAGCCATCATTTCCGTGAAGGGGGTGGAGAAGCCGACCACGGCGAGCAGGGAGACCCCGCCCAAGATGCGCCCGGCGATGAGGCCACCCGCCGCCAACCCGTCGCGGTGCCCGATCAGCTCCCAGCCGCCCAGGCCGATGCTGAAAAGCGGAACTGTGCCGGAGAAGAAGGTCTTCAGCGCCAGCACCATGACCGCGATGAAGAGCGGCTCGGAGAAGCGCAGCACGAGGATGCGCGCCGGCGTGCCCAAGTGCAGGCAGAGCGCGAGCCCGAGGGCCGCCACAGCCAGGGGAAACGCCACACCATGCGAGCTCAGCACCATGACCAGGAGGGCCAGCGCGCTGAGCAGCTTCACCCGCGCATCGACCAATGCCAGAGGATGGGCCGCGTGGTGGCGGTATGCGTTGAAGTGATGGTGCATCAACTTTCCTTCTTGTCTTTCCCGGTCAACTGACGCCAGTAATATCCGGCGGCAAAGCCGCCCACAACGCCCGCGCCCAGGAAGGCGAACAGCAGCAGGTCACCGGAGCCCGGATCGATGAGCGGTGCCTTGGCCTCCCGTCCGTGCTCCTTGGCGATCTTCTCCACCACCGCCTCGTCCACGCCTTGGTACGACTTCGGTGCGAGGGAGAAGAAGTAGAAGGCGAACAACAGCGTCGGCAGCATCACGGTGTGCAGCAGCAGTACTTTCCACCTGCGTTTTCTATCAGGCATTGCCGGCAACCTCCTTTTCCGTGATGACACGCATTTTCACCAACAGGTCCGGGCGCTTACGATACAAAAGCGTCACCATGCCCGCGGTGATGAACCCTTCCAGGATACCCAGCGGCAACTGGGTGGGGAGAAACGCCAATACGATTTTCGCGAACAGGGGCCACAGCGGCGACTCCCCCCGGATTCCGAGAGCGAGTAGCAGCGAGATCGTGGCGTAGGTGGCCCAGTCTGCCATAAGCCCGGCGATAAATCCAGCCACAGCCAAACTCCCACCGACTTTTCGCAGAGCCCGGAAAGTAAACCAGCCGGCGAAGGAGCCGACCACGCCCATGGCGAGGGTATTGGCGCCCAGTGTCGAGAGGCCGCCGTGGGCCAGGAACAGCGCCTGGATCAGGAGCGAGACGGCAGCGATGATGATGCTGACCAGCGGTCCCACAAGTATGGCCGACACCCCGGTGCCGCAGGGATGCGAGCAGGTCCCGGCGGTCGGCACCGGGATCGGCATGCAGGAGATGATGAAGACGACGGCTGTGAGCAACCCGACCAGCGGCTTCATGGAAAGGTCCTCCCGCGCCAGGATGTTCAACTGCCTGATGCCCAGGGCCAGAAACGGTACCAACACCAGGAACCACGAGACAGCCCACGAAAAGGGAAGGATCCCCTCGGAGATGTGCATGGCGTGGGCGGGGGCCGGGACGAGCAGTGATGAGATCACTCCACCTGTCAGCAGTGCAACGCCCCGCGCCAGTGGCACACCTACCTCCCTCTCCCTCCGGGAGAGGGTCGGGGTGAGGGCCTCGCGGCAAGCACCATCTTCCCCCATGGCACCCCCCTCACCCGGCCTTCGGCCACCCTCCCCCAGGGGGAGAGGGTTATTCAGAAACTTACGCAGCATCAAATCTTGTCCCCACGCAGGTCTGCGGCGAAGATTTTGCCAGCGCCGCGGGAGGCGCAGAAGTCGCCGCACATGGTGCAGGTCTGCTCGTCTTCCGGCACACGGCTCTTCCTGATGGCGGCGGCATCCTCGGGGAACAGTGCCAGCTCGAACTGGCGCTGCCAGTCCAGGTCCCGGCGTGCCTTGCTCATCTCCTTGTCGCGCTCCCTGCCCCGCTCGGGGTACTTGTTCATGTCGCCGATGTAGGCCGCGATTTTGGCCGCCTTCACCCCCATCTTGACGTCCTCCTCGTTGGGAAGCGCCAAGTGCTCTGCGGGGGTGATGTAGCAGATCAGGTCGGCGCCGTAGCGCGAGGACTGGGCGGCGCCGATGGCAGCGGTGATATGGTCGAAGCCAGGGGCGACGTCGGTGGAGATGGGGCCCAGCATATAATAAGGGGCGCCGCCGCTCATCCTCTTTTGCAGCTTAATGTTCCCCTCGACCTCGTCCAGCGGCACGTGGCCCGGTCCTTCAACCAGCATCTGGCAACCCATGTCGCGGCCGATCTCGGCCAACTCGCAGTTGATCAGCAGTTCCTGTATCTGGGCCCGGTCGCTGGAGTCGTGGATGGCTCCGGCCCTGAGGCCGTTGCCGAGCGAGAGCACGGTGTCGTAGCGTTTCAGGATCTCCACCACGTGGTCGAACTTCTCGTAGAGCGGGTTCTCGCGGTTGTTGGCGATCATCCACGCCGCCATGCTCACGCCACCCTTGGAAACGAGACCGCCATAGCGATACCCCTGCTTCCGCAGGCGCTCGAGGGTGTAGAGGTTGATGCCGCAGTGGACCGCCATGAAGGCCATGCCGTCGGCGCACTGGCGCTCGATGATGTCGAAGAGCATCTCTTCGTCAAGCTTGTTGGGATCGCCGTACTTGCGCGCGGCCTCGCAAAAGGCCTGGTAGAGCGGCACGTTGCCAACCGGCAGGTCGACCGCCGCGATCACCTCGCGCCGCACCCGATCCAGGTCGCCGCCGACGGAAAGCTCCATGAGAGTATCCGCCCCTGCCTCTTGGGCTACCTGCGCCTTGCGCACCTCCGCCTCGTAGTCGATGATGTCCGACGAGGTGCCGATGGAGGCGTTGACCTTGGTGCGCAGCCCGGTGCCGATGCCGGCCACCCTGGGCTTCCTGACGTGGTTCCACGGGATAACTATCTGCCCCGCTGCTACCTTGTCCCGGACGTACTCCGGTGTTAGTGCCTCATCAAAGGCCACCTGTGCCATCTGCGGGGTGATGATCCCGGCGCGTGCCGATTCGATCTGTGTTTTCATGTGAGACTCCTGGTCCGGTATGCCCTGCAGTGCCTCACGAAGTCCCGTGCGATACCCGGCGAGCTGCCGAAGTGTAAGTGGATGTAGGAGGCCAGGCAGTTCCGGTAGCGGAAACCTTCCAGCCCGAGGTCGGCACCCTTCCTGCTGACCCGGTAGAGCCGCTCGAAATTCTCCGGCATCTCCTCCATCTCTGAATAATGAAATTCGTGTCCCCGTGCTTTGGTGCCCTTGGTGCCGATGACAGCGTCGGCCTCGAGTTCGATCTCCCGGTACCCGAGCGCCTTGCGGCGCGGCAGCATCCGGGTTCGCACGGGGAAGACACCGACAAATGGGGCCGTTCCCGCGTCTCCCGCCACCCCTTCGGTCAGGTAGATGAAGCCGCCACACTCGGCGTAGACCGGCACACCCGCCTCGACCGCTTGGCGGATCACCCGCCGCATCGGCTCGTTGGTAGCGAGCTTTTCGGCGAAGAGTTCCGGATAGCCACCGGGGAGGTAGATGCCACCGATGCCATCCGGTAAGGCTGCGTCCTCCAAGGGGGAGAAGCAGCAGATGTCGGCGCCCGCTTCGGTAAGGAGCCGCAGGTTGTCCGGGTAGGCGAAGCAAAACGCGGCATCGCGTGCCACGGCGATACGCACGGGCCCGTGAGCACCGCCCACCTCAGCTCCAAAAACTGCCGACTGCGCCAAGGACGGAAGTTCCCACTGTTCCACTTCGAGGAGCGCGCCCAAGTCGAGATGCCGCTCGACGACCTCGACCAAGTGGTCCAGAAACTCGGTGGAGAGCGGGTTGTCCTCGGCCGTGGTCAGTCCCAGGTGGCGCGACGGGATGGCAAGCCCCGGGTCCCTCGGCATGCACCCCAGCACCCTGACCTCAGGGAGATGCGTCGCCATCGCCTCGCGCAGTATCCTCTCATGGTTGGCGCTCGCCACATTGTTGAAGACGACCGCCGCGACCTTCACCCCGGGATCGAAACCAGTGAAGCCGCTCACCAAGGCAGCGGCGCTGCGAGCCTGACTACGGGCATCTACCACCAGAACGACCGGCGCCGCCAATTCCTTGGCAATCTGCGCCGTGCTCCCTGCTTCGGAGCTGCCGTCAATACCGTCGAAGAGCCCCATCACCCCTTCGACAACCGCGATGTCGGCGGCTGCCGCGTGCAGGGCAAAAGTGTCCCTGACGAAATCGAGGGGGCACATCCAGCCATCCAGGTTGATGGACGGGGCACCGGTAACCAGGGCGTGGTAGCCGGGATCGATGAAGTCCGGCCCGACCTTGAACGGCGCCACCTTGAGCCCGCGACGCTTGAGCGCGGCCATGATGCCGAGGGTCACAGTGGTTTTCCCGGAGCCGCTGTGCGGCGCTGCGATGACGATGCGTTTCATCAACTCTCCGTCAGCCGTTGACCAGTTGGACCACGGTGTTGCCATCGGCCCAGTAGTCGATGATGTTCACGGCGCAGTACTGCTGGTCGATGCTGAAGAAGGAACCCAGCGGCGCCTTGACCGCGTCCAGCAGGACGATGCGGTTCACCCCGCCATGCGCCACCACCAGAACCTCCTCCCCCCGGTGCCGTTCCACGATCTCTTTGAGGGCGGGGAGCACGCGCCCCGCCAGTTCGCCGAGGCTTTCTCCGCCGGGCGCGCAGAAATTTTCCAGGTCAGCCAGGCGCGCCGCCCATTCGTCGGGGCGCTGCTCCTGGATCTGCGCCACGGAGAGCCCTTCCCATACGCCGCAGTTCAGCTCGCGCAGGGCGGGCACCGTGACCGGTTCAACCCCAAGGTAGGGGCCCAGGATCTCGCCGCCGCGCACGGTGCGCTGCAGATCGCTGGTGTAGAGGGCGCTGATCCGGTCCGGGTCGAGGCGCGGTTTCAGCTGGTGGTACATCTCCTCGCCGCGCGGGGTGAGGCGAACGTCAAAGTGGCCGTTGTAGCAGTAGGCCCTTTCCACCTCGCCGTGGCGGATCAGGTGTATCCTGGTTCTCTCGATCATGCGTTCTCCTAGATGCTGGCGGGAACCCCGAAAGGCCGGGGACAGGCACCTGGCGGAGCCAGTCCCCTTTCCCAGTCCCCCTCCAACTACCCGAGCTTGCCTAACAGCGCCAGCAGGAAGATGAGACAGAAGATCTCATTCAATTCGCTGGCGCAGCCGATCACGTCGCCGGTGACACCACCGAGTTTCCGGTGCGCCCACCCCTTGACGCCCCAGGTCAGCAGGAACAGGAACAGCAGGGTGATGAGGCCGGACAAGTGGAGCAGCCCCCCCGCGACTGCGACCGTGCAGACGCCGGCCAGCACCAGTTGCAGCGTTCCGGCCCCACCGACGAAGGCATGGCCCAGGCCGTCCTTGCGGGCCCGCTGCGAGCCGACCGTCATCTGCACCTGGGCGAAACGAGCAGCCATCGGGAAGAACAGCAGCGCTTCCCGCTTGTACTCGACAGGGAGGGCCAGCAGCGCCTGGTATTTGAGCATGAGACCCAGCACCAGCCCGACCGCCCCCACCGCGCCGACCCGGGAGTCTTTCATGATCTCCAGGAAGCGCTCGCGCGAACCGCGCGCGGCCAGACCGTCGCAGACGTCGGACAGGCCGTCCAGGTGCAAAGCGCCGGTGACCACGCTCAGGATAGCGACCAACAGCAGGTCGGCCACGGAGCGGGGCAAAAGCGGCGTCAGCAGGAAGTCCACGCCGGCCAGCAGCGCGCCTAGGGCGAGCCCCACCAGCGGGAACAGCGCCATGGAGCGGCCCAGGTCCTTTTCCTCGCAGCGCACCGAAACCGGCAGTGGCACGATGGTCAGGAACTGGAAGGCGATGATGAATAACCTCATGCAGTCACCTCGGTACCGGCTAGGAGGAGGCCACCCCGGCCTCTTCGAACGTAGCCATCTCTTTCAGGATCTTGACGCCGGCCTCGATCAGCCCCATGGCCAGCGCGGCGCCGGTCCCCTCACCCAGGCGCAGCTGCAGGTCGAGCAGCGGCTTGACGCCGATGCGCTCCAGCATCATCTGGTGGCCGATCTCGACCGAGGTGTGGGCGGTAAAGATGTAGTCGCGCACGGCCGGGTGCATCTCGGAAGCAATCAGCGCGCCTGCTGTAGAGATGAAACCGTCGACCACCACCGGCATCCGGTTGGCGGCGGCACCAAGCACGAGGCCCGCGATCCCCGCGATTTCTAGACCGCCGACCTTGGTGAGGACATCCAGCGGGTCCTGCGGCTCGGGGCGGTTCAGGTCGAGACCGGCCTGGATCACCTTGATCTTATTCTCTAAAGCTGCATCGCCGATGCCGGTGCCGCGGTGGGTTACCTCGCGGACGGTGCAACCGGCGATGGCCGCGATGATGGCGGAGGAGGGGCTGGTGTTACCGATCCCCATCTCGCCGGTACCTACCATGGCGACCCCTTCCTTCTTGGCCTCGTCAGCGAGAGCGATGCCGACCTCGATGGCGGCGACCGCCTCGTCGCGGGTCATGGCGCTCCCCTTGGCGAAGTTGCGGGTCCCCTTGGCGATCTTGCGGATAATGAGGCCCGGCGCGGGCTCGAAGTCGTAGTCGACACCGATGTCGACCACGCGGACCTCGGCGCCGCTGTGGCGAGCAAGCACGTTGACCCCGGCGCCGCCGCGCAGGAAGTTGAGCACCATCTGCGGGGTGACCTCTTTCGGGAACAGGGAAACCCCCTCCTCCACGATGCCGTGGTCGCCGGCGAAGGTGAAGATGACCTTCTTGGCCGTGTCGGGTGCGAAGTCGCCGGTGATGGCGGCGAAGCGGCGACCGACCTCCTCCAGGCGCCCAAGTGAGCCGAGCGGCTTGGTCTTGTTATCGAGCTTGGCCTGGGCCTTGGCGAGCAGCGCCTCGTCCACGGGCTGGATCTTGGCGAGAGTTGTTTCGAGCAGTTGCATCGGTTCCTCCTTGGATTTCATGGCATTTCACATGTCATGGCAGTATCACTTCAGCCTGAGCGGCAGTCCCGAGATGGTGACGTAGACCTCGTCGGCCGCGGCGGCGATCAACTCGTTGGCCTCGCCGGCCAGGTCCCTAAACGCGCGGGAGAGCGCGTGTTCGGGGACGATCCCCATCCCCACCTCGTTGGTGACGATGATGAGCGGCGTATTGAGTGAGGCGAAGCTCCCGGCGAAGCCCTTCACTTCGGCCAGGGCCTCGGCGGCTCCACCGGGGCGGCGGAACATGAGGTTGGAGATCCAGAGGGTGACGCAATCCAAGAGCATCACGTTGAAGCGCCCCTCGTGGGTCCGGATCGCCTCCGCCACGTCAAGCGGCTCCTCCACGGTCTGCCATTCCGAGCCGCGTCGCCCCTGGTGCCGCGTGATACGGTCGGCCATCTCGGCGTCGCCCGGCTCGCCGGTGGCGAGGTAGCCCCGCAGCGGCGCGTACGTGTCGGCCAGCCCTTCGGCGCAGCGGCTCTTGCCGCTGCGGGCACCGCCGGTGACCAGGACCACTTTGGACATAAAAAAACCCTCCTTCCCATGACGGAAGGCGGGTCAAAAACGCACTACAGGTGCGATTCCGGCTTTAGCCCCTCTGCCACGGAGGTTCAACAAGCTTCTCATCCTGGCAGGTTTCCTGACTCACGGGTCGTCTTACTCGCCGCGCCTTCCCGATGCGATCAGTGGCGTTGTTGCGGCTTTCATCTCCGTTCACAGTTGCGGGACAGCGAGGGATTCACACCCTCTTCCCTTTTAACCCCTCTCGGGGCACCAAGACGAATGTTTATGTATTTTTTACAGCGAGGTGTTTAGTAACAGACGCCACCGGTAAAGTCAATCACTAACCGGCACTGCTTCCTCTGCAAATTCACCGGGTTCGCCCTCTCCGGGGGCGAGGGCCGCGTCGATGCGGGCCCAGACGGCGTCCTTGCCTTCTTTATTCAAAGCGGAGAAAAAGGTGAGCTCCTGCTTGTTCACTCCGAGGCTGGCGCAGATCACTGCGGTCTGGCGGGCCCGCTCGTTCTTGGAGAGCTTGTCGCACTTGGTGACCACGATGATGGGGGCGATGGAGTAAGCGCGCAGCCAGGCGAGCATCTGCAGGTCGTCCTCATTGGGGACCCGGCGGATGTCCAGGATCAGCACCACCCCGCGCAGGTTCTTTCGTTTGGCGAGGTAGGTCTCCATCATGGGGCGCCAGTCCTTCTTGACCGCCAGCGGCACCTTGGCGTAGCCATAGCCGGGGAGGTCGACCAGCATGAAGTCGTCGTTGACCTGGAAGAAGTTGATCAGCTGGGTACGGCCGGGGGTGGAACTTGTGCGCACCAGGTTCTTCCGGTTCACCAGCACGTTCACTAGCGAGGATTTACCGACGTTGGAGCGCCCAGCGAAGGCTATCTCGGGTAGGTTCCCCTCTGGGTAATGGGCGGGGCGGGTGGCACTTTTAATGAATTCAGTATTTTTTACAATCAATGTGAAACCTTATTCCTGTTTTTTCAGGGCAGTATAGACCCCGACGCGCCCCCTTTCAATCATTAAATCCGAGCTTGCTTAAAGCTAACGTTTTGGTATATTTTTGAACCTGACCAGAACCGGCCCCAGCCAACGGAAGGATTTCAAGGCATGAATAAAGAACTCGAAACTGCGATCATGACCGCAGCGGACCTGCCCACTATTCCCATCGTTGCCATCAAGGTGATGGAGCTTATCGAAAGTGACAGCGCCACCGCCGAAGAACTTGCCAAGATCGTATCGTCCGACCCCGCCGTCGCGGCGCGTGTCCTCAAGATATCCAACTCCTCCTTTTACGGCTGCCGCCGGCAGATCCAGACTCTCTCCAGCGCCATCGTCATCCTCGGTTTCAGCACCCTGAGAAGCCTCGTGGTGGCCGCATCGGTGAAGCAGGTCTACAAGCCCTACGGTCTGACCGAGAAAATGCTCTGGGAGCACTCCTTCGCCGCCGGGCTCGCGGCCCGGATCATCGCTCGCCGCACCCGCGCCGCCAACGAAGAGGAGGCCTTCCTGGCCGGGCTGTTCCACGACATCGGCAAAATCATCATGAACACCCTGGACCACGACAAGTTCCAGGAGGTGATGCAGCACTGTTATAACGAGGGGATTTCCTTCGGGCAGGCGGAGAAAGGGGTGTATCCCTTCACCCACGACGAGGTGGGAGCGTACGTGATCAAGAAGTGGAACTTCCCGGAGATCCTGACCACGGCGATCCTCCAGCACCACCAACTGGACTTTAGCGAACTGGACGACCCGGCACTGATCAACCTGACTGCGGTGACCTCGCTGGCGGACCAGTTCTGCCTCAAGCTCGGCATCGGAATCAGGGAACCCCAGGAAGAGATAGATATCGCCGCTTCCAAGGCAGGCCAGTTATTGAAGATCACGGAAGAGAACGCGGACGAGATGCTGGAGGTTTTCGACAAGGCCTTCGCCGAAGACAAGGCCCTGTTCGCCAGCTAGGGGCTATTCGGAGGCGTCCTCGGTTTCTGCTTTTTCCAGCAGTTTCTTCGCCTCTTCGGAGATGCTGACGCTGTCGGTCGGCTCCGACTTCTGGGTCGACCTGCCGCGCCTGCGCTGCTGCTCCTGCCCCCCGGCATCGGGGTCGATCCTGAGCCCACCCGAAATCCTGTCGACGCTGTAGCTCATGCCTCCTCCCATCGCTCCTAGTCTTGGCGCATAACAACGCCCGGCATCTTATCAGCAAGCCCAAGCTAATGGAAGACAATTAATCGGCACCACCCACACCCCGCATATCGCCCTTGTCTAGCCAAGGGGGGTACTGTATACTTGCGGCCTTAGTGAAAACTCATATATTGGAAACAACGTCATGAAACTGAACACGAAGCTGGTGATGATCATGCTCACCATGCTGGTAGTCGCCACGTTGATCCTCTTCGTCCTGAACCAGTTCAGCCAGAACGACCTGGTGCAGGAAATCCAGGAGAGTTCCACCGTGGTTTCCAAGGCCATTCAGCTCAGCGTCGAGGACCTGACCTCGGAAGAGGAATCCACCCGCCTCTCGGAGTACCTCAGCCACGCCAAGAACAAGGGCGTCAACGAGATCAACATCATCAACAACGAGGGGGAGATCATCAACTCCTCGGACCCGGCGCAGGTCGGCAAGAAGCGCGAGATCAAGAAGCTGGAGAAGGGGCTCAAGCGCCGCGGCTCCGGCGGGGTGAATTCACTAAAGCCGTACGACCTGGTGGTCCCGGTCATCGTGGGTGACGAGCAGTTGGGCTACGTGCAGATCAACCTCCTCCTGGACAATATCCGCGACATCCAGCACGCGAACTTCGTCCGTCGCCTCTCCGCCACGGTCCTGGTGTTCATGGGAGGCATGATACTGATCATCTTCCTGGCGCGGCGCTACACGAGCCCGATCCACCGCCTGGCCACCGGGGTCAACAACGTCTCCGCAGGCGATTTGAGCGTCACCTTCGATGCGGAAAGCGGCGACGAGATCGGCGAACTGGCCGAGAACCTGAACGAGATGGTGAAGAAGCTCAAGGAAAAGGAGCAGCTGGAGAAGCGGCTCTACGAGGCGGAACATCTCTCCAAGGTGGGACAGCTGGCCGCCGGCATCGCCCACGAGATCAGGAACCCGTTAAACTACATAAGCCTCGCCATCGACCACCTGAAAAGCGAGCTGCTCCCTGCCTGCCCTGGAAAGGGGGGCGAGCTCGAGTCCATCGCGGACAACATCAAGGAAGAGGTGCGCAAGGCCAACTACATGGTGCTCAACTTCATGAACTACGGCCGGCCCCTCAAGCTCAAACTGCAGCGGGTGTGCTACGCCGACCTGGTCGACAAGGCGATCCACATCATGCAGGACCGGCTCACCGAAAGGAACATGCAGGTGGTACGCGAGATCCCCACGGACCTGCCGGCCATGCACATCGACCCGGAGCTGATGCGCAACTGCCTGTGCAACTTCATCAGCAACAGCATGCAGGCCATGACCGACGGCGGCACCATCACCATGGGCGCGCAGGTCGACCCGGAGAGCGGGGAGTGCCGGCTGAGCTTCAGCGATGGCGGCGTGGGGATCGACGAGCAGGACCTGGAGAAGGTGTTCCAGCCCTACTTCACCACCCGCGAGGCTGGGATCGGCCTGGGACTTGCCATCACCGAGCGCATCGTCAAGGAGCACGGCGGGCGCATCAGCGTGGCAAGTCGCAAAGGGGAAGGGACCACCTTCACGGTGATCCTCCCCGCGAGCGCGATCGCAGGCTCGGCGGCGCCTTGCGCCGACGACGGGCGGCAGGTGGCGCTGACGAACACGGCAAGCAACGAAAGAGCGGGACACTAAGACAAACCTGGAGTGGCGATGAGCGGCAGCATCCTGATAGTAGACGACGAGAAAGGGCAGCGCGACATCCTGGGCGCAATCCTGTCCAAGAAGGGGTACCGGATCACCTCGGTCCCCAGCGGAGAAGAGGCGCTGCAGGAGCTGGAGCAGGCCGAATACGACCTTTTGCTCACTGACTTAAAGATGCAGGGCATCTCCGGAATGGAGCTGATGGAGCGTGTGCTCTCCGACAACCCGTCCCAGTGCGTGGTCATGATGACTGCCCACGGCACCATCGACTCCGCGGTCGAGGCCATGAAGAAGGGGGCCTTCGACTACCTGGAAAAGCCGCTGGAGCGCGAGGACCTGATCCTCACCGTGCAGCGCGCCTTCGAGCGCATCATGCTGCTGAAGGAAAACCAGGTCCTGCACAAGAAGCTGGCGGAGACCAGGACGCTCCCCAACATGATCGGGGAACACCCGAAGATGATGGAGGTGGCGCGCATCATCCACAAGATCGCCCCCACGTCCACCACGGTGCTCATCTACGGGGAATCGGGAACCGGCAAGGAGCTGGTGGCCCGCGCCATCCACGACGGCAGCCCGCGCAAGGACAAGGCCTTCTTCGCCATCAACTGCGCCGCCATCCCCGATGCCCTCATCGAGAGCGAGCTCTTCGGCCACGAGAAGGGGTCCTTCACCGGCGCGGGAACTCGTGAAATCGGCATCTTCGAGGCGGCCGAGGGGGGAACGGTCTTCCTGGACGAGATCGGCGAGATGAACGTCTCCATGCAGGCGAAGCTGTTGCGGGCCATCCAGGAGAAGGAGATCCGCCGGGTCGGCGGCAAGGTGAACATCCCGGTCGACGTGAGGATCATCTCCGCGACCAACAAGGACCTGGAGCAGGAAACCAAGCGCGGCCACTTCCGGGAAGACCTCTTCTACCGCTTGAACGTGATCCGTATCACCCTGCCCCCCTTGCGGGAGCGGGGCAACGACATCGTCACCCTGGCCAACTTCTTCCTGAAGAAGTACAGCAAGGCCTCCGGCATCTCGGTGAAGGGAATTGGCAAGCCGGCGCTCAAGATCCTGCTAGACTACAACTGGCCCGGCAACGTGCGCCAGCTCGAAAGCGTGATCGAGCGCGGCGTGCTGATGGCGGAAAGCGACTACATTCAACCCGAGGACCTGCCCGCAGAGGTGCACCACGACGCCTCCCTGGCCGGGTCCCTCCCCTTCGACTTCCCCGCCGAAGGGATTTCCATCGACAACCTGGAACGCGACTTGATCATGAAGGCCATGCAACGGGCTGACTGGGTCATCGCCAAAGCAGCACCACTTCTCGGTATGAGTTACAAAACGCTACAATACCGGCTGGAGAAGTTCGGTATAGGGAGGCCGGAGTAAGTAGCGAGGAGGCGGTATGAACCTCTTCTCGACGCTGCACCGCTTCACCGTTGTCCCCTCGCTCCCCAAGGAACTCGCCGGGCTGCAACGGATCGCATACAACCTCTGGTGGACTTGGGAACCGGAGGCCATCGGACTTTTCAAACGCCTCGACCCGGAACTTTGGCGGGCGACGCGCCACAACCCCTTGGAAATGCTGGGGTGCCTGCAGCAAGCCACCTACGACAGCCTGATGCTGGACGAGGGGTTCATGTCGCACCTGGCCCAGGTGGAGGAGAGACTCGACGAGTACCTCGCCTCGCGCACCTGGTACGAGCGGCACGG
This sequence comes from Geomonas agri, assembly GCF_020179605.1. Taxonomy (NCBI): domain Bacteria; kingdom Pseudomonadati; phylum Thermodesulfobacteriota; class Desulfuromonadia; order Geobacterales; family Geobacteraceae; genus Geomonas; species Geomonas agri. The sequence goes on from NZ_JAINZO010000002.1 coordinate 387,664, forward strand.
CAACCCGCGGGCACGCATCGCCTACTTCTCGATGGAGTTTGGCCTGCACGAGTCGCTCCCCATCTACTCCGGGGGCCTCGGCATCCTGGCTGGTGACCACCTGAAGTCGGCCAGCGACCTCGGGCTGCCGCTGGTCGGGGTGGGGCTCCTGTACCGCCAGGGGTACTTCCGCCAGCACCTGAACTTAGAGGGGTGGCAGCAGGAGATCTACCCCGAGAACGACTTCTACAACCTCCCCCTGCACCTGGAACGGGATGCCTCCGGAACGCCGCTCACCCTGGAGATGGAGTACCCGGGGCGCAACGTGCGGGTACAGATCTGGCGGGTCCAGGTGGGGCGAGTGCGGCTTTACCTCTTGGACAGCAATCTGGAGGAGAACACCCCGGCCGACCGCGAGATCACCACGAGGCTCTACGGCGGCGACCAGGAGATGCGCATCAGGCAGGAGATCCTGCTGGGAATCGGTGGCATCCGCGCCCTGCGCCTTCTGGGGATCGAGCCCAACGTCTGCCACATGAACGAAGGGCATGCCGCCTTTCTGGCCCTGGAACGGATCCGCGTCCTCATGGAGGAGCGCTCTCTCAGCTTCTGCGAGGCCACCGAGGCGGTCCGCGGCGGCAACGTCTTCACCACCCACACCCCGGTCGAAGCAGGCATCGACCACTTCCCCGGCGAGCTCATGGAGCGCTACCTGGGGTACTACTTCCGCCATCTGGGGCTCTCCCGCGAGCAGTTCCTCTCCCTGGGGATGCAGAACCACGGCCGCAGCAACGAGAATTTCTGCATGGCCGTCCTGGCCATGAAACTCTCGCTGCACTCCAACGGTGTCAGCGAACTGCACGGCATGGTGTCGCGCCGCATGTGGGCCGACGTCTGGCCCGATCTCCCCGAAGAACAACTCCCCCTCACCTACGTCACCAACGGGGTGCACCAGAAGAGCTGGCTCTCTGAGGAGATGAGCGGCCTCTTGATCCGCTACCTGGGCACGCGCTGGCTGGAGCAGAGCGACGACGCGCTCTGGCGCAAGGTGTCCCGGATCCCCGATGCGGAGCTGTGGCGCACGCACCGCCGCGGCACCGAGCGCCTGGTGGACTACGCCCGCGCAAGCCTCAAGGCGCAGCTGCAAAAGCTGGACGCTGGGCCCAAGGAGCTCGACCGTGCCGGCAACATACTCGACCCGGAGATCCTCACCATCGGCTTCGCGCGCCGCTTCGCCACTTACAAGCGCGGCACGCTCCTGTTGCACGACAAGGAGCGTCTGGAGCGGATCCTCAATAACCCGGAGCGCCCGGTGCAGATCGTCTTCGCCGGCAAGGCCCACCCCGCCGACCACCAAGGCAAGGAGCTGATCCGGCAGATCGTGCAGCTCGCGCAGCAGGAGAAGTTCCGGCGCCGCATCGTGTTCCTGGAGGACTACGACATCTCAGTGGCGCGCCGCCTGGTGCAGGGGGTGGACATCTGGCTCAACACCCCGCTCAGACCCCAGGAGGCCAGCGGCACCAGCGGCATGAAGGTTGCCTTCAACGGCGGGCTGAACATGAGCATCCTGGACGGCTGGTGGTGCGAGGGGTACCGCGGCAACAACGGCTGGGCCATCGGCAGGGGCGAGGTGTACGACGACCTCGCCTACCAGAACGAGGTGGAGAGCCGGGCCATCTACGACCTCCTGGAGAAGGAGATCGTGCCCCTGTTCTACAACCGCGGCAGCGACGGTGTGCCGCGCGGGTGGACCGCGTTCATGAAAGCATCGATGCAGACACTCTGCCCGGTCTTTTCCACCGACCGCATGGTGCAGGAGTACGCCCGGCGCTGCTACCTCCCCGCGTTCGAGAACTGGGAGCGGCTGAACCGGGACGACCTGAGGCTCGCGGTGGAACTGGCGCGCTGGAAGGAGAGGCTGCACGGCGTATGGGGGGGGCTGGCCATCGTTGCGGTCCAGGCCCAGTGCGAGCGGGAGGTGACCGTTGGGCAGAAGGTTCCCATCTCGGTTCAGATCATGCCGGGCGAGGTGCCGCTGTCCGAGATTGCGGTCGAGGTCTACTTCGGGGTGCTGGATTCGCGCGGCGCCATCATGGGTGGAGAGGTGGTGCCGCTCGACCCCGCCCCGGACCCGGAGAAGGTGGGGCACTTCGGCGGCGAACTCGAATGCCGCTTCTGCGGACGGCACGGGTTCCTGTTGCGGGTCATGCCGCGGCACCCTGAGCTGGGCACGGTGTACGACCCGGGCCTGATCCTGTGGGGGTGACGTCGGCAGGGATGGGCCCGCAGGGATTATTTGGGTAGGTTGATTGTTCAAGGGAGGTGAGGCGAGAGCCTCACCTCTTTTTCAGGCTGTACACGTAGGCGAGGATCTCGGCGACGGCGGCGAAGAGCCCCTCCGGGATCTCGTACCCCTCCTCCACCTGGGCGTAGAGTTCGCGGGCCAGGAAGCGATTCTCTACCAGGGTCACGTTGTTTTCCCGTGCCACGATCTTCATCTGCAGCGCCATCTGGTCTATCCCCTTGAAGAGCACCACCGGAGCGGACATCTTGAAGCGGTCGTACTTGAGCGCCACCGCGTAGTGGGTCGGGTTGGTGACCACGACATCGGCGGTCGGAATAATCTGGCGCATGCGCCGGCGCGCCATCTGGAAGGCCTTCTGGCGCTGCTTCCCCTTGATGGCCGGGTCGCCCTCGGTGTTCTTGTGCTCGTCCTTCACCTCCTGCTTGGTCATCTTCAGGTTGTCTATGAAGCGCCACTTGACGAAGGCGAGGTCGAGCACGGCCAGGATGATCAGCACCCCGCATGTGTGCAGCACGATCTTGAAGGCGATGTGGCCGATGAACTGCAGGATCCCCTGCAGGTCCTGGTCCACCAGGAAGATGATCCCTTCCATCTCCTCGGCGAGGATCTTGTAGGCCATGTACCCCACGATCGCCATCTTGATGAAGGACTTGGCCACCTCGAACAGCGAGTCCTTGTTGAAGAGCCTTCCTACCCCCTGCACCGGGTTCAGGCGCCCCAGGTCGAACTTGAGCTTTTCGGAACTGAGGTTGACCCCCCCCTGGCTGATCTCCACGCCCAGGCCCGCGACCAGGCAGACCAGCATGAACGGCGTCAGCATGATGCCCAGGTTGGCGAATTCCTTGATCATCAGGTGGTGCACGCCGGCCGGGGTGATCTCCATGGTGGCCAGTCCGCCGAAGATATCCCTCATGGTCCCCTGCAGGGTCTTCAGCATGATGCCGGAACTGGCGTAGAGCGCCACCATGGCCGCGATCAGGGTGACCGCCGAGGTCATCTCGCGGCTGCGCGCTACGTTCCCCTTGCTCTTGGCATCGGAGATCTTTTTACTGGTAGGTTTCTCTGTTTTTGAGTGTTTGTCGTCGGACATGGCGAGGCCTAGGCGAGCAGCCTGAACAGGGCGTGCATCTGCTGCACGAAAGAGCCGAAACTCCCGTTGAGGACGCGCAGGAATACCGGCAGCGTGATGCCGAGGATCAGGAAGCCGATGCCGATGTTGAGTGGCATGCTGACCATGAAGACGTTCATGGCCGGGAAGCTGCGCGCCACGATGCCGAGCGCCACGGTGGTGGCCAGAAGCGCCACCGAGACAGGCGCCGCCAGTTTCAGCGCTATGACGAAGATGCCGGTGCTGGTCTGGACCAGGAACTTCAGCAGGCCGCCGCTCACGTGCCATGCCCCCAGCGGAATGAGCTGGTAGCTCTCCACGATTCCCTTGATGAAGAAGTGGTGCACGTCAAGCGCGAGGAAGATCAGGGTGGCCAGCACCCCCTCGAAGATGGCCATGGTAGGGACGTTGTTCTGCGTGGTCGGGTCGAACTGGGCCGCGATGGAGATTCCCATCTGGGTCCCCACCAGCTGACCGCTGAACTCGACCGCCGCAAAGACGAACTGGGAAATCGCGCCCAGCGTCAGGCCGACCAGCGTTTCGCGCATCACCAGTATCATGAGGGAGAGGGAGTCGGTCTCGACGGGGACGGCCTTCAGTCGAATGATGGGGAAGATGACCAGGGCCATGGCGAAAATGAGCGGGACCTTGATGCGGGTGGGTACCAGCCGTGCCCCGAACATCGGGATGGCCATGAACAGTGCCGCGACCCGGGCCAGGACCAGGGCGAAGGGGATCAGGTCGGCCAGGGCCTTGAGCGGGAGGGCGTCGAGCACCTAGTGCCTCATATTGGCGATCATGCCGTAGATCTCGTGAGTGAAGTCGCTCATGTACATCATCATCCAAGGGAAGAAGATTACCATGGCCACCATGACCGCGATGATCTTGGGAGCGAAGGCGAGCGTTGCCTCGTTGATCGAGGTCACCGCCTGGAAGATGCTGATGAGGAGGCCCACCACCAGGGCGGTGATGAGCAGCGGCGCCGAGAGGAGGATCACCGCCTCGAAGCTTCTCCTGCCCAGCTGGACTACCATTTCCGGGGTCATACTAACTCCTTATCCTTACCCGAAGCTCTTCACCAGCGACCCGATCACCAGTCCCCACCCGTCCACCAGCACGAACAACAGGATCTTGAAGGGGAGCGATATCATGACCGGTGGCAGCATCATCATACCCATCGACATGAGCACCGAGGCGACCACCATGTCCAGCACCAGGAACGGGATGAAGATCAAAAAGCCGATCTGGAACGCGGTCTTCAGCTCGCTGATCATGTAGGCCGGGATCAGCGTCATGGTCGGGATGTCATCGGCGTTGCGCGGCCTGGGGAGCTTGGAGAGGTTGATGAAGAGGGCCAGGTCCTTCTCGCGCACCTGCGAGAGCATGAACTTTCTCAAGGGGGCCACGCCGCGCTTGAGCGCCTCCTCCTGGGTGATGGTCTGCGCCTTGTACGGCTGCAGCGCCTGGGTGTTCACCTGCTGCCAGACCGGCGCCATGATGAAGAAGGTGAGAAACAGCGACAGCCCCACCACGATCTGGTTCGAGGGGGCCTGCTGGGTTCCCAGCGCCGACCGGAGGAAGGAGAGCACTACGACGATCCGGGTGAAGGAGGTGGTCATCATCAGGAGGCTCGGCGCCAGCGAGATGATGGTCATCACGAAGAAGATCTGCAGCACCACGGAGACGTCGGCCGGCTTGCTCACCTTGCCGACCCCGACACTCACCGTGGGGAGGGAAAGCGGTTCCGCGCCCGCGGTCGCCGCCAGTATCAGGGATAGAGCCACCAGGAGCAGCGCCCCCAGTATCGTTTTATGTTTCACGCAAACCCACCGCTTTTGCCGAGATGCCCAAGCGGCGCGCCCTTACGGGGGAGTCCGCCGACCAGGGCATCCAGCTTTTTCCTGAGCTGGCCCGGGATCAGCGCCGCGGCGGCGCTTTTCTCCTCGACCACCTCGATCTCTTCCAGCATCTCTACCTGCTTGATCAGGCTCACCCCTTCGCCGCTGTTGGACAAAAGCAGGTACTCGCCCCCCACCTCGACCAGCATCAGCGACTTCTTGGGGGCCAGGTGCCTGGTCTCCACCACGCGGATGTACCCCGCCGATTTCCCCTGCGGCATCTTCATCAGCTTGCCGGCCAGGTAGTACAGCACCAGGATGATGCCGATCACCAGGATCAGCGATCCCACCATCTGGGCCAGGCTCCCCAACAGGTCGGGGCCGCCGCTGTCGGCATGCGCCGCCGCCGGGAGGAGCAACGTCGCCGTTGTCACCACCGCGAGCTTTCTCATAGTACCTTGTCCACCCTCTCGTTGGGGCTCACGATGTCCAGGAGCCGGATGCCGAACTTGTCGTTCACTACCACCGCCTCGCCACGCGCCACCAGCTTGGAGTTCACGAAGACATCCAGCGGCTCGCCCGCGAGCTTGGTCAGCTCCACCACCGAGCCCTGGTTCAGTTGCAAGACGTCCCGCACCAAGAGCTTGGTCCGCCCCAGCTCTACGGTGAGCTGCAGCGGGATGTCCATGATGAAGTCCAGGTTCTTCGGCTGCGGAACGTCCTTCTGTTCGTCTAAAGCGAGTTTTTCGCTCAATCTTCACCTCCTGTCAGGGTGCGCGTGATCTGTACCGCCTTGTTGCCGCCGCTTACCCCGGCAATACCCATAAACTTCTTAGTGCCCCCCACCTTGACCACCAGTTCATCCTTGCCGCTGGAATCGAGCATGATCGTGTCGCCGGGGGTGAGTCCCATCAGGTCCGCCAGCGATATGGTCGCGCCCCCCATTTCCACCGACATATCCATGGGCGCACCCATGAGCTCCTCGGAAAGGCGGTAGGACCAGAGCGGGTCCATCACCATCATGTCCATCTGCACACCGCGCTTGAGTTTGTCGCGGATCGGCTCGATGGTCAAAAATGGGATGGCGAGGATCATGTTGCCCACGGTCTCCTCGATCTGGATCTTCATGCTCATGGTGACCACCTGGTACTCGGGGGGGACGATGTTGACCAAGCGCGGGTTCATCTCCAGGCGCAAAAGGTTCATGCTGGCCGGGCAGAGCGGCGCCCAGGCGCGCTCCAGGTCGGCCAGCGCGTCCTTGACGATCTTCTCCACCAAACGCAGCTCGATGGAGGTGAAGAGCCGGTTCATCCCCTGCCCCGACGGCACCCCCGATCCACCCAGGATGCTGTCCACGATGGTGAACACCAGGGTGCTGTCGAAGGCGATCAGCGCCGCCCCCTTCAAGGGGTCCATCTTGTAGATGGCCATGCAGACCGGCGTCGGGAGCACGCTCAGGAAGTCCCCGAACTTGTAGGGAACCGCCTCCTCCTTCTTGATGTCCACCATGCGCCCCAGCCGGTTCGACATGGTGACCCGGTTGTAGCGGATGAACCCGTCGTAGACGATGTCCAGGTTCGGGATGGCGCGGTGGGCCTCGATGTCGAGCAGGTCGAACTGCTGCGCCTGAGGCCCGCCCTTGGCCAGTTCGTTATCGGGGACTAGGGACCCGTCGAAAACGGCCGCCACGAGGGCGTCGATCTCTTCCTTGGTTAGGAGCTTTTCCATCGATGGCACCTTTTACTGCACCACGAAGTCAGTGAAATAAACCTTGGTTACCTTGCTGGGCGGGACCACCTTGGATACCGCGGCCAGAATCTGCTCGCGCAGCTGGTTTTTCCCCTGCAGGTCCTGGATCTCCTGCATGGTCTTGGTGGTCAAGAGGATCAGGATGGCGTCGCGCAGCGGGGCGAGCTTCGCGTCGAGCTCGGACTTCGCCTGCGGGTTGGCCATCTCGAATTCGACCTTGATCTTCAGGTAACGAAGCTCCTGGCCGTCGTAGATGTTGACGATGAAAGGCTCCAGGGGATAGATGGTGCCGCCGCCGGCAGCTGCCCCCTCACCTCCCTTGGCAGGCGCGCCATGCTCGCCGCCCCCTCCTTCCGCCTTGGCTTCGACCTTGGCGCCTTCAGGCGCCTTTTCTTTCTTGCTTCCCCCCATGAAGAAGGCTGCCGCCCCTCCGATGGCAAGGACCGCTACCACGGCGCCGATGATGATGAAGAGCTTCTTGTTGTTCTTTTCCGGGGTCTCTTGCGGCTTCGCCGGTTCGGCCATGCTGGGTTCTCCTTTTTGAAACAGCTCAAGCTGGTGTATTCGATTTGAACACCTTGCAACCGAAATGCCAGATCGGTAGCACCGCGCCAGATAAGCCTTCAGGAACTGTCACCGGGGAAAGAAAAGGAGCGGGGAAAACGTTATGTTACGGAATGTTGCGGGCAGAGCGAATATATTGCCCACCATGGGGGGGGAGGGGCGGGAAAAGGGGTGGGTCAACTTTTTGACCGCGCGCCGTGGACCCGTAAATGCCGGCCGGGCCCGGGCAGACGGCGCACGGGGGCCTTCGGGATGGCAAAAAAGGGGGGAACAGGACGCACCGCTGCCCTGGCACCCGGAACCAGCCTGCTTTTGCCGGGGCGCGTCAGAGTTCCGGCCGACAGGCCCGGTGTCAGACCTCCGACGCCGGGGGCGCCTTTGACACGGCAGGGATGAGGGGGCGCGGCGTGTGCCGCGCCCCCTGTTCCTGTTAGCGGATCAGCTGCAGGACTTCCTGCGTCATCTGGTCCGTGGTGGTGATGGTCTTGGAGTTGGCGGAGTAGGCGCGCTGGGTGACGATCATCTTCACGAATTCGCTCGCCATGTCGACGTTACTCTGCTCGAGGGTGTTGGAGAGGATCTTTTCGCTGACGCCGTTGGGCGTGTTGGCGGCCAGGGAGAAGGCAGCCCCGGAGACGCCGGCCCCGGCGGTGGCCTGGTACAGCGCCCCCCCCTGCTTGGTCAGTGCGGTCGGGTTGGATGCGGTGACCACGGCCAGCCGCTGCACGGTGGCCGCGTTGGCAGGGGTGGCGGCGACGCCGACGGCGCCGGAGGTGTTGTAGTAGTTCTGGGTGATGCCGTCGGTGGCGAGATAGGTGATCAGGCCGGAATTGTCCATGCTGATGATCTTGCCGAAGTCGGTGGTAGGCGCGGTGCCGGTGTTCAGGAACTTGATCGGGTTACCAGAGGTGTCCAGCACCTGGTAGCCGTCCGGGTTCACCAGGGTCAGGTTGTTGTCCACCTGGAACGCGCCGGCGCGGGAGAGGTAGGCGGCGTTCTGGGTCGCCACCGGGGAGGTTGCGGTCGGCGGCTTGAGGGCGAAGAAGCTGGTCCCCTGGATGGCGAGGTCGGTCACGTTCTCCGAGCTCTGGGTCGAACCCTGGCTGAACACGTTCTGCACCGCCTGCATCTGCACGCCCTTACCGATCTGGGAACCGTTGCCGATATTCTGGGACAGCATGTCGGAAAAGAGGGTCCGCGCCCCTTTGAAACCGATGGTGTTGACGTTGGAGATGTTGTTGCCGATGACGTTCATCGCTTCGCCGTTTTGGATCAGACCGGAAACGCCAGTAAACAATGCGGAAGTAACACTCATTTTTTTGCCTCCTTAGGCTTTTTGTGGGACACCTCAGTCGGTCGGTGTCCCGCGGGCTTTCCTTCTGGAGGGCCAGCCCGTTTCAATTGTCGTTTGCTGTTAGAAAAATACTGCCGAGTCGATGTTGGTGAAAACGTTCCCTTTCATCCCTTGACGATCCATGGCGGTCACCACTGTCCGGTTTTTGACGCTCACCACCAGGGCCGCGTCGCCCATCAGGATCAGCGATTCCTTGCCACCCTTTTGCGCCACGCTGTCCACCGCCCCTTCCAGCTGCTTCATGTCGGCATCGGAGAGGGTGATACCGCGGGACTTGAGCCGTTCCTGGGCGTGCTGGGAGAGCCTGACCGGCTGCCCCGGCAGTTTCTGGTCCAGGACCTGGGCGAACGGGGTGCCGCTGCCGGTGTTTTTGGCTGCCGGCTTGGCGCCATTCTGGTTCGGCTTGACCGGCGCCTGGATCGGTTGGGGGAACAAGATGCTGTTGTCGATCATCTTAGGCTCCCTTAGGCTGCCTCGCTCACGGAGGTAACGTCGGTCAGGTTGATCTTCAGCCCGCCCACCGAAAGCACCGGGGTGCTGCCGGACATGTCGACACCGTTCACCTTGCCCCGCACGATACCCGTGGCGGTGACGGCAGTGCCGGCGGCGTCCTTGGCGGAGACGCTGAAGCTGTAGGCGCCGGGGGTGAGCTGCGCCCCGGAGTTGTCAGTTCCATCCCAGGCCAGGGTGTTGCTGCCCGAGTTCTGGGCGCCGGCGTTGATGGTCTTGACCACCTTGCCGTTGGCATCGAGCACGGAAACGGTCACCGTCTGTGCGCTCTTGCCCAGGTTGTAGTTGATGGCGCTGCTGCTCCCGGAGGCAAGTTCCACCTGGGAACCGGTGGCCTCCACCTGCTTGCCGATCAGCGAGACCGCCGCCATGGTACCGGCGTTGCTCCCCTGGTTCAGCATGTTCTGCAGGTTGGTGTTGGTGTTGTAGGCCTGCTCGACCTGGGTGAGCTGGGCGAGCTGCGAGATGAACTGGGTGCCGTCCTGAGGATTCAGAGGGTCCTGGTTCTGCAGCTGGGTCACGAACAGTTTCAGGAAATCGTCCTTGTTCATGCCCGTCGCCTGCTTCATCGCGGCCGCGGCCGAGGCCGTGGTTGCTGCGGATGTTGCGTCGGTTATCATCCTTACCTCCTTGCTAGAATCGTACGTCGAGCAGGCTGTTGACCTCGGCTGTCAGATAATTGACCCGGGGTGCATCCTGTCCGTCGTACCCTGCCCCCCTGGCGAACCGTTGGGGCTGTTGCCGCTGCTGATTGCCCCTATCCTCGTTGAGGGGGCCGTTGAACCCGCCACCGCCGGTAGAGACGTTGAACCCTTCCATGGTGAGATTCTTCCCGGAGAGGGCCTCGCGCAGCGAGTCGAGGTTGCTCATCAGGAGATCTTTGACCATGCGGTTGTCCGCCTGGACCTCCACGTTGAGACGGTTGTTGTCCATGCGGAGCTGGATCTTCAGCTCTCCCAGTTCGCCCGGGTTCAGCCTGATGCTCATCTGGCCGTTCCCTTTGCCGTCGTGGGTCACCACCCCTTCCCGTACCTGGGAAAGGATGCTTTCGTGCAGCTGACTTTTGGCCCCGGAGAGCTTCGCTTCCCCCTGCACCGCTTCGGCCGGGTTCCCCTGCGCCGTCAGTCCCACGCCCAGCATCTGGCTGTTCTGGTTCTCCTGCCCTTTCTGGTGCGACTGTCCCTGCTCGCCCTGGGCGCCCGACGTATCCCGCCCCGCCTCCAGTCCGGAGACAGAGTTGGCTGTTGCCGTCGTTGCACTCTTGGTGCCGGAAACGTCATCCCCCGAAGCTTTGCCAACGTTTACCTGCTGGGCTTGCACCGCTTCGTGTACCTGCTTCCCGGTGACGGCTTCGGCGTGGTGTGCGTCCCTAGGCTGCGGCTGCGCCGCCTGCTCGGCTTGCCCCCCCTGCTCCTGGGATACCGCTGCCGGGTCACCCTTTTGTTCCGGTTGTACCTTCACCTGGGGCGCTGTCGCCTCGGGCTTGGCCTCGCGGACCGTGGCGCCCTTGCCGTTGGCGTTCGCCATGGCGGCCGTCTCAGGTGCCGGGGTCTGCAGCTGCGGGGTCGCGTCTTGCGTTTGTGTTGCATCCTGTGCTGCTGTCTGGTCCTGCTGCACCGACGCTTGCTCCTGCCCCGCCGTTGTTGCGCCCGGGTCGGTTACCGTCGCGGGCTCGGCCTGCTTCCTGACCGGCATGGCCACGAAGCGCCCGGCGCCGGTTTCCTTGGCTGCCAGATGGCTGGCTGCCACGGTCTGATCGGCAGTCACGGTGGTTTTTGCGGCATCCGGCAATGCCGGAGCTTGCTGCCGCTCGCCCGCTGCGGGCGCACCTTGCGCCTGGGGCTGGTCAACCTGCGCTCCTTCTGTCGCGCCCGTCGAAGAGACCACCTGTGCTTTCCCCTGTGCGGCGGAGAGCTGTGCCGACTCGGCCTTCTGGCCGAACTGACTGCCGGCCGTGCCGGCGGTGGTCTGTTGCTGCTGTTGCGCTGCCTGCTGCGGCAGCTCCGGTTGTACCTCGCCTGCTGCCGATTGCGGCTGCATGCGCTGCTGCAGGGCGGCGAGCTTTTCGAGCGCGGTGGTGCCTGCTGCCGAGTTGGCCTCCTCGCTCCGTGCCGCCACGTTGGACTCGACCGCGGCCATGGCCACGACCAGTCCCGGGTTCGGGTCCGGCTTTGCTTCCGGGACCATCCCGGTTGCCGCTTGTGCGGCCTGAGCGTCAGCAACCGTTTCCGGTGTTGCCGCCTGCTCCACCTCCGCGTCCCCGGCAGCGCCTTTTGCCGTTTCCTGCGCCGGCTGGGCCGCGTCCTGGTCCGCATCGTCCTTGGCAACGTGATGCTTGCGGTGAAGCGCCGTCTTGTCAGCCGCCGGGGCATGGTCTGCATGAGCCGGTTTGTCGGTGCGTGACGAGTCGGCCTCCCGCGCCTGTGCCGGGCGTGTCTTGTCGTCGGCCTTGTGGGCGCGGGCAGAGGACTTAGGAGCATGCTCCGACGTCGGGCGTGCCGGCATCGCGGGTTGCTCCGGGGTCTGTCTCCCCTGCAGCAGTTGCTGGAACACCCCCGCACCGGGGGCTGCCGTTGCGTTTGCCATCCCGCTTTGCGCCGCTGGGGCCGGGATGGCGTCTGGAATGAATGCTGCGTTTTGAACCATCATGTGTGTGTCACCTCCTTTTCCTGAAATACGGCTGCGCCGATACACAGCCGGGCCGAAATCCGCCGCGGCAAGCGGCGGTTCGCACAGAGGTCAGCCGGTCACTGCCCGGCGAGGTTCAGCCTGGTCCACTCGAGGACCCTGGGCTGGTTGATGAAAGGGATCAACTTGACGGCGGTCTTCTGGTCCATCTGGTTCAACATCTGGATCACCATCTTCTCGTCCAGCTTGTTGAGCAGCGTCCCCGCCTCCTCAGGCTTCAGCCCCTTGTAGATCTTGATCATCTTCTTGTAGCGGTCGTCGTCCTGCTTCTTCTTGGCGGTGAGAGACTCCTCGATCCCCTTCTTGGCCGCGTTCAGCTCCGCCACCCGGGCGTCCAGCTTGGCGGAGAGCTGGTTCAGGGCCGCTTCCTTGGCGGCGAGCGCCGCCTCCTTCTGCGCCAACTGCTGCCGCTTGGCCTCGAGGGCCGCGCTTTCGCTGGTGAGCGAGCGGGGCGGGTTCTTCACCTCGGCCGCCTGGGCCTGGAAGATGTCGCGTTCGTTCCATAACAGCGGCAGGGCAATGAGAATAAGCACCAGCGCGCCTATCAACTTTTTCACTTATGCCCCCTCCCCTGGACGGCTATCTCGTCCAGGAAAGCACGTTCCCGGTTCAACTGCTCCATGCGCAGGTCGCGCATCTTCTTCTCCTTGAAGACCTCCAGGGCCTTCTTCTCCTTGGCGGCTGCCAAAAGCGCCTCGCGCTTTTCCTGTACCGCCTTCTCCAAAAGCACCAGGCTCTCCCGCAACTGGTGGATTTCCTGGGCCTTGCGGCGCGAGAAGTCTCCGTAGAGCTGCAGGTCCTTGGCTTCGATTCCGCTCATCTGCCGCTGGGCGCATTCCTGCTCCAACTGCTCCATCATGGCCTTCTCGTTCTTCAGCCGCTCCCTGGCGCTCTCGTGCTGCTGCTTGGCCGCCGCGAGTTCCAGCTGGTGCATCTTCTCCACTTCCTTGCGGAACTTGAGCACCTGTTCGAGCCTGAATTCCTGTCCTGCCATGGCCTACCCCCTGCCCACCTTCGCCAAGGCTACGGTGGGCAAGCCCCCGTAACCTCACTGTTATCTTCTTCTGTTCGCCGCTTCGCTGCGGCGCGCTAATCGTTCAGGCTGCCTGCTCCGAAGATCCGGGCCAGTGCCTCGATCGACTCCTCGAAGGTGACCTGGTCGGCCACGTCCTGCTTCAGGTAGGCGATCATCTGGTCCATCCGGGAAATGGCAAGGTCGATCTTCGGGTTGCTGCCCGCCTTGTAGGCGCCGATGTTGATCATATCCTCGGCCTGCCGGTAGGTGGCCAAGGTCTCCTTGAACTGCCCCGCCAGCGCCCGGTGCTCACGGCTGGTCACATCGCTCATGACACGGCTCGCGCTGTTCAACAGGTCGATCGGGGGGTAGATGTTCCTGGCCGCCAGCTCGCGGGTCAGGATGATGTGCCCGTCCAGGATGCTGCGCATCGCGTCGGAGATCGGTTCGTTGAAGTCGTCCCCCTCGACCAGGACCGTGTAGAGGCCGGTGATGCTCCCCCCCTGGAAGTTGCCGGTACGCTCCAAAAGCCGCGGCAGCGCCGCGAACACGCTCGGGGTGTACCCCTTGGTGGTGGGAGGCTCGCCGATGGCCAGCCCCACCTCGCGCATCGCCATGGCGAAACGGGTGGCGGAGTCCATCATCAGGAGCACCTTCTTCCCCTGGGCCTGGAAGTATTCCGCTATGGTGGTCGCTATGTAGGCACCACGCATCCGGACCAGCGGGGGCTGGTCAGAGGTCGCCACCACCACGACCGATTTCCTGAGACCTTCCGCCTGCAGGTCCTTCTCGATGAATTCCCTGAGTTCCCGGCCGCGCTCGCCGATCAGGGCGATCACGTTGACGTCGGCCTCGGTGTAGCGGGCGATCATACCCAGGAGGGTCGATTTGCCGACGCCCGAGCCGGCCATGATGCCGACCCGCTGTCCCTCGCCACAGGTCAACAGACCGTTGATGGGGCGGATGCCCAGGTTCAAGGGCTTCCTGATCGGGCGCCTTTTCATCGGGTTGACCGGGAGGGCGTAGATCGGGTACTCGTCAATGGTCTCGATGGGGCCCTTGTCGTCGATGGGTTCCCCGAGGCCGTCGATGACGCGCCCCAACAGCGCCGGGCCCACTCCCATGGCCGCCTTCTCGCGCCGGACGGAGATCACGCTCCCCAGTCCCACGCCGCGCAACTCACCCAGCGGCATGAGCAGGGTCTTGTTCTCCCGGAAACCGACCACCTCGGCGGGAATGGAGGGATGCCCCTCGGAGTGCACCTCGCACACGCTCCCTACCGCGGTCTCGGGGCAGTACCCCTCGATGACCAGGCCGACCACCTGGGTCACCTTGCCGTGGAAGCGCACCGGCTTGGCCGCCTCGACCACCGGCAGGTAGCGTGCCAGATCAATCCCCACTATCTTCTTCCTCCCGGCGCGTGTTCCTCTCCTCGGAGAGCCGGCGCATGATCTCCTCGAGCTGAGCGTCGAGCCCGGCGTCGATGTTGCCACGCACCGTCTCGACCAGGCAGCTCGCCGGCCCCAGGGCCGGGTCCTCGCGCAGCGCGATCTTCTTCCTGTCCCGGGTGAGCGCCTGGAACTGCGGAGAGTAGGCCACCACCTGGTACTCCTCGGGGTTCAACCGCACCACGATCTCCCCCTCGTCGGCGGCCAGTTCCACCGCCCCGTGCACCAGCCCGGCGACCAGGCCAGGGTCCAGGGAGAGCTCGCGCATCATCACCTTGCGGGCAATCAGCACCGAGAGCTTGAGCAGGTCCTCCTCCGCGTCGTGCATGAGCTGGGCCCGCAGCGCGCCGGTGGAGAGGAGCGCCTGGGCCAGCGCCTCGCTCACTTTGGCCAGATCCTCCTCGGCCTGCTGCCGCCCCTTCTTGATCCCCTCGACGTGCGCCTGCTGGATCCTTCTCAGGGCCTCGTCCTCGGCGATCACGGCCGGTGGGATCTCGGGTTCCTCTTCTTCCTCGGCCTGAGCGGCTTGTTCTTCCCCGCCGAGCTGGATGGGACGGAAGACTTCCTGCCCGGCCGGCGGGACCAGCACGCCCCCCAGCGGCTCCAGGGTGTAAGCCGCCGACTCGAACCCCTTCCTGATGATCTTAGACGAGGACATCTTCCGCCCCGCGTCCCGCGATGACCACCTTGCCTTCCTCCTCCATCTTGCGGACGATCTTGATGATCTCGCTCTGAGCCTTCTCCACGTCGGAGAGGCGCACCGGCCCCATGACCTCCAGGTCCTCCTTGATCATCTCGGCGGCACGGCTGGAGATGTTCCGGAAGATCTTGTCCTTGACCTCGTCCACCGAGGTCTTCATGGCCAGGGTCAGGGTGTCGTTGGAGACCTCGCGCATGATGGACTGGATGGCGCGGTCGTCCAGCTTGAAGATGTCCTCGAAGGTGAACAGGTGCTTCCTGATGACCTCGGCCAGCGGCGGGTTCATGGTGTCGAGCTTGTCCAGGATCTTCTTTTCGCGGCTTCTGTCCAGGTGCGCGAACATGTCCACCACCTTTTCCACGCCGCCCACCTTGAAGCGCTGTACCCCGCCCAGGGCGGTCAGCTCGACCCGGATCACCTCGTCGATCTCGGCGAGGATCTCTGGCGAGACCTGGTCCACCTCGGCGATCCTGATCACCACCTCGGCCTGCAGCTCCTGGGGCAAAAGTGCAATGATCTCGCTGGTCTGCTTGGGTTTGAGTTTCGCCAGCACCACGGCGATGGTCTGGGGGTGCTCCTGGGAGAAAAAGTTGGCGATGGTGCGCGGGTCCATGGTGGAGAGGATGTCGGCCATGTCGCCGATGCCGGAGGTGCGGATCTCCTGCAACAGGGTCTCCGCCCGCAGCGGCCCCAGGGCCTTCTCCAGGATCTTCTTGACGAACTCCTCCCCCTGGGAGAAGAAACCGGTTTCCGGGTTGGTGATATCGGTGAACTCCTCCACTACGGAAGCGATCTCCTCGCGCGGGACGTGGCCGAGCTTGGACATGCTCTGGCTGATCCGCTTGATATCGCCGTCATCCATGTGCCCGAAGACCTTGGCGGTCGCCTCGGGGCCCAAGTATAAAAGGAGTATGGCGGCCTTTTCGGCTCCGGTCATGCTGCACCTCTAAAGGTCATGATTCTCATCTAGTCCTTGCGCGAAAGCCAGTTCTGCAGGATCTGGGCGGCCTGGTAGGGGTCCTGCTTCACCTTCTCCACCAGCTCGATCTGGGTCACCCGCATTTTCTCCTGGGCCATCCTCTGCATCTCGAGCATGTGGGCGTTCTCGACCTCGTCCTGCACCGGCATGAACGAGGTGGCCGGCCTCTCGCTCTTCAGCATCTTCAACAGCGGCCGGATCACGAACAGGATCAGGGCCAGGAAGCCCAGGCCGATCAGGCCGTTCTTGATCAGGGTCTGCACGATAGGCGCGTCGTACCACTTGGGTGCCTCGCTGCCGCCTTCGCCGGTCTCCTGGAACGGGATGTTGGCCACGGTGACCTGGTCGCCGCGCTCTGCGTTGAAGCCGACGGCGCTCTTCACCAGCGCTTCGATCTTCTGCATCTCGTCCGGGGTGCGGGGCTGGTACTTGGGCGTGGCACCCGGCTTCGCCCCCACCGGGAGGTCATACTTGCCGTCCACGAGGACCGCCACCGATACCTTGGAGAGCGCCCCCACCGGCTCAATGATGCGTGCGGTGGAACGGCTCACCTCGTAATTCAGGGTTTCGTCGGTCTTGGAGCCGCCGCCGCTCTGTCCGGGGGCTGCCCCGGGGGCGCGGCCGAGGTTGGTCTGCGCACCGGGAACACCGGAGGCGGTGGTCGTGGTGCCACCTTTCTCCTCGCTTCTCTGCTCGCTTCTCACCGCGGCGGACTCGGGGTCGTAGCGCTCCTCGTACTTCTCCACCTGCTTGAAGTCGAAGTTCGCGGTAACCCTGGCCACGCACTTGCCGGAGCCGACCACGCGGTCCAGGAGCGTCTGCAGCTTGTCCTCCTGGGTCTTCTCAAAGTTGCGCTGGGTCTCCTGGCGCGATCCGGTCAGCTTGCTGGCCGGGTCGGAGGCGGTGTTGCCGGAGAGCATCTTGCCCCGGCTGTCCAGCACGGTAATCTGCTCCGGGTCCATCCCCTCGATGGACGAGGCCACCAGGTGCACGATTCCCTGCACCTCGGCCTCCCGCAGCATCCGGTTCGATTTCATCTTGAGCACGACCGAGGCGGTCGCCGGTTTCTCGGACTCCTTGAACAGGGTCTTCTCGGGGATGGCCAGGTGCACCCGGGCCGACTCGACCCCGGCGATCTGGGAGATGGTGCGCGACAGCTCGCCCTGCAGGGCGCGCTGGTAGTTCAGCTTCTGCACGAACTCGGTCATGCCGAAGTTCTTGCGGTCAAAGATCTCGTAACCGACGCCGCCCCCCTGGGGGAGACCGTCGCTGGCCATGGAGAGCCTCAGGTCGTACACCTTGTCCGAAGGAACCAGGATCGCCTTGCCGTCGGCCGCGATCTGGTAGGGGACCTTCTGCTCTTTCAATTTTTTGACAATCTCGCCGGCGTCGTCGCTGTTCAGGTTGGCGAACAGGGGACGGTAGTCGGTCTTGTTCGCCACGGTGATCAGCGCGGCGAAGGCGAGCAGCGACGCGAGCGCGACCCCCGCGACGATCATCCGCTTCCCGGTCGACATGGCGAGAAAAGGTTCCAGCAGTTTTTTAAGCCCTTCCGGCATGGTATCCCCTTACCCTCTTAAACCGGCATCCTCATGATCTCCTGGTACGCCTCGACCGCCTTGTTGCGCACCTGGGTCAGCATCTGGAAGGAAATGCTCGCCTTTTCCACCGCCAGCATCACCTCGTGCAGCCCCTTGGTCTCGCCGGTGGCGAGCCCCTGGATGGAGCGGTCCGCGGCGCCCTGCTGCTCGTTCACCTTGGAGACCATTTCCTCCAGAAACTTGCCGAAGCCGACGGTGGGGTTGCCCTGCGCCCCCTGGACGCCCTGCGTCTCCTGCGTTGGGAAAGCCTGGGAGAGTCCGCCTACCTTGGTAAGTGCCGATATTTCCATGTATAACCTCCGTTACCTAGCGCAGCAGGTCGAGCGTCTTCAAAGCCATGCTCTTGGCTGCATTGGTCGCCGTAATGTTCGCTTCATAGCTGCGGCTGGCCGTGATCATGTCGGCCATCTCCTCGACCACGTTGACGTTGGGATAGGCCACGTAGCCGTTGGCATCCGCGTCCGGGTGCCCCGGCTCGTACTGGAGCCTCGGAGGCCTCTGGTCCTCGTTGATCTGGGTCACCTGGACGCTCCTGGCCTCGTTGGCGCGGGAGAGCGCGGCGCCGAAGGAGTTCCCTTCCTTGACCGGGGTAGCGGTGAAGACCGCGTCCTTGCGCCGGTACGGTCCCCCCTCCGCGGTCCTGGTGGAGTTGACGTTGGCCAGGTTAGAGGAGATCAGGTTCATTCGGGTGCGCTCGGCGGCGAGGGCCGAGGCGCTGATGTCCATGGAAGTGAAAAAGTCCATTATAAGGTACCCCTTATGGCCTGCTTCAGTTCCTCGAACTTCTTGGTGAGGATCTGCACGCTGGCGTTGTACATGATCTGGTTCTCGGCCAGACGCCCCATCTCGGTCTCCATCTCCACGCCGTTGCCGTCGGGCGCCATGTTGCGCGAGCTCACCTCGACCACGTCACCCTGCACCTTCTCCAGCGAGGCGACGGAGGCCCCCTTGAGCGGGATGTGGCGCGGGTTGGTCAGCGAGCCAGCGTTAGGCCCCTGCTTCAAGGCGCTCTTTAACTGCCCTTCGAAGGAGAGGTCGGTGCTGGTATAGCCCGGCGTCTCCACGTTGGCGAGGTTAGCCGAGATCATGGTCTGGCGCTTCGCCCTCAGGTCCAGGGTCTTGCCCAGAAGTTCCACGGTCGTCCCGAATAATCCTTGTACTGGCATCTCTTCCTCCTTGGTCGCCAAGCTGCAACAGCAAAAGGCGTACCACCCACATCTGGCCCGTGTTATCGGTAGGTTACGCCGACGGGCAACAGCCGGGTCATCTTTTTGACAGTGTCAGGGGAGCTGACCGGCGATCTTCATACGCCAGTTCAGGTCGTTGAGCGCGTCGGAGGCGAGCTTGCCCCAGGTCCCCCCCAGCGCGGCCGCCTTGTCCCAGCTCGCCCTGGCCTCGCGCACCTCGCCCAGCTGCAGTTGCAGCTCTCCGCTCTTGTAGAGGAACTGGCCACCCATCTCGCTGGAGGCGATGCTCCCCCCCACCTGGCAGGCCGCCAGGGCCATCTGGTAATTCTTGCCGGCGGCAAGCGCCGTGGCCAGGGTGAAGTAGCCGTCGGGGAGGAGCGGGTCGTCGCGCTTGGCAGCCGCGGTGAACCGGGACAGACTGCGCACCGCGCCGCCGTGGTCCTTGGCCGCTTCGAGCGCCTTGCCCAGGTAGTATTCGCTCTCCGGGAGCTGCGCCCGGGCCCCCTTGGCGCCCAAAAACGCAAGCTGCGCCGCCGTACCGGGGAGGTCGCCCCGCTCGAAGGCCAGGCGCCCCAACTGCTCGCGCACCCGCCCCAAGTGCGGATCGCGGGGGAAGCGGGCCAGGAAGTCGCGCGCGGTGGCCTCGGCCAACGGCACGTTGCCGAAGGCGACGGCGTCGTCCACCATGCGGGCTACCAGGAAGGGGGCGCTGCCGGCGGCCCAGTTCTTCTGCTGCAGGTAGCCGAACAGTTCCAGTTCCTTGGCGGTCGCGCCGGTCTTTTCGAAGGCCTGCGCGATCCTCTCGGCGAAGCCGGGATCGCCGAAGCAGCGGGCCAGGTACTCGCGGTTGTCGAGAGCGAGCTGGACCAGCCCCTGCTCGTTGCCGGCGGCAGCGGTCTCCTGGTACACGGGGAACAGGATCTCCTCGCGCATCTTCTTGATGATGGTGCTGAAGATGCCGCGCGGGTAGCGCCGGTCATAGGTGACCACGGTCTCCAGCGCCTCCTTGGGCGGCGCGTAGAGCGAGAGGAGCAGCGTCATCTTGAAGAGCGCCTCGTCGCGCGAGGCGGGGTCGCCGGGCTCCTGGTAGACCGCCTGGTACTTGGCCAGCAGCTCCCGGTAGCGGTCGCGGGAGATGGTAAAGAGCTCGCGGTCGGCGAGCTTCAGGCGCGCCCTGCCGGCGGCCGGGCTGCCGGCGGAGTAGACCGCCACGCTTCGGTACATGGCCAGGGCCGCCTCTTTCTGCCCGTTCCGCTCGATGAGGTCGGCCAGGCGGTTCAAAAGCTCCGCCTGGTACGGGGTCCCCACGTAGCGGTCCATGAGGCGCAGCAGCATGGCGCGGGCGGCAGCGAAGTTGCCGGTGCGGGCCAGCGCGTCTGAGTAAGGCTGCATCACTTCCGGGGACTGCTCCAGGTACTGGGGCCACAGCCCTTCCCCCTGCCGGAAATAGGACAGGGCTTCCTGGTGCCGCCCCAGCCGCTCCAGCGCCTCGCCGAGCCGGAAGCAGGCCAGCGCTTTCGGGGCGGTGGCCTTGTTGGTGAACAGGGAAAATACGTTGATGGCCTCTTCCGCCTGGTCCCGGTACAGCAGGCTTTCCCCCTGCTGGAACAGGAGCGCTTCCCCCTCGGGGAGGAGCCCCTTGAGGACCTTGCCGTCGGTGGGGGCGAAGGGAACCCCGCCGGGATCGGCGTCGAAGTCGCGCACGAAGCGCTCGGTGCCGGAGAGGATCGGCTCGCGGCCGGGGGCGATGTCCACCCGCGTCACCCGTTTCACCCCGGGACCTATGTCCAACGACAAGACGCTGGGGTTGGCGCAGTCGACCACCTGGACCCCGGGGTCCGCCACGCGCAGCGGGATGGAGATGCTGAGCACGCCGCGCAGTTCGGACGTGGTGACACCGGCGAGATGCTTGTCGTTCAGGGCGCGCAGTTTCTTGAAACTCGGGGAGTCCGACCCGCGCACTTCGAGCCGGACCCGCCCGGGGAGAACCCGGAGGGTGTAGTCGGGAGGCGACTGGAAGGAGAGGTTGACCCTGGTGAAGCCCTGGTGGGGGTGCACCGCGATGCGCAACAGGCGGTTTTCCTGCTGCGCCAGGGCGCTGTGCGGCAGGGCGCAGGCGAGCAGTATCGTAACGAGCCCCAGGAAAAGCCCCGGGCCGGGTATGCGCAGCGTAAAGGTCATGGGGGAGTACAAGGCAAAAGGTATGCCGTAGGGGCGCGAATCAGCAACAACACGCTAACCTCTCGGGAGTACAGCATTTTATGGAGGAGGGAATTTTCCGTGGCGCCGGTTGCACGCCTAAGGAGACCGGCCAGTCAAAAAAACGAAGCTTGGGGATGTTTTTTTGACTCGCCGTCAGTGGTGCAGGATCTTCTCCAGTTTGTCCGCCAGTTCGTGCGGGGCATAGGGGGGCATGACCACGCCCTTCACCCCCGCCTTGAGCGCCTTCAGCACCGCGGTCCGGGTCCACTCGGGAGCCGAGAGGAGCACGGCACCGCCGCTGCGGTCCACCATCGGCACCACGCGCTTGCAGATGGCCAGGTCGCGGTCAGAGGTCTGCTTGAGGAAGATGAAGGCGGCGCGCACGTCGCCCTGGGCGAAGAGCCCTGGAAGGTCGGCCCCCAGTGGTGCATCGATCAGGTTGAGGCCCATGTCGGAGAGCCCCTGCACCAGTTCCTGGCGCCCCTGGTCATCCCCCAGCACTAAAATGGAGGGGAGCGGACCGGCGCTCTCCTCGCCCTCCGCCTCGACCTCGGCAACAGCCTCGACCGCAGCCTCCTCCGGCTGCGGGTCGAACAGGTTGGCCAGTGGGTGGGGAATCAGGATGTCCACCATGTTCATCTCGTGCCCCTCGATCTGCAGGGGGGCACGGTACATCAGGTACTCGCCGTCCGGGAAGGGGAGCTCGTCGGTGAGCGGGTCGGTACCGGGAACGTACTTCTGCGGCGGGAGGAGCTTCAGATGCACCTTGTCCGGCAGGTTGGGCTGGAACACCGAGTTGAAGGAGCCGATGATCTGGTTGGCGATCTCGCCGAAGGCGTCCACGTCATCCGGCTCCTGAATGGAAAGCCGGCGTTTCTCCTGGATCCTCGGCCCCGGGATCCCCAGCAGGATCGAGCTCATGACGATGGTGTCGCCCAGCGAGAAGAGGAGGTAGAAGAAGCCCGGGTACGCCTCGCGCGACTCCACCCCTACCACGTAGATGGGATTGTCCTCGTCGCCCAGGTAGCTCTTGCGGTTGGTGTTGAGGACGTCGGAGGCGGCCACGGACATGCCCTGGCCCAGGAGCATGCTGCTCTCCTCCCCGGCCTGCTTCATGGCGGCGTCCAACATGGATTGTAGTTTTTCGAATGCAGCCATTACCGTACCGCCTAGACTTCCTTCCTGAGTTTCAAGCCGACCAGGAAGCGGTCACCCTCGTTGGTGAAGGGGATGATGACGCAGTCACTGTCGGCCATGGAGTTGACCGTGTAGTCCTCGCCGGAGATGACCGTCGGGATGGAGAGGTTGATGTCCAGTCCCCCCTTGGAGAGGATCTGCTTCACGTAGCCGCCGAGCATGTTGGCGATCTCGCCCAGTGCGTCGTTGACGTCCTCGCCGACCTCCTCCACGTCCATGCCGAGCATGTTGGAGGTGATCCTCAAGGCCAGGTGCCGCGGGCAGTGGATGGAGAGTATGCCGGTATAGGTCCCCGCCAGGCCGACCATCCCGGTGACCGAGCAGTGGAACGAGGTGACCGGCTCCTTGAGGGGATAGCTGTCCTCGAGGGCCATCATCACCATGGTTTCGAACACCTCCTTGGTGGCGTTGATGACATACGATGCCAGATCCGCCTCCTCAAGGTGTGTCGCGGCTGCGATATCCTGGTTCAGGGACATCATAAAAGCCCCCCGAGCTTCTCGTTCAACTGGTCAGGCGTGAACGGCTTCTTGATACTGTCGCTGGCGCCGTTGTTGATCGCCTCCTTGAGGATGTCCTCGCCCCCCTCGGTGGTGATCATGACGATCGGGGTATTGACCCCTTTGCCGCGGACGCACTTGATGAACTCGAGCCCGTCCATGTTGGGCATGTTGATGTCCGACAGGATCAGGTCGATGGTTTTCCCTTCCATGGCGGAGAGGGCCTCGATGCCGTCGCCGGCCTCGTAGATGTCGTCGATGGCGAGCCCTGCCTGGCGCAGGCTGCGGGAAATGATCTTTCTCATGGTCGAGGAATCGTCCACTATCAATACGTTGCCCATGCTGTTCTCCTCCTTGGATGGTTATCTATGCTCGCACAGGGCGGCTTTTTTCTGTTCCGGGTGCCGCAGCGTGGGGCAGTCCCGATGACTGCCTAATCGGCGCGCAATGGCGGGAACTTTAACCCTTAATCAGGACTTGAAGGTGCAGCGCTCGTTGTGCAGCGGCAAAAGGACCGAGAAGCAGCTCCCCTTGCCCGCGCTGCTCTCAACGCGGATACTGCCGCCGTGCGCCTCCACTATCGCCTTGCTGATGGTCAGCCCGAGCCCGGTCCCCTTGAACCCCTGGGCGCCCGAGGCTCGGAAGTACTTGTTGAAGATGCGCGGCAGCTCAGTTTCCGGGATCCCTATGCCGGTGTCGCTGACACGGACCAGCAGGCAATCGTCCTCGAGCGTGCTGGTGACGCTGATGGTGCCACGCCTGGGGGTGAACTTCACCGCGTTGCCGATCAGGTTGGCAAAGACCCGGGTGATCTGCTTCTCGTCCAGGTCGAGTGTCGGGATGCCGTCGCAGATGTCGCTCAGGAAGTAGGAGCCGTGCACCGCGGCCTCCTGCTCGCCGTCACGGCAGCACCCCTCCAGGAGCGACCGGGCGTCGCAGGGCTGGCGGTCGATCTGTAAAAGCCCCGCCTCCAGCCGGTAGGCGTCCAGCACGTCGTCGATCATGGAGAGCATCTTGACCGCGCTCTTCTCCATCTCCTTCACGAAGAGGTGCAGCGAGGGATCCATCTTGGTGGGCATCTCCCCCATGAGCCCCTGCATGTATCCCATGATCACGGTAAGCGGCGACTTGAGGTCGTGGGTCATCATGGCCACGAACTCTTCGCGCTGGCGTTTCTCGCGCTTGTCGTGGCTGATGTCGCGCAGCTGGTACAGTTCCCCGGCCAGAGAGCCCCCCCCCAGGGGGGTGGAGCGAACCTGGATCACGGCGCCGTCGACGCTGATCTCCACCGGCTCGTCCTGCGCATTCTCACTGAGCACGCGGTAGATCGGGGTCCGCAGCGGGAGCATGTCCACCCGTTTGCCCAGCACCTTGGCACGCTCGACGTGCAGGATCTCCTCCGCCCTGCGGTTGACGAAAAGCACCGTACCGCCGGCGTCGAGATAGACCGCTCCGCAGTCGACCTCTTCCAGCAGACGCGCCGCCAGGTTGTCACGTTCCTCCTGCATGCTACCTCCAGCTTCAAAGCCCTGTTTTTGCTTATCGGAAACTGTCTGCATAGCTTGAGCCAAAAGAACGGCAAAAGTTTACCAGAGGGAGAGTGAATGGGAATTATGGGAGGGATGGGATTTTGGGGAATAATGGGAAAACAGGGAAATCGGAGGGGAGTGGCGTTGCTCCCTCCCCCGGAGGGGGAGGGATAGAGAGGTGGGAGGGGCTAGCGACCCGCCATCTGCAGCGGCAGACCGTTGTTGTACCAGCCGACGATGCCGTCGGTCATATTGTAGATCTGGCGGAACCCTTTTGAGGCCAGGTAGCTGGCGGCGGTGGAGGAACGGGCGCCTACGGCGCAGTAAACCAGCACCGGCCGGTCACGCGGAACTTCCTGCACACGACGGTTCAACTCGCCCAGAGGGATCAACCGCGCCCCCTTCAGGTGCGCCTGGCGGTACTCGTCCGGGGTGCGCACATCGAGCAGCACCATCTTGGGGGTCTTGGCCAGCAATGCCTGGGCCTGTTTCGAGGTGACGTTGGCAGGCTCAACGGCCTGGGAAAGGGAAGCGGTCAACAGCAACACGGACAACAGTACGGCGATAAATCTCATTTGGTGAACATCTCCTTGCAAATTAACTAATCGACTTCGAGTACGTACCCCACCTGCATGGCCTTGAACCCGCCGGGGAAGGCGGTGGCGAGCCGGGCGGCGGCATGGAACCCGGTGCAATGCCCGGGACAGATCTTCTTCAGCCCGTAACGCTTCAGGGCTTTAATGGTAGCGTCAATCTGTGTCTGTGGCGAGAAGGCGAGATGGCATCCTCCCACCACCCCGTACACCTGCTCCACGCCGGTTCGCTCGCGAGCGAGCTCCAGGGTGTTGACGACCCCGGCGTGACAGCAGCCCAGCAACAGCAACAGCCCCTTCTCCGTCACGATAACCAGGGATTGATCGTCAGTGACCCTATCCCTCTGGCAGCCGGCCTCGTCGCAGAAAAGGCCGGCGTCCCCCTCCTCATAGCTGGTGCTGCGCGGCACCTCGCCGGTCAGGAAAACGCCGGGGAGCACCTCCCGGAAGGAGTCACTGTAGGAGAAGGTCGCGCCCAGTCCGGTCAAAAAATCTTGGGAGTAGGGTATGCCGACCGAACGGGTGCTCCCCTCGCGCAGCACGTAGCGTGGGGTGAAGACGTCAGGATGCGCCAGTATGCGCTTGGGACCGGCCACCTGCAACAACGGCCAGAGGCCACCGGCATGATCGTAGTGGCCGTGGGAGAGCACCACCTGCTCAACTGCTTTCAGGTCCACGTTCATGCGCTGGGCGTTGTGCAACAGCGTGTGGCCACCGCCGGTGTCGAAGAGGAGCGACTGGTCTCCCACCTGCACCAAGGCGGCGAAACCGTGCTCACCGAGCGTGCCGGAGATGGCCCCGGCGGTGTTGTCGCAGAGGACCCGGATGCGGCAGATCATTTACGGCACTCTGCCGGCGGCAGCTTGGGCACGCCCAGCTTGTCCAGAATGGTCATCATCGGGCACCAGTTGGTGAAGCCGGACTGCAAGAGGTTCAGGCCGATGAAGGCGGTGAACCAGAGCCAGTTCGGATTGTGAAAGTGGGCCAGCGCCAAGGAGAGCAGGGTGAAGGTGCCGGCGATCAGTCTCAACAGTCTGTCGATGTACATGCGAACCTCCTTTACTTAGGTCACTGCTTCTGCTGCAGCAGTTCGGCTACCTTGCCCGCCGTGGTGGCGGTGAACTCCACGCAGCGCTTCTTGCCGTTGGCGGTGAGGGCCTTGCAGCAGGTGACGCGGTACTGCTCCTTGAACCAGTGGTGCAGTTCCTTGGTGAGCGCGGCTGCCGCCTTGCGGTCCTGCACCACCAGGCCTATGGCCATGGTGCCGCCGGCCACCGCACCGCAGATGCAGCCGGCGCCGGAACCGCCGCCAAAACCGGAAGCCAGGTGCACCAGTTCGTCGCCCGCCTCGGGCAGGAACTCATTTTTCACCGCGGCCAGTACGGCCTCGGCGCAGTGCATCTTGCCGGAGCGGTAGAACCCCTCCGCCTCGTTGGCCACCTTATCGGCTACTGACTCGCCGTTCACTTTTTCAGCAACATTCTTTCGCAACCAAAACACGTAAAACCTCCTAAAGGCAAGGTTAAGGCGTTACCTCAACCGGCTTCTTATGTTTCTCCTTCCACGACTGCACCATGAAGTACAGGATCGGGATCGTGATCCTGGAAAGCGTGGTGGAGGCGATCTCGCCGCACATCATGGCCAGCGCGAGCCCCTGGAAGATGGGATCGAACAGGATCACGAAGCTCCCGACCACGACCGCCGCCGCGGTGAGCAGCATGGGACGGAAACGGACCGCACCGGCGTCGATGATCGCCTCGTCAAGCGCCATTCCTTCCCGGCGCCGCAACTCGGCGAAGTCAATCAGGATGATCGAGTTCCTGACGATGATCCCCGCCAGGGCGATGAAGCCTATCATACTGGTGGCCGTGAAGAAAGCCCCCATAATGGCGTGCCCCGGCAGGATGCCGATCAGGGTGAGCGGGATGGGCGCCATGATCACCAGCGGCGTGGTGAAGTCGCGGAACCAGGCCACAACCAGCACGTAGATGAGCACCATGACCGCCGCGAAGGCGGCGCCCAGGTCGCGGAACACCTCGTAGGTGATGTGCCATTCGCCGTCCCACTTGATGCCGGGGCGCTCCTCGCTCCAGGGCTGGGTCGCCGCCCGCTGCTCGATATGATAACCGCCGGGAAGCGGGATGTTGTCGATATCCTTGTGCATCTTCAGGATAGCGTAGACCGGTGCCTCGATCTTGCCGGCGACGTCGCCGATGACGTAGACCACGCTCTTCATGTTCTTGCGGTAGAGCGATTTCTCCTCTACACCGCGCACCACGCGCACCAGCTCGGAAAGCGGCACGTTCCCCTTGCTCCCGGCCACGTAGATCGAGGAGAGCGAGGAGACGTCGCTGCGCGAACCGACCGGCAGGCGCAGGTTGATCCGGATCGGCTCCTTCTCTTGCGGCACGTGCATGAGCCCGACGTCCGTTCCCCCCACCGCCAGTTTCAGGGTCTGCACCACTTGCGCAGCGTCGACGCCGGAAAGCGCCGCCTTCTCACGGTCCACCTCGAAGCGCAGCGTGGGCTGATCGTCCTCCTGGTACCAGTCCACATCGACCACGCCCGGCGTCTGCTTGAAGATGTCTCGTATCTTCCTCGCGATGTCCACGCGGCTTTGCTGGTCCGGGCCATAAACCTCCGCCACCAGGGTGGAGAGGACCGGCGGTCCCGGCGGGATCTCCGCCACCTTGAGCCGCGCGCCATAGCGGTCGGTGATCGCCATCAGCGTGGGGCGGATCCTCTTGGCAATGTCGTGGGACTGGCTGCTGCGCTCGTCCTTGCTCACCAGGTTGACCTGGATCTCGGCAACGCTCGGCCCCTGGCGCAGGTAGTAGTGACGCACAAGCCCGTTGAAGTTGAAGGGGGAACTGGTGCCGACGTAACTCTGGAAGTCGGTCACCTCGGGCACCTTCCTGAGCGCGTCGCCGAGCTCGGCCACCATGCGCGCATTCTCCTCCAGCGTAGTCCCCTCCGGCGCGTCGACGATCAGCTGCAACTCGCTCTTGTTGTCGAAGGGGAGCATCTTGACGGTTACGGCCTTGAAGTAGATCAGCGAGCAGGATAGGAGCAGCAGGATGACCACCATGGCCAGGAAGCCGTGGCGCACCTTGGCATCGTGTAAAAGTCGCCCCATCATGCGCCGGTAGAAGCGGGTCATCCACGTTTCTTCAGGAGCGGCCTCGCTACCGTAGTGCGACTCCCCCTTCATGAACCGGTAGGCGAAGTAGGGGGTGACGATCAACGCGATCAGGAGCGAGAAGACCATGGCCATCGAGGCGCCGACCGGGATGGGACGCATGTACGGACCCATGAGACCGCCGACGAAGCCCATCGGGAGGATCGAGGCAATGACCGCGAGGGTAGCCAGCATGGTGGGGTTGCCGATCTCGTCTACCGCCCGGACCGCCGCCTCCAGCGGCTTGAAGGTGGTCGTGGTGAAGTAGCGGTGGATGTTCTCCACCACCACGATGGCGTCGTCCACGAGAATGCCGATGGAGAAGATCAGTGCGAACAGCGTGATCCGGTTCAGCGTGTAGCCGATCCGGTTGAAGATGAACATGGTGAGCGCCAGCGTCACCGGAATCGCGATGGCAGCTACCGCGCCGGCGCGCCACCCCATGAATACCGCGATCAGGATGGTGACCGAGATGGCCGCCAGGAACATGTGGAACAACAGCTCGTTGTTCTTGTCCTTGGCGGTTTCACCGTAGTTCCTGGTGACGGTAACCTGCATCTCCGAGGGAATCAGTTTCCCTTTCTGGAACTCGACCCGCTTCAGGAGGTCCTCGGCTACCCAGGTGGCGTTGGCCCCCTTGCGCTTGGCGATGGCGATGGTGACCGCCGGATAGTCGCCGCCACCCCCCTTCAGGTCCTTGTGCGCCGCTGCGGGCCCAAGGCCGAAGAAAACGTAGTCCTTTGGTTCCTGCACCCCGTCGGTCACCGTGGCGACATCGGAAAGGTAAACCGGACGGCCATCCTTGACGCTCACTACGAGCCGCCCAGCATCGGCGGGATTGGAGATGAAGCCGCCGGCTTCCAGGCTGTACTCGCGGTTACCCGAGGCGAAGGTGCCGGCGCGCTGCGATACGTTGGCCTTCTCCAGCGCCCCCATCACCGCCAGCGGCGTGAGTCCGTAGGAGGCGAGCCGGGCCGGGTCGAGCTGCACCTTCAACTCGCGCGACAGTCCCCCCTTGATCTCGGAGTGGGCGACGTTCTCCACCTTCTGCAGGTCGTCGCACAGCTCACGTGCCACGCGGCGCAGGGCGTTGTGGTCGTAGCGGTCCGACCAGAGGGTGAGCGAGAGGATGGGGACGTCGTCGATGGACTTCGAGACCACCAGCGGCTCGCCCGCACCGGGAGGGAGGAGGTTGCGGTTGCTCATCACCTTGTTGTAGAGCTTGACCAGGGACTCTTCCATGTTCTCGCCGACCAGGAAGCGGACCGTGATAATACCCATCCCCTGGCGGCTGGCGGAGTAGATGTACTCGACGCCGTTGATCTCCCAGATCTTCTTCTCGAAGGTGGTCACCACCCGCTCTTCGACCTCCTTCGGGGATGAGCCGGGCATGGGGAGGTAGATGTCCACCATGGGGACCACGATCTGGGGCTCCTCCTCGCGCGGCGTCGCGATGACGGAGTAGAGCCCGATCAAGAGCGAAGCCGCCACGATGAGCGGCGTCAGCTTGGAATCTATGAAAGCGCGGGCTATCTTCCCCGCGAAGCCGAGGTTGTTCATGAAGTTCTCCGCCTACTGTACCTTGGCGCCGTCTACCATCTTGTCGAGGCCTGCCGTGACCACTTTCTCGCCGGGGGCGAGGCCGGAGAGGATCTCCACGCGGCCGCCCTGGGCGCGCCCGGGCTTGACCAGGCGCAGGCGGGCGAGCCCCTCGGGGGATACCACCCACACCGAGGTGAGCGAGGAACGCTGCACCACCGCGGTCGCGGGGACCGCAATGCCCTTGCGGGAGCCGGTCTTGAAGAATGCCTTGCCGTAGCTGCCGGAACGAAGCCCCTTGGAGGGGAGATCAACCTTGACGGTGAAGGTGCGGGTGGCGGGATCCACCACCGGGACCACCTCGGAGACGCGTCCGGTCGCCGGCGCCCCCTCTACCGCGATACCGATCTGATCGCCGGCCTTCACCTTGCCGAGGAGCATCTCAGGAGCGGCCACTTCCAGGCGGAACCCTTCGTCCCCCTCGACAGTTAGCAGCGGCGTGCCGGGGAAAACGGTCTGCCCTGCCTCGACCTGCTTGGCGACCACCACGCCGGAGATGGGAGAAGTCACCCTGCCGTAGCCGGCCACGACTCCGGCCGCCTGTGCGCCGTGGCGGGCCTGGGCCAGGCGCGCCTGCGCCCTCGCCACTCCTTCAGCCGCCACTTCCTGCTCGGTCTTCCTGGTGTCATACTCCTGGCGGGTCACCGCCTGCTCGGCGAAGAGCCGCGAGTAGCGGTCGAAGGTAACGTCGGCGAGCTTCTTCTGCGCCTGCGCCTCGGACAGCGCACGCGCCGCCTCCTCGACCCCGGAGGCCGCACCGGCCGCTGCGGCACCGCTTTCCACCGCTTCGATGGATACCAGCACGTTCCCCCGCCCGACCCGCTCACCTTCACGTACGAACACCCGTGTCACGCTGCCGGGAATCCGGGCCGCGATCTGGGCGCTGTTACGCGCCCGCACCGTGCCGACCGCCTCCTGGACGTCCGGCAGATCCTCGGCCGCGAGGGTCTGCACCGTGGCGCCGGTCACCACCGGCGGCGGTGCCGGAGCCGTGCTGTGCCCTTCCTGCTTGCCGCAGCCGAAGCCGCTCGCTATCACGAGGGCAACCAAAGCCGCCCGGTATGTTCTCATTGCAGAACCTCCTTCACAAATACGCCGGTTCGGAAGTAGATCTCTCCCGTCGCGGCATGGAAGCCGTTCTCGACCTCCACCAGGTTGGCACGGGCCTGGGTGAGCGCGCTTTCCGCGTCCATCACCTCGACCAGAGAGGACAGGCCGTTGCCGAAACGCAGCGTCACCAGCCGCCGGCTCTCATCGGCGTCGCGCACCGCAGACTGCGCGCTCTCCAGTCTCAGGCGCGCCTCCTGACGGTGCAGCACGCTCTCGGTCACCTGCAGCGCCACTTCCCGGCGCTCGTTTTCCAGCACTTCCGCCGCACTCTGGCGCACGAGTTCCGCCTTCTCTTTGTCATGCGAACGCTTGCCGCCATCGAAGAGGTCCCAGCGCAGGTTAACCCCGACGGTCCAGGAATCCTTGTCGGTCCCGAGGGGCATGTCCCGGTCGTTGATCTGGTAGCTTCCCCGCGCGTAAAGGGTGGGGAGATAGGCGTTCCTCGCCTGTTTCACCCCCAGTTCCCCGCGCTGCTCTGAATTCTCGGCCAGCTTGAGATCCGCACGGTTCTGCCGCGCCAGGGCGATCAGTTGTTCCAGCTCCTGCGCGGGCTCCACCAGTTTGGGGAGTTCCGCCACATCCAGGGGCTCCCCCTGCGCTCCACCGACGACGAGGTTGAGCCTCAGTCGCGTGACCAGCAGGTCGTTTTTTGCCGTGATTACCCGTTGTTCCGCCTGGGCGACCAAGGTCGCGGTGCGAAGGCGGTCGGACTTGAGGCCGATACCGTCCTTCTCACGCACCGCCGCCAGGCGATCGTGCTCCCGCGCGTTCAGAAGCGCCTGGTCGGCCACCTCGCGGTAGGCCAACGCCTTGCGCACGCCCAGGTAAGCCAGGTAGACGCGGAAGGCGATCTCCTCGCGCTTGGCCTCTTCGACCAGGGCGGCCGCCTCGGATCCCTTCCCTGCCTGAGCGACCCCGGTGGCGATACCGAAATCGAGCAGGGGCTGCTCAAGGGTCACCGCGGTCTTGAAGTCACCGCGTGGTGAAGGGTTATTGAGAGTGTCGGCCGCGAAATCCTTGCTCGGGTTGATGCGCCCCTCGTCCAGCTTCATCATGAAGACCGCGCTCGGGGTGTTGGAGAGGACCGCGCCACTTTCCAGGGCCACGCGGGGCAGGTAACGGCTCCGGCTTGCCGCCACGTCCTGCTCCGCCGCGCCACGATCCAGTGCGGCTGCCTTGAGCAGGTGGTTGCTCTGCAGGGCGCGCTTCACCGCCTCCTGCAGCGTGACCACTTCGCCAAAGGCCGGCGCCGCATACGAGGCGAGTAGCAGAGCGATGAGCGTTAGCAACCTGTGGTTCACCCGGGGACCTCCTTGCGGGTACAGTCAGAATATCGAATCGAGATATATTCGAATTCTTATATATATTCAGATACGACAATTGTCAAGGTAATAACGTTATAAGCACATCTTGCATGCCGAAGGCTGGGACAGCCCACGTATTTTAACACCTTAGAGACGAGAGGTCCCGTCACACATGAAAAAAAACGCGCTCCTTTTCGGGAGCGCGCCGTGAATTGCATCAGAACCGCCGAGGAAACGGGAGTTACACGGTGGCCTGGTTGAGCAGGTAGCGCCCCACCCAGTGCTTGGAGAACTGCAGCGCGGTGCGGCCGCAGCGTTTGGTCTTGTCGTGCGACCACTGGATCGCATCGAGTTCCAGTTCCTTGCTCCAGGGGATGCTCACGTTGCGGGCCTTCGCCTCGCGCTCCACGCACTGGCGCACCGCGTCGAGGTAACGGTCCTGGGTAAAGACGTGGAAAGCGACCCAGAGGCCGAAACGGTCGGAGAGGGAAACCTTCTCCTCCATCGCCTCGCTCTCCTGCAGTTCGCCGTTCACGTACTTGCCGCCCAAGAGGTCGGTGTTGTACTGGGGCAGCAGGTGGCGCCGGTTGGAGGTGACGTAGATGAGCACGTTCTCCGGAGCGGAATAGACCGAGCCGTCCAGCGCGCTCTTGAGCATCTTGTAGGACAGCTCGCCGATCTCGAAGGTGAGGTCGTCACAGAGAAGGATGAAGCGGTAGGGCTGGTCCTCGACGGCGCTGAAGATCTCGGAGAGGTAGATCAGGTCTTCCTTCTCCACCTGGATCACGCGCAGTCCCTCGGAGGCGTACTCGTTCAGAAGCGCCTTCACCATGGAGGACTTGCCGGTACCGCGCGAACCCCAAAGGAGCGCGTTGTTGGCCGGGAGCCCTTTCAGGAACTGACGGGTGTTATACACCATGATCTCTTTCTGCTTCTCGCAGCCGAGGAGGTCGTCGAGCCTGGTCTGGTCGGTGACTTTGACCGCCTCCAGGTATCCCGAAAAGGAATGACGACGCCAGTTTGCGGCGGGGCAGGTGGCCCAGTTGACCGCCTTGACGGCCCTGGGAAGCAACATTTCGACTGAGCTGAGCACGCGCTCGAGCTGGGCTACGACCTCCGGTTTCAGATTCAGCATGTACTTTTCCGTCCTCTGTGTGGTGGGCTCCGAACCGGCAGTTTGTTCTGATGAAACAACCATGCCCAAGTAACCCCCGGTAATTTTGGTTAAATCTGTATACGTTATCAGCAAGCCCGCTGTCAAATTAAAACAATGTGTCAATTGACGCTGCGTCGGTTCTCGCACAAGGCCCAGGCGGTGGCTCCCGGGAGCAGAATCCCCGCCCGCGCCAGGGCGATCATCACCGCGTTATCCCAGGACAGCACCTTGCCGGCCATGAACGCCAGCAGCCGCCCCCACCGCCAATGCCTGTGGTCCCGCACCCGCCCCCAGTGGTAGAGCCGGGAGGACAGAAACCTCGGGATGAGCAACGAGCCGAAGAGGTAACCGGAGCCGACCACGGTCAGACCGGCGCTCCAGGCCAGCTGCTCCACCTGCCGCAGCCGGTAGCGCCGGTAGTGACCGCGAAACCAGTCGTGGCCGCTGTAGAGCGCATCGAAGGCGGGGACGGTTACCAGGACGCGCCCCTTTGCTGCTACGTGCTGCCGCACCACCCGCTTTAGATAAGCCCGGTCATCCTCGACCCGTTCCAGCACGTCCACGATCAGGGCCAGGTCGTAACAGTTTCTCCCGGGCGGAAGCTCACGGCTGTAGCTGATGCCGGGCTCAGGCTCGAGCTGGTTCAGGCGCGACGTGGGCAGGTCCGAGTCGACCGCCGCCACCTCCTTGCGCGCCAGGCGGCCGAAAATGGCGCGGTAAAGGTAGCGGTCACCGCAGCCGACGCCAAGAACCTTCACCCCATCGTGGATGGTGTTTGCCAACAGGGCAGCCAGCGCCCCGGCCCGTGCCCGCTCCCAGGGATGCCGGAAGTAGTGCTCGTCGCTTGTGCCGGCGCCCATCGCTAGTACCTCATCTCGCAGGCAAGACCTGCGCCCCCCGCCATAATCAGCGGACGGAAAGAGAATTCCTTGATGAGTGAGTTTCTGGCTTGCTTCCCACTTTTTGGCTTTTCGAGGTGGTTGTAGTGCAGCAGGCGGGGGAGCAGGAATCCGGAAAAAAGGCCGATGGCGGTCCCTGCCATCACGTCGGTGGCGTAGTGGTGGTCGGCCATGATGCGGGCGATGCCATCTGCTGTCGCGAGTCCAAGGCCGGTCCAGCAGGCGGCCCGGTCGGTGTCGGGGTCGTGATAGAGCTCCTGGTATTCGTGGTGGCTGCAGACCAGGCCGGCGCCGGTAAAGGCGAAAGCAACGTGGCCGCTGGGCATGCTCCGGTTGGGCTGGTCCCCCTCGCATCTGCCGTTGCTGCAGTGGTGCGCGAATGGCTTCTCCCGCGCCACCAGGTTCTGCGACAGCGAGGAAACGAAGGAGGTGAAGGCGAACGATTCGAGATTGACCATCTCGGTCTGCCACAGTGTGTCCCAGGCCCCGTCGCGGAGCCCCAGGGTGGCAAAGGAATCAAGCACCGGTGCCGCGATCAGACCGTACATGAGTGCATCCCCCACGTGGTGCGCGACCTCGCGCGCCCCTTGCGAGTGCAGGCGCAGGGCGTCGCGCACCGCCTCGTCGAAGCCGTTGGTCCCCTTCCACTTGGGATCGGGATCGCCATGCGCGCTTTCCACGTAGATGGCCCCTGCACCCAGAACGGCGACGCCCACGTATTCTGGGATCCCGGCCCGGTGCCAGCGCCAGGTGGGCGGGGGGACGTCCGCGCTGATACGCGAGCCACCGGCCGCTCCGCCGGCGCTCGAACCTGCCGCGCCGTCGGGCCGGATCAGAAAATCCTCGGGCGGAGGGGAGGACTGCTCCAGGGCTGCCAACTCCTGAGACGATGGCGAGTTCCCCCACTCCCTGCCCCCTTCTCGCAGGGGGAGGGGAAAAACAGCGGCTTCTGGCGCTGAAGATTCTGAAGAATCGTAACTAACCGGTTGGGGGTGTTGGGACCACGGTAACGACCCCGCGTCCCCCGCCGGAGCGGCGGAAACAACATCCTGGCAGTGCTGGGGTGCGGGTGCGGTGGAGTAGCCTGCAGCGGCCGCCGCGGGTGCGGCGCTGCAGAGGAAAAAGAGGAGAGCGATCGCGCTATGGGTCAGGGTGTAATGAGCCATAGGCGAAATTAAAGATCATTAACTTGTCGTTGTCAAACAGCGAGGCTACTGCGGGGTGGGCTCCAGCTCGCCAGTGTGGCTAAGCCATGCAAAGGAGAGGGCCAACAGGTCGGCCACTCCACCCATGGTAAGGTTGCGGCTCATGTAGTGCTCGTTGCGCTGGGACAGAAAACTCATGAAGTCGTCGCGCTGCTCAACCATAAGCTGCAACGTCCGTCCATCCGCCTTGACCGTGGTCAGCCCTTCCCTGCCGCAGCGGTGCAGCGCGGTGGTGTCCTCCACGGTGGCCATGAGGCGCCCCAGCATGGCGTACACCGCGCTTCCCCTGTTGCCCTCCGCTAGCTCCCGGCGAAAGGCGGGGAGCGCCTCCCGAAACAGCGCCGGGAGCCCGTCCAGGGCCTCGCCCCTGATGCCCCGGGCACCGTAGCTGTCGCAAGCGCGGCTGCCGTTGCTGTCGCCCTGCCCGGGTGCGTCGAAAAGACGGGCGGCGATATCCGCAACCGCCTCGCTGAGCGCCGCCTCTCCTGCCCTATGCGACCGGGCGGCCGCAGTTAACAGGAGCCCGCTCAAGAAGATGTACCCCTTGTGGCAGTTGGTGCCGGCACGCTCCAGCATCGCCTGCTCCGCCTCGACCCCTAAACGCACTTGGGCCGAAAGTTCCTCGCCCCGCGTCAGCGAATCGGCCAGGCGGCGGAGGTAACCGGAGACTACTGCCAGGGATGCTTCCATGCGGCTGATGGAGAGGTCGTGGTGGGAGCCGGCATCGTTCAGGTCGACGAGCCCGGGCTTGGGGGTCAGGTAGAGTTCCATGAAGGCACCGCGCACCAGGTTATCGGCCAGTCGCCTCAGTTCAGATGGCATCGATCACCGCCCGTGCCTTCAGCACCAAATCCTCGGTGCTGTGGCGCTTGGCATGGATGCAGGCGAGAGCGGGCTCGCGGCAGATCAGGCAACTGCGGGGGGCGATGTCCAGTTCGGCGCGACCGACCTGGCGGCCGGCATGATCGTAGACGTCGAGATCGAGAAGCCGTCCGGCCGGGTGCATGGCCTCCAGCGCCATCCCCAATCGTTTCACTTGGGTGGCCTGGAGCCGGGTACGGTACAGGGCAAACGGCCCCAGGGCATCCGCACCGGAAAACGCCGGTGTCACCTTGAGGGCCGAGAGGAGTTCCTTTTCTCCCCATGCAAACAGCCGCTCAGCGTGCGGCCCGGCCTTCTCCGCCCCCGGCAGGTTAAGCGACAGCATCACCGTGGCCGGGAACGGGGTCGGGAACAGCCCGTCCAGAAGCTCCTGGCGGCTGTCCCGCGCTGCCAGGATGCTATTCCTTAACGCGTCTGACGACATCGATGATGCTCCCGTCCCGGTACTCGATCACCGCCACCACCTCGTCTTCGAACTCGAGCGGGCGCGGCGTGCCGGTGACCCGGCAGATCTCGCGTTGCAACTCCTCGATCTCCTTGACCGGGAGCTTCCTCCGGATCAGTTCTTCCTTCAGTTCGGCGTGCTTGTCGTTGACCGCGATGCCGCGCTCGGTAACCACCACGCCGATGGTCTCGCCGGGTGTGGTGATGGTGGTGACCCGGTCCCTGACGATGGGGAGCCGCCCGCGGATGGAGGGCGCGACGATGATGGAGAGCTTGGCGCCGGCCGCGGTGTCCGAGTGTCCACCCGTGTTGTGCAGCAAGTAGCCGTTGGACTCGGTGTTCACGTTGACGTTGAAGGAGGTGTCGACCTCGGTGGCCCCGAGGATGACACAGTCGAGCCGGTTCACCACGGCCCCGGCGTTGAAGGGGTTGGCGTACATGTCGGCGCTGATCTCCTGGTGGGCGCGGTTTCTCCCGATGGACTGCACCGCCTCCTGGTCGAAGCACTGCACGTCCATGAGCGCCGAGAAGAGCCCCTCCTCCAGCATGTCCACGAAATAACCGGTTATGCCGCCGCAGCCAAAGCTACCCTTGATGGAGCCCTTGCGCATGGCGTTACGTACTTTCTCGGCCACGGCCAGCGAGATGCCCCCCGAGCCGGTCTGGAAGGAGAAGCCGTCCCGCAACAGCCCCGCCGCCTCGATCACCTGCGCGGCATAGCTCGCGATCTGCAGGCCGACGGGATCGGTGGTGACGCGGGTGGTGGTGGAAACGATCTTGGCCGGGTCCCCGAGCCGGTCCACGACCACCACGTAGTCCACGAGGGTTTGCGGGATGCTGACCGGGACCACCGGAAAGGGGACCAGGTTGTCGGTAACTGCGACGACGCAGGAGGCGTAGGTGGCGTCGATCTGGGCGTAGCCCAGGCTGCCGCAGGCCGAGGGGCCGTAGTAGCCGTTCATGTTGCCGTACTCGTCGCAACAGGGGGCGGCGATGAAAGCGACGTCGATGGGCACGCTCCCCTCGATGACCGAGCGGGCGCGGCCGCCGTGGGTCCGGACCACGATGGGGCAGGAGAGTTCACCCTTGGTGGCCATCTCGCCGATCAGGCCGTTCACGCCGCACTGGAAGCCGGCGATGACGCCGCTCTTGATGTGTGGGATGATCTCGGCGTGCACCGGGTGCACTGAGGAGGAGGCAATCCAGATCCCCTTGAGCCCCAGCGCCGCGATTTCGGCCACGATCCGGTTCAAGAGGAAATCGCCGTTGCGCAAGGAATGGTGCGTGGCGATGGTCATGCCGTCTTTGAGCCCGCTGGCCTCGATCGCCTCCCGCAGCGATGAGAGGCGCTTGTTCGCCCCTGGGTTCACCCGCTTCAGCGGGCGGGCCGCCACCTTTCCCTGCGGGCGGAGGGCGAACGGGTCGCTATAAGGTATGAGCGGTTTCCCCGCGTAGCTTTCCGGGATCTCCCGTCCCAGGCTATTGAGCGCCATGTATCGCCTCCTCGTCGATCAGGGTGTCCACCATGCCGTGGGCGTAGGCGGTGCGCAGCACGCGGGCGGCGCGCTTCACCACCGGGGCGTCCACCATCTTGCCGCCGAGGGCGATGACGCCGGTACCCAGTTGGCGGGCTCGCTGGATCGCCTCGATGACCTGCAGGGCGTACTCCACCTCGTGCTGCTTGGGGGCGAACACGTCGTGCACCACCTCGATCTGGCGCGGGTTCACCAGGCACTTGCCCGTGTAGCCGAGCCTTTTCGCCAGTTCGGTCTCGGCCCTGAGCCCCTCCATGTCGGAGACGTCGGCGAAGATGGTGTCAACCGCCTGGATCCCCTTGGCCTTCGCAGCCCAGAGCACGCGGGTCCTGGCGTTGAAGAGCTCCTCGCCGCCGCGGCTTCTCTCGATCTCCATGCTGGCGGTGTAATCCTCGGCGCCGAAGGCGAGGGCGAAGATGCGCTCGGAACTATTGGCGATGCCGACCGCGTTGATGACGCCGAGTGCGCTCTCCAACGAGGGCAGGATGCCGAAGCGGCCGATCTCAACCTCCAGCTCCTCCTCGAACTCG
This sequence comes from Geomonas agri, assembly GCF_020179605.1. Classification (NCBI taxonomy): domain Bacteria; kingdom Pseudomonadati; phylum Thermodesulfobacteriota; class Desulfuromonadia; order Geobacterales; family Geobacteraceae; genus Geomonas; species Geomonas agri. Next base: position 426,552 of record NZ_JAINZO010000002.1, read on the forward strand.
GTCAAAAGCGTATCCAGCCGTTCCACTATTTCCGGAGTATCCGCTTTGGGAAGCCGGATGCCGTCAGGCATGGCCGGGAGCACCACCTTCAGGTCCTCGTAGCCCCACTTGGTATCGAGCGGATTGATGCGGACCAGGAGTTCCTTGTTGCGGTCGGTGTAGTTCAACAGGAAGCGCTTGACCAGGTGGCGCGCCGCGTCCTTCTCGGAGAGGGGGACGGCGTCCTCGAGGTCGATGATGACGGAATCGCAGTTGAAGATGGGGATGTTCTGGAGCATGGAGGGCATGTTGCCCGGGACGTAGAGCAGGGAGCGTCGCAGCTTGAAGCCGGCCATCAGGGCGCCTCCTCGTCGATATAGATGGTGGGGATCCCCCCTACCTTGGAAACGTGGCGCTCGACGCCGGAGACGTCCAGCTCGGTGAGGACGATCTCGCAGGTGGCGAAGACCTCGGCGTCGTAGAGATGCCCACCCACCACCTCGCCCGAAGACTTGGACATGATGATGTGGAAGTGGCAGTCCAAAAGGTCATCCTCGCCGGGAACGATGTTCCCCTGCAGCCCCAGAAGCTCGCAGGGCCCCTCGATGTCGTGGATGGTGACCCGCGGCGGGGTGATGGGAAGCTTGGCACCGGTCTTGATCCCCCTCAGGCGCACGTTCTTGACGCTCCCCAGCGCGGAAACGATCATGGCGTAGCGCACGTCGGTCAGGTGGGCGAATTGCAAAAGCCGGGTGGTGAGACTTTCACCCGGCGTAATCTTGATGATGAAGCGCCTTCCGTTACTACACTCCTTGTACCAGAGCCCTTCCATTTACCCCTCCGTTGCCCGCATGATGGCCGTCTCCAGGCGCGCCTCGATAGCGTAGTCGAGCGCGCCGCGGTCGGTGATGCGCACCTCGCCCGCGTCTATGCCATGCTTTTGCAGCACCTCGTCCACCTTGGCCCGGATCAGCGCCCCGAACTGCTTGAGGACCGTCGACTCTATGGTCACGTTGAGCGTCTCGGCCGGCTCCAGGAACACCATCAGGTCGCTGGACTGCATGGTCCCGGCCTGCGCCTTCTTCACGATCTTCATTTCGCTCCTCCCTTGTCCCAGATCTTGATCCCCTCGCTGGAGAGGAGGAAGTCCAGGGTGCTGACCGGCACCAGTTCCGCGATCCCCTCCAGTTCGCCGCGCAGCAGCATGTCACGCACGCGGGAGGCGGATATAGGTTGCTGGTCCGCATATGTTCTCTCTATCTCGCACACCTCGATACCCAGCGGGGGGAGGATCCGGTGCATAGTCTCGTTGTAGGCGGCGGTGGTGCCGCACAAGGGCTCGTTCCCGACGAAACGCTTCTTCACGTGGAAGTGCGGCGCTATCCGCTGCGCGAAGAGCATGATGTCGAGCTCCATCTGGATGGCCCCGCCGGGGTCACCGTCTTTGAGAAAATAGGTCGGGAAGGTGATGCTGGAGACGGCGTACCACGAGGTGTCCACCACGGTGACGTTAGGGAGGTCGGCGGTGCCGTCCTGCACCATGCGCATGCGGGTACCGAAGGGGAACAGGGAACGTTCCTCGCGGACCACGAAGAGGAAGAGCTGGTCCACGGCGACCGCGGCCTGCTCCACCAGGTGGCGATGCCCCAGCGTGAATGGGTTGCAGTTGGCGACGATGGCGCCGTTGTTGCCGGGCCGGATGAGGCGGGTGAAGCGGGCGAGGTAGCGCTTGAGGCCATCGCCGTACTCCAGGAGCGCGGTCTTGCCAGTGGCGACCAGCAGGTTGAAGTTGAGCGTCTCGAAGTTGGGCACCAGGGTGGGCGAGGTGAAGACGAAAAAGGAGTCGACCCCGTCCTGATAGCCGCGGCCGACCAGTTCGGTGACCACCTCGTCCAGCAGGGTCCCCCCTTGGTGCGACGGCGCCACCGCCAGCATCTTCAGGGTGCGCCCCTGCCGGGCGCCAACGGCGACCAGCCGCCCGGCCTCGAAGATGCCGACCATATCGTCATAGGGTGTCTCGAACTGCAGGCCGGTCGCTTCCAACAAGGCCCGGGCCTGTGTGAGATCGTCGGTGGAAAGCAGTGAAGTAACCATTCGCAAAGACTAGCACCAATCAGTTGTAAACGTAACCGCGTATACCAAATTTTCATCTTTGCTTGATCATGGCAGGTGCTGCCGGTAAGGATACGTGATCCGCCTCTATAGCAGCACAAGGATAGAGTTAGAAAAAGCTATGAATCGCACATAGGCTGTGCTATGTTGTCGAATTGTCCACTGGTCCCATTTAACGCAGTATCCATCTGAAAAAGCAGAGAATTATGACTACTATCTCAATCGTGATACCTGCCCACAACGAGGCAGACAACATAGGGAACCTGGTACAGGAAATCGTCGCCACCGGGTTTGAATGTGAAATCGTCGTCGTTGACGACGGAAGCACCGACGATACCCATGCCCGACTGCTCGCCCTGAAGAACTCGGTCCCCTCCCTCAAGGTCGTCCAGCATGACCGTGCCTATGGCCAGAGCGCGGCGGTGTCTACCGGCATCAGGCAGGCCAGCGGCACCATCATCGCCACCATGGACGGCGACGGCCAGAACAATCCCGCCGACGTCCCCAAGATGGTTGAGGCAATCCTGGCAAGCGACAACCCCAACCTCAAGATGGTGGCCGGGTTCCGCAAGAAAAGGGACGACCACGTCTGGCGCATCATCTGTTCCAAGATCGCCAATGCCTACCGCCGCTCCTTCTTGCGCGACGAGACTCCCGACACCGGCTGCGGCCTGAAGGTCTTCTACCGCGCCGCCTTCCTGGAGCTCCCCTTCTTCGACCACATGCACCGTTTCCTCCCCGCGCTGATCAAGATGAAGGGTGGCGACGTCATCTCCGTCGAGGTGCACCACCGTCCGCGTACCGCCGGGGTATCCAAGTACGGCACCCTGAACCGCCTCTGGGTCGGCATTATCGACATCTTCGGGGTGTGCTGGCTGCGCATGCGTGCCAAGAACGTAAAGATCACGAGGTGCGACTAGATGGTTTTAACGGAAAAGGCCTGGGTGGCCATCGGCCTGGCCGGGCAGTTCTTCTTCACCATGCGCTTCGTGGTGCAATGGATCGCCACCGAGAGAAAGAGAAAGAGCGTCATCCCCGAATCGTTCTGGTACTTCAGTATCTTCGGCTCGCTGATCCTGCTGGTCTACTCGCTGTACCGCAAAGACCCGGTCTTCATCCTGGGACAGGCCTTCGGCACCACCGTCTATCTCAGGAACCTCTTCTTCATCCACAAGGAAAAGAAAGATGGCGCAAACGATTCGCCTGCTGATTAAAGAACTGCGCCTTCCCTTCGCGATCCTGGTCATCCCAGTGATCGTGTTCGCCCTGCGGCTCCCGTACTTCCCGGTGGACGAAACCCGCTACCTCGGCGTGGCGTGGGAGATGTGGCACAACAACTCCTACATCGTGCCGCTGCAAAACGGCCTCCCCTACTCGCACAAGCCGCCGCTGCTCTTCTGGCTGCTGGATCTGGACTGGCTCCTGTTCGGGGTCAACGAGTGGACGCTGCGCTTCATCCCGCTCCTCTTCAGCCTTTTCAACCTCACCCTGGTGCACCGCATCGCAATGAAGCTGTGGGACGACCGGCAGGTGGCGCGCCACGCTGCGGTCATCCTCGCCTCCATGCTTTCCTACCTGCTCTGGTCCAGCGTGATCATGTTTGACGTGGTGCTGGCCTTTTGGGTGCTGGTCGCCGTGCTGGCCGTGATCTCGGCGGCCCGGGAACACCGCTTCGCCTGCTACCTGCAACTCGGCGTCGCCATCGGAGGCGGCATCCTCACCAAGGGGCCGGTGGTGCTGGTCTACGTCCTCCCGGTGGCCCTGCTCGGCTTTCTCTGGGTTCCCAAGGAGCGCCTTTCCGGCAAGTGGTACGGCTGGCTCGGCCTCTCGGTGCTGATCGGGATCGCCGTGGTGCTCTTCTGGCTCCTGCCCGCCGTGCTTTACGGCAGTGAGACCTACCGGCGTGCCATCCTGTGGGGGCAGACAGTGAACCGCATGGCCAAATCGTTCGCGCACAGACGTCCCATCTGGTGGTACCTCCCCTGGATCCCGACCCTGCTGCTCCCGTGGACCCTGTTCCCGCCCGCCTGGCGGGCATGGAAGCGCCTTAGCGCCGACCCCGGCTTCAGGATGCTGCTGGTCTGGTGCGCGGGGAGCCTGGTGATCTTCTCGCTTTTGAGCGGCAAGCAGGTGCACTACCTGATCCCGGTGCTGCCGACCTTCAGCCTGCTCATGGCCAAAAGCGCCGGCGAGGAGCACGGAGAGGTAGCACGTTACCGGCTCCCCATTGCCGGCCTCTACCTCTTCTTGGGCGCCGGCCTGATCACCGCGTCCTTGATCCGGCACGGTCAACTGCTCAAGCACTTCGACCTCATGGAGATCAGGATCGCCGCGGTAGGCCTCATCGTGCTCGGGACGGTGCTCTTCCTGCTGCGCCCTCGCACCATGGCGGCCCTGCTCAACCAGGTGGCCACCTCCTCCCTGGCCTGCTGCCTGTTGGTGCTGATTGGCGGCAACGCGATGTACCAGCGCTACGACCTGCACCCTATCGCCCAGGCGGTGCGGCAGAAACAGGCCGAGGGGTACCAGGTGCTGCACGACGGCAAGTATCACGGTCAATTCCATTTCCTGGGGAGGTTGAGCCAACCCCTGGTTGAACTGAACGGCAAGGATGAGATCCGCGCCTACGCGGCCAGCCACGACAAGGTGGCGCTGATCACCTACGAGAAAGACACCGAGCACATCGACCCCAGGTACTACTACTTCCTGCAGCCCTTCCGGAGCAGGCAAGCGGTTATGTGGAATCGGGACGGTATCGCTAGCTACCTTGCCGCGCCCCCGGACAAGAAGGACACACCGGCAGCATCCACCCCTGAATAACAAGAGGGCCCCCCGGCATAACCGGAGGGCCCTCTTTTTCGGGTCCGCGGAACCTATTTGTACCCCGCCTCCTTCCAGGCGTTCACCCCGCCCTGCAGCGCCCAGACCTTGGTGTATCCCTTCTCTGCAAATTCAGCTGCCCGACCGGCAGACGTGTGCTCCTGCGGTCAATTGCAGTAGAAGATGATCTCCTGGTCCTTTTTCAGCTCGGGAAGCCTGGCGTTGAACTCACCCAGCGTCCAGGCCTTTTCGAGGCGAATGCCACCACACATCTCCTCGCTGTCGTATGCGCAGACGAAGAGTGCTTCACCCGCCTGCACCTTCCTGCGCGCCTCTTGAATCTGGATCCTTCTTGCCTCGGCCATGTCTTCCTCCTTCCATCCCGGTCAGGGATGATCCAGAACCACGGTGGCTTGCCGGGCCGTTAAGAAGTATTAACCCGGCGCAACAAAGGGTAGCAGAGAAACCTTCAAAACCAACTGCCGCTATCCCAGGTGGCGGTAACAGAAATTGCCCAGGTAGCTGAGTGCCGTATCGGGCGCCTTGTTGCAGACGAACTGCAACAATTTCTTGGCGATGGACTCCTCCCCCTCGGCCCTGGAGCGTGGTGGGATGTTGGGGTAGAGGAAATGGGGAAGGTCGGTGACCTGTGCTCCCCAGTGCGATTTGAATTCCATCAGGCTCTTGTTGTGCTGCGAGGTCTGCCCGAAGTCGAGCACCCGGTACCCATCCAGGCAGGCCTCACGGATGGCGTGCCAGAACAGGAAATGCACCGGGCTGGAGTCGTTGTGCAGGACGTTCATCGCGGAGTACTCGATGGAGACGCGCTCTTTGTACTTGAAGAGAATCAGTCCGCCGATGGTCTCGTTCCCCCGGCGGCACAACAGCAGTTCCACCACCCCCTGCGGTCCAAAGGTCTGCCAGAGCGCCTTTACCAGCTGGTAGGGATGCGGCGGCAGTCCTTTCCTCTTCCTGGTGAGCCGGTGCAGCAGGTAAAACTCCCTGAGGTCCGACTCGCGTTTGCCCCGGATGAGACTAAGGTTGCACTTTTCGGCGCGGGCGATGCGCTGGCGCACGCAACTGCGGTGGAAGCGCTGCCGGACCAGCTCCGGGTCGGGGCATAGCGGCAGGAAGTGGTGCTTGTGCAGGCAGTCCGCGTGGAACCGGTCCCGGTTCAACAGGTGCGCCGCCGCTGCGGTCCTGATCTCGACGCGGGAGATACCGAGTCGTTCCGCCAGGCGCAGCACCGCCTCGCTCAGCAGCTCCGCGTCGGCGGCCTCGGTTGCCAGCGGGTCGCACAGGGTGGCGAACGGGATGCTCACCAGCCGCCGACCTATCAGCCAGCTCTCCACGGCATATACCGGGAGCGCCGCGCGGATCCCTCCCAGCGCATCCTTGAGGACCAGGTAGTAACCGGTCATGTGGGGGAAATTGGCATCCAGTACCCGCTTCCAGCCTGACAGGTGCGTAATCCAGCCGTACGGGTGCTGCAGTACGAAGCGGTCCCAGCGGTGGTTACGAAGCGGATCGATGATGCTGACACTGTTGCCGAGGGTCCCCTCGACCAGCTCCCTGCGCACGTTGGCAGCCATGGCTATACCCCCACGCACCTCGGGTAAATTAACAAAACCTCACTTTATCGGCGATGGTCGCGAAGTCAAGCGGGGCACTTTTAGCGCTCCCTTCTTCCATAACGTTCCGGATCATAGGTGAAAAAACGGGGGCGGACATTGAGGAACCGGGCGGCGCTGTTAAGATAACCTTCGTCGTCGTTATCCCCGGTAAAAGGAGCCATCGCATGAACAGCGACAAACTGGCACGGCTGGCCGACCTCCCCCTCAACTACCGGGAGGACCAGCGGGGCAACCTGAACCCGCAAGTCAGAGAACTGACCCTGAAGCTCGGGCTGCAGTCGGTACTGGAATTCCTTGGCGACCCGCGTACGGCGCTGCTGGTCGGGGGCGCGTTCGGGCTGCTCTACAAGCGTAAGTACGCCCTCGCCTCACTGGTGGTGGGTGGGCTGGTGCTGCAGCGAGCGCTGTCGCGTGGCGCTACCGGCGACGGAGGAGAAGTCGCGCGCCAAAGAAGGGAGAAAGAATTTGAGCGGCGCGCCCTCAAGGCACAACGGGGGGACTATGGTCACCTGGAAGTGATTGCATTCAAGTAGCCACAATAAAAAGGGTTGCAGTTTTGTCTGGATGCTGCCGAAGAATATAACTGAGTAGGTTTATTTTTGACAGGTGCAGGTGGAGTAACCAATGATACTGGTAGAGTGGGACGATACGCTGATCCTGGACATGCCGCAAATAGACGAACATCACCACAAGTTGGTCGATATCCTGAACCGGTGCTATCGAGCACTCATGATGCACGACCACAGCCACGAACTTGGGGAAGTGGTCGCGGAGCTGCTCGATTACACCCAGTACCATTTTGGGACCGAAGAGCAGCTGATGGCGCAGGTCAATTATGCCGCTGCAGCTTCGCACGCCGCCGCCCACCGCAAGTTCATCAACTCCGTCCACAACTTCAAGGACCGCTCCGAAGCCGGCGAATCCTTCGTCGCCATCGACGTCCTGGTGTTCCTCAAGGATTGGCTGGTGGGACACATCCAGAACACGGACCGCGCCTTCACCAACTACCTCAACGAACGCACCGAATCCTGAACGAAAGAAGGCACCCGGCAGATGGTAACCGGGTGCCTTCGTCCTTCTCCTGGTTGTCACTGCTGTTAGCCCTCGCTGTAAGTCCCGGTAAGCGAAACCTCCGCCAGGATGTGATCCTGCATGGCAACGTCCAACTGCCCCTTGCTGGCGGTCCCCGCCAGTTCCAGGGTGGTGTCCAGCGCGTAGAGCCGGAAGATGTAGCGGTGGCTCCCTGACGGCGGGCACGGCCCGCCGTACTGGTTATGCCCCCAGCTGTTCTTTCCGATCACCACCTCGCGCGGCTCGGCCTGCTCCACCAGCGTCGTCACCCTGGGGCCGATGTTCCAGAGTATCCAGTGCACCCACAACCCGTTCGGGGCATCCGGGTCCTCCATGACCAGCGCCAGCGACTTGGCCCCTTCCGGGATGTTCTCGAACCGCAGCTCGGGGTTCATGTTGTCGCCGTCGCAGGTGTACCTGGCCGGAATGCGCCCGTTGTCGTGGAAGGCCGGGCTGGTCAACCGCATCTTTTCCATGAGTCACCCCCTTGTCCTGTTGTACCGGCGCGGATGCGCTGGCACACCTCGTCATCGTTCCCTCCCCTGCGCCACCGCGGCAACCTTTACCTCGATGACCAGGTCGTCCACCTGTGCGAACTGCTCCGTTACCGCACCCACCGGCCGCAGCAATTCCACGTGCCATTGTCCCTCGTTCACCGGCCGCCCCACCGGGCTCACATTGAGGTGGGTAACCATGCCGCAGAACTCGGAGCGGCGCACCGAACGCCGGTTCTCCACCCGCCCGAGGATGATCTCTGAGAGTTCGCGTTGGTCCACCTCCACCCGCTGCCCGCTCCGCAGGTAGTACGCCGTCTCGGGGAGCCGCAGCAGCGCCGACCACGGCACTCCGCCTGCCTCGCCGAGCAGCGACGCGCTCACGCCGCGGAAGCGGCAGTTCTCGAAGCCCTGGAACAATTCGCTTGGGACCTGGAGTCGCACCGGAAAGCTGTCCCGGGCGTGGCGCAACTGCCCCCAGGCGTTGCGGTTCATCAAGGCGCGCACGGAGAAGGCGCGGGTGAAAGTCTGCTCCCCCTGGCGGTACAGCGCGAGCCATTCAAGTGCGTTCCTGGTCCAGATTAGGTTGCTGGCCAGGGAGGCGCCCAGCGTTTCCGACCAGGAACTGAGCGGCGACGCCACCTCGTACCCGAAGATACGCCGCAACCCTTCCTCCGCCACCGCGACCCGGTTCAGCCCCTCCTCGTAGTCGCGGCACAGGCGCCCGAGCACCAGGTCGCGCTGCTCATCGAGCGCCAGTGGGCCTCCCGGACCGGTCAGCTCCCTCCTGCGCCGGATCGACTCGCCACGCAACTCGAGCATGCTGGTTATGGCAGTCGGCTCCTCCGCCACCGTGGGCTCTACGGCAGCCTCTGCCTCGGATGCTCCCTCTGCTGGCGCCCCTTCCGTGTCGTGGTGTGCTGCTTCTCCCTCTTCCTTTTCCTGTGCCTCGGCAGCCGCCGGTTCCGACACGGGCTCTTCCGCCGCCGGTTCCTCCCCTTGCACTCGCCGCCGGTCCAGTTCCAGTTCCTGCTTTAGGATCTCCAGGTCGTGGCTTAGTTCCTGCCAGGCGCGGTCCAGCGCTGCGTATTCCCTGAATTCCGCCACGGCGCGCGCCAGCAGCCCCTCTGCCTGCTCCAGTAGCACCTCCGCCTGGCGTGGCTGGAACCGTGCGGCCAGCAATTCCGGGTCAGGTCGATAGGCAACGACGTTACAGGCCAGCTTGCTCATGGCAGCCTCCTGGTCTTGTTCCGGCTCGGAATGGGGGCGGCCTGAGCCGCCCCTGCACTGTTACAGGAAGGTGGTCCTGGTTCCCTCGGACAGGCGCGAGATCAGGTCCTGGCAGATTTTCTCGCAGTTTTGGCAGGTAGCCCGGCAGATACGGCAGTGCTGGTGCATTTCGGAGTGGACCTCGCACTCCTGCATGCACAGGCGGCAGGCGACGGCGCAGCTTTCGAGTTGGGTCCTGAGCAGTTGGGGGACGGGATCGGTCTGGCGGGCAAGGATGCGGGAGGTGGTCTGGCAGATGTCGGCGCAGTCCAGGTTGAGACTGATGCACTTGGTGAGGTTTTGCACCATCTGCTCGCCTAGGCAGGCATCGGCGCAGCTGGTGCAAACATCCGCGCACTCAACTAGCGAGTTGATGCACTCGGTGATGGCGGTGACGTCCATGGTGAGTTTTCTGGGGTGGGCAGCGAACATCTCGGTTGTTTTCATGCAGTTCTCCTTGGTCTGGTTGGAATGGCGTACAAACAATTAGCACATTCTAACCATATGCCTGGAGAATTCAACGCGGGAAGGGAAGTTCTAGTGCTCCGACGCAGGCCGCCCCGCCGCCGCGGACCACTCCCTGATCGCCAGCGCCTCCTGCTCCGAGATGCCGAGGCTGAGCAGGAACGAGTGATGCGCCTGGGGCGCGCGCCGCTCGAACTCGACATGCCACGTCTCCATGGCCTGGTCGTCCATCCCCGCGGCGCGCAGCATGGCCACCCAGGTCTCCTTGTCCACGCTTTCGGGGAATCCTCCCTCCGACTGCACCCGGAGCATCCGGGCCAAAAGATGCTGCTGGGCCTGCAGGGCACGGATCTCGGCGCCGATGGCGGCAAGTCGCTTGCTGAGTACGGATGTTTCCCCCTGCTCCTGTTCCAGCAGGGAGCGGGTCTCCTCGACGGAGAGCCCCGCCTTGCGGAAGGAAACGATGGCGGCCAGACGCTCGAGATCGGCCTCGGAATACAGGCGGTAGCCCGCCTCGCTACGCCCGGACGGGGACAGGAGCCCCTCCTGGTCGTAGTAGAGCAGCGTGCTGCGGGACAGGCCGAACTTGCGGGCCAACTGGCTGATGCGGTACATGATGCCTCCTGCGAAGGAAGCGGCCCCGGGCGAACCCGGGGCCGCGGTGAGGAAGATGCCACGAAGATGAGATGTCGCTTGTGCGGCGCCCTCACCCCTGCCCCTCTCCCGGAGGGCGAGGGGAAATGTTGGAAGCCTCCACTTCGTCAAGCGTGATGCTTGCGGATGGCGGCGATGCGCTCGGCGGAAAGCCCCAGCCACTCCAGGAATTCCTGGTGCCCCTCCGGGTTCTCCCGCTCGAACAGGCGGTGCCACTGCTCCATGGCCGCGTCGTCCAGGCCGATCGCCCGGAACCGGGCCGTCCACTCCTCTACCGTTACCTTGCTCATAGTCGTCTCCTTGTGCTGTTAGTGGGTCATGGCCATGACAGCAGGAATACTAAACCGTGAAGCTGTAGACGGGTCAATAAAAAAAGCAAGGTACGTTTCTATGTCGTACGTTCTACGTGCTAGGTTCGGGACCAAGGGCGAACGAGGCGCAGTGAGCGGGAGCTGGGAGCGGGGGCAGGGGCGGGACGGCTGACGCCGGGGACGGTGCCGGTTTTTCGCCAGCATGCGTTGAATTCACGACGCACGCCCCTATAATGAGAGCTGGCGTCACGCCGCTCACATCTTTGCCGGGAGGTCTCCATGGAAAGACGGCAGTTCATCAAGATATTGGGCATGTCATCACTTTTCCTGCACGGTTGGCTGCGCAACCTGTTTGCGGCGCAAGGGCCCATGGTGGCCGTGGCCCAAGGCACCGACCACGCCGGCATCACCCGCAAGGCACTGGCAGCGCTGGGCGGCATGCAGCAGTTCGTGAAACCGGGACAGACCGTAGTGGTGAAGCCCAACATCGGCTGGGACCGCACGCCGGAGTACGCGGCCACCACCAACCCCACGGTGGTGAAGACGGTGGTGGAGGAGTGCCTGAAGGCGGGGGCGAAAAGGGTGAAGGTCTTCGACCGCACCTGTAACGACCCGCGCCGCTGTTACGCCTCGAGCGGCATCGAGTCAGCCCTGCGCGGCATGAAAGGCGTCGAGGTGAAGCACCTCGAGGAGGAGCGCTTCAAGAAGGTAGCGCTGAACGGCAAGGTACTCAAGGAGTGGGAACTCTACGGCGAGGCGCTCTCCGCCGACGTCTACATCAACGTCCCGGTCGCCAAGCACCACGGCCTGAGCCGCCTCACCCTGGGCATGAAGAACGTGATGGGAATCATGGGGGGAAGCCGCGGGGCCATCCACAAGAACATCGACCAGGCGCTCGCCGACGTGAACGCCTCCTTCCGCCCTCACCTCACCCTGATCGACGCCACCAGGATCCTCACCGCCCATGGCCCGCAAGGGGGCAACCTCGCCGACGTCAAGGTTCTGAACCGGGTGATCGCCTCCACCGACATTGTCGCCGCCGACGCCTACGCAACCACCCTGTTCGGCCTCAAACCCGCCGACATCGCCGTGACCCGCACCGCGTACCAGCGCGGGCTGGGCGAGATGAACCTCGACAAGATGAGGATCGTCCGGGTGTGAAAAAGGTAACCTCCGCCCGCATCTCGCAGCTTTTGTTCCTCGCCCTGTTCCTGGTCCTGTTCCTGATGACCGAGTACCGGGGCAGCGACCGCATCGTGGCCGCGGTGAACGGCTTCTTCCGCGCCAATCCGCTCACCGCCGCGAGCACCATGCTGGCGGCGAGAGAGTACCAGCCGCTACTCTTACCCGGCCTGCTCGTGCTCGTCGCGGCGGTGTTCCTGGGCCGATTCTTCTGCGGCTGGATCTGCCCGCTGGGAACCATCCTCGACCTGGTCACCGGCAGGATCCGCAAGGTGGGCGCCATCCGCGCCCTCACCGGACGGGCCAAGTACTGGCTGCTGCTGCCGCTCTTGATCGCCTCCCTGCTCGGGGTGAACCTGGCCGGCCTGCTTGACCCCATCGCGCTGCTCTTACGCGCCCTCACCTTCTTCTTCCATCCCCTGTTCGGGGACACGGTGCGCGGCGGCTGGCGTTCACTGTACGGTCTCATCGGGGAGCGGCGCGACCTCTTTGACCCCGGCTACCGCCTGCTGCGCGATTACCTCCTCCCCTTCCGGGAAACCCTCTACCCGCTCGCCTTTTTATCGGCGCTCCTGTTCGTGCTGATCCTGTTCCTGGAGCGCTACGAACGGCGCGCCTGGTGCCGTCGCCTCTGCCCGCTGGGGACCCTGCTCGGGCTGGTCTCCCGCCTCGGCCCCCTGCGCCGCATCCCCGCGAAGCTCTGCGCCGACTGCCAGGCCTGCCGCGAACACTGCCCCACCTCCTTTGACCGGGACCTGCTGCAAATGGAAGAATGCATCCTCTGCCTGGAGTGCTCCCTGCGCTGCCCGTCGCAGCGGGTGCGCTTCCGGTTTGCCGGCCCGCGCCCGCAGGTCGGCACGGTGATGGAGCGGCGCGTGTTTCTCGGGGGACTGGTGGGCGGGGTGGTCCTGGCAAGGGGATTACGCTTCCGGGAACCGGCCGCGGAGGCTAAGCTCTTGCGGCCGCCGGGGGTGCGCGACGAGGATGAGTTCCTGAAAAAGTGCGTGCGCTGCGGCGAGTGCATGAAGGTCTGCCTGAGAAGCGCACTCTACCCCGCCTTCTTCCAGGCCGGCGCGCAGGGGCTCTACACCCCGCTCTTGGTACCGCGCCTTGGTTACTGCGAGTACAACTGCACCCTGTGCGGCCAGGTCTGCCCCACCGGCGCCATTCCAGATCTCGGCAAGGAAGAGAAGCAGCGCCAGGTGATCGGCAAGGCGGTCTTCGACAAGAACCACTGCCTCCCCTTCGCCAAGAGGATCGACTGCATCGTCTGCGAGGAGCACTGCCCTATCCCCGGCAAGGCGATCCGGTCCGAGCGGGTCGAGTTGACCGGATTCGACGGGGTGAAGAGAGTCGTGCAGCAGCCCTACGTGGTGGATGAACTCTGCAACGGTTGCGGCATCTGCGAAAACGTCTGCCCGTTGGAGGGTAAAGCGGCCATCGAGGTATTCAGGGTGAAGGACCGGACGCCACTCAAGGCTTCCTCCGGCGGGGCTTCCTCCAGCGGGGCGCCCCCGGTTAGTGATCCCTATGTCGACCCATATGCGGGGGGAGGCTCGTAGCCCACTGCCGCAGGTCAGGTGGCGCCGTCGAGCACCTCGCGCACCTTGCCGGCCAGCTCCGCGAGGGAGAATGGCTTCTGCAGGAAGTTAATGCCCGGGTCCAGAACACCCCGCTCCGCGATGACCTCGGCGGTGTACCCGGAGACGAAGACCACCTTCAGGGCCGGGCAGCGCGACTTCATCTTTTCGGACAGGTCGCGCCCGTTCATCTCCGGCATGACCACGTCCGTGATCAAAAGCTGCAGGCGGCCGCGGTGCTCCTCCGCCAGGGCGAGGGCCGCCGCGGGGCTGCTGGCATCGAGCACCCGGTATCCCAGCCCCTTGAGCATGGAGTCGGCGAGAGCAAGGATCGCCGGTTCGTCCTCCACCAGCAGGATCGTCTCGTCCCCACCCCGCACCTCCTGCCGCACCGCCTCCTGGCGTGTTTCCTCCTGCTCCAGGTCGCGCGGCAGAAAGATCGAGAAGGTGCTCCCCTTGCCCGGCTCGCTGTAGACGTTGATGAACCCGTTGTTCTGCCTGACGATGCCGTAGACCGTGGACAGGCCGAGACCGGTCCCCTCGCCGACTGCCTTGGTGGTGAAGAAGGGTTCGAAGATGTGGCTGACGGTCTCCTTATCCATGCCGCTGCCGTCGTCGCTCACCGAAAGCACCACGTACTCGCCGGGAACCGCATCGACGTGGGTACCTGCGTATCCGGCGGCGACGGTCCGGTTCGCGGTCTCGATGGTGATGATCCCGACCCCGCCGATGGCGTCGCGGGCGTTGACGCAGAGGTTGGCGAGGATCTGGTCCAACTGGCTCGGATCCATCTTGATGTGCCAAAGCTGGGGTGCCGGGTGCCAGGCCAGGTGCACCTCCTCGCTGATCAGGCGTTGCAGCATCTTCAGGGTACCGGCGATGGCGTCGTTCAGGTCGAGCGCCCTGGGTGCGATGGTCTGCTTCCTGGCAAAGCCGAGCAGTTGCTTGGTCAGGTTGGCGGACCGGTTGCCGGCGTTGCGAATCTGCTCCAGGTTACCGTAGACCTCGTGGGTCGGCGGCAACTTCATCAGGGCCATCTCCGCATGCCCCAGGATCACCGTGAGCATGTTGTTGAAGTCGTGTGCCACCCCCCCGGCCAGCCTGCCGACCGATTCCATTTTCTGCGCCTGGTGCAGCTGCCCCTCCAGCCGGTCCTTCTCCTCCTCGGCCCGCCTGCGTTCGGTGACGTCGTGCCCGACGCCGAGCACCCCGACCAGCCGTCCCTCCATGTCGTACATGGGGGTCTTGATGACGTCCACCAGGAGCCTTTCCCCGTCCGCAAGGTCCAGCCACTCGTCGTTTCTGCTGTGACCTCCCGCCTCGATGGCCCGGCGATCGTAGCTGCGGAAGAAGTCGGCGGTTTTCCGGTCCACGAAGTCGTAGTCGGTCTTCCCCACGATGTCGCGCTCCGGCGCCCCGAAGTAGCGCTCGAACATCTTGTTGCAGGAAAGGTAGACCCCGTCGGCATCCTTCAGCCAGAGCAGGTCGGGGAGGGTATCGATCACGGTGCGGAAGCGTTTCTCGCTCTCGCTGTAGCGGCGCGCCTCCTGTTGCAGTTCGCGGTAGCGCCCGTCCAGCATGGAGACCATCCTGGCCATGGATGTCCGCAGCACCTCCATCTCCCCCTCGAAGGTGAGACCGGAGAGGGAGGTGGACGATGCCGGTCCGGCGCCGCTCACCTCGACCGCGTAGGCCTGCAGCAGCCGCAACGGGTTCAGCACGATCCTCTTGAGGATCCAGTACAGCCCCAGTACCAGCACCAGGTCCAGCAGCACGATGCTGGCGGCGAAGTACAAGGTCGCGCTGCGCAGCTCCTTCTCGAGGAAGGCGGTGGTGGCGGAGATGGTCATGGTGCCTACCGGAGCGTCTCCGTAATAGACCTGCTCCTGCAGCACGATGTCGGTGTCCTTTTGCACCGGCGGCAGGGTCACCGTCTCCCAATGCTCTCCGCGGCTGCGCGCCGCCAGGACCGGGCCGGCGTGCACCACGATGCCGGAGAGGTTGCCGTTTTTCATCCCCCCGTCCAGCACCTTGTCGAGCTGGGCGTTATCGAAGTTCCACAGTGCCGAGGCGATCGCTGGCGCCAGTTGTTCGGCGTCAGTCTGCACCCCCTGCCGCAGTTTCCCCATCTCCCGGTCGCGGAAGATCATTATCGCGGAAGCCGCGAAAATGGTCAGGATGACCGTGGCCACGGCCACCAGGGTGGCGGTGATCCGGAAGGAAAGGGACGTACTGCGCAACATCGAGAACCTCCGGTGGCTAGGGTGCAGTGGGGAATTTCATGTACTTCTCCAGCAGCTTGTCGGCGGTGCCATCCCGTTCCAGTTCTTCCAGGTGCCTGCTCACCTCGTCCACCAGCGAGGCGCAGGGCGATTTCCTGCTGAACGCGAAATAGATGCTCCTGCTGGTCACCGGGGTGTCCAGGCTCACGATCCTGCCGTTTCCGATCCGGTCCAGGTAGTAGGTCCCCGGGTACTTTCCGGTTATGAAGTAATCCACGTTTCCCGCGTCAAGGCGCCTCAGGTTCTCCACCACCGTGTTGGCCTCCTTGATGTCGAGTTCCTTGCGCCGGTAGCGGTCGAACTCCTCCCCGAAACTGTCCCCCAGGCTGATGGCTCCCTTGTGCCCCTTGAGGTCCTGCCAGGAACGCATCGGGAATGTCCTGTCCTTGCGCACGAAAACGACGGCGGGGTTGGGGAAGGAACGGTGCTCGGTGAAGACCAGGAACTTCTCGCGCTCGGGCGTCTTGCGCAGGCTCACCACCAGGTCGACCCCTCCCTGCTCGGCCAGGTACAGCACCCGCTTCCAGGGGTACACCACCGGGCGCGCCGTCACCCCCTTCGGGAGCGCCAGGGACAGCAGTTCGATACTCGCCCCCTCGAACCCCTTCCCCGCAGCCCAGTGGAAGGGTGGATACTGGGGATTGGCGGAATAGACCAGGCTCGTGCAGCCGACGGGGGCTGCCCCGGCCAGGGCGGGCGAGAGCAGTACGGTCAGGACCAGGCAGGCCTTCATCGTCGAAACGTTCATGGCTCCCCCTTTCGCGACCTCGGTCAGTACCCCTCCATGTAGCGCTTCAGGTGCTTTTTCAAAAGCTTCTGGGGCACCCCTTTGGCATCGAGTTCCCGCAGCCTGGTGCTCACGTACTCCGCCAGCGGCGCGCAGGGCGACTTTTTGCTGAAGCCGAAATGGATGTCCTGGTTGGAGATGGCGGGGAGGACCGGCACGATCTCGTGGCTGGTCGGATGTTTGGCCAGGAAGGCCTGACCCGCGTAGAGGCTGGTTACGAAGTAGTCGATCCTCCCGCTGTCCAGCTTCTGGTAGTTCTCCAGCATGCTCGGAGCCTCCTCCATGTGCAGGTTGCTGCGCCAGTACTGGTCGAAACCGCCCCCGAAGGTGTCCCCGGCGCTCATCCCCCCCTTGAGACCGACGAGGTCCTTCCACTGGCGATAGGGAAAATCCCGATCCTTGCGCTTGAAGAACACGATCGGGTTGGGAAAGGCACGATGCGAGGTGAAGACGAGGTACCGCTCGCGCTCCGGCGTGATGCGCAGGCTGGCCAGGAGGTCGATTTGCCCGCTTTCGGCAAGGAACATGGATCGTTTCCATGGAAAGAGCGCCGGCTTGGCCGATACCCCCGGCGGCAGCACCATGTTCAGCAATTCGATGCTGGCGCCGTCGAAGTTCCTGCCGTCGGTGCTCCAGTCGTAGGGGGGATACTGCGGGTTGGTGGAATAGACCACGGTCCGGCAGGCCGCCGGCAGCGCAGGCTTTTCAGCAGCGCCGGTGACAACGGCCGGCGCGAGGAGAAGAGCAAGCGCCGTGAGTAGTTGTTTCGCCCTTACTGTCACAGCCGCCCCTTTCGCTGTCAGATTGCCCCTACACATGGAACTTCCTCATGACTTGTTCATACGTTACGCGATAAAGATATCACATTTTATGTTACAGACGGTTGATGTGACAATTACTACGGCCATCAGGATAATCGAAAGCTCCCGTCACAAACGTCCTACGTCCAGGGCAAGAGCTGCACAATCAAACGGTAACGCCCTCGATGTCCCCGTTACTACATCGGGCGCCTGGCGCTGCACCTTTAGCGCAGACGCGGCGGCCACCCAAAACAGGGAGACCAGTACACCGTTTACTGGTGCGGGAGTTGCACCTCCCTTTCCGGCTCCCGCTGCCGTGTACCGGGCGCGGACGACCCAAACGACCAAGCAAGGAGAAACTAAATGGCCACAGCCAGGATGGGAGACACCATCACCATCAGCTACATCGGGACCCTGGACGACGGCACCATCTTCCACAGTACCGAGACCTATGGCCCGCTGACGGTGACCCTGGGGAGACGCGAACTCTTCCCGGCGCTGGAGCAGGCCATCGTCGGTATGCGGCCGACGGAGACCAGGAACATCGTCCTCAGCGCGGCCGAAGCCTACGGGATGCACCTCAAGGAGAACATCATCGAGGTGGCGCGCGGCTGTTTCCCTGCTGAAAAAGAGATCAGGCCGGGCCAAAAACTGGGCATTGAGTTCGCCGGCGGTGCGGCGCGGGTAATGATGGTGACCACGGTGACCGAGGAGGCGGTGACGCTGGACGGCAACCACCCGCTGGCCGGCTGCAACCTCACCTTCGCGCTGCGCCTGGACCTGATCCGGCACAACAGCCCCGACCGCTACGTCTCTTTCGCGGGGATCGAGGGGGACAAGAACTCGCAGGAGCTGATTGCGCTGCTGCGGCGGCACATCGACGCCCCGGAGAAGAGCAACCCGTTTTGGGAGAAGTTCAAGGAGAAACTGGCGCAGGTCGGGCAGCCCGACCACAACGGCGGCCGCAGCCTGGACGAGCTGTTCCTGGTGCACTCCTACATCAACAACATCCGTGAAATCTTCGAGGAGTACGATGACCAGGAGGCGCTCAGGCTGCTGGAGCAGGTAGAGAGGGAAAGTTGCTAGGAGGTGCGCGGCAGCCGGTTGCGGCTGCCGCGCCATGACTGCGCCTAGAAGGCTTCGAACTGCTGGTCGAGTTCGGTGAGGCTGATATCGACACCGGCGGACTGGCCCGCGTGGGTGAGCTTGGCGCTCTTGCCCCCCTTGGTCCTCACGGGAGCGTCCTTCCGCACAGGCTTCGCCTCCTGCCCCGGCTCCTGCCAGCGCGGCTTGTGCATGGTGCGCTCCTGGCCAATGTTGAAGTAGCCGATGGTGACCTGGAGCTGCTCGGACTGCGAGGAAAGCTCTTCTGCCGTCGCCGACATCTGCTCGCTCGCCGAGGCGTTTTGCTGGATCACCTGGTCCAGCTGCTGGATCGCCTTGTTGATCTGGGCCGCGCCGCTGTCCTGTTCCTTGCAGGCGGCGGAGATCTCCTGCACCAGTTCCGCGGTGCGCTGGATGTCCGGCAGCATCCGGTCCAGCATCTGTCCGGCGGTCTCGGCCACCTCCACGCTGGTGGAGGAAAGTTCCGAGATCTCCGCGGCGGCGCGCTGGGAGCGCTCGGCCAGCTTTCTCACCTCGCTTGCGACCACCGCGAACCCTTTGCCGTGTTCCCCGGCCCGTGCCGCCTCGATGGCCGCGTTGAGCGCCAACAGGTTGGTCTGCCGAGCGATCTCCTCTATGATGGAAATCTTGCCGGCGATATCCTTCATTGCCTGCACCGTCTGCGCTACCGCCCTGCCCCCCTCCTGGGCGTCTTGCGCCGACTTCACCGCGATCTTCTCGGTCTGCAGTGCGTTGTCCGCGTTCTGCCTGATGTTGGAGGACATCTCCTCCATGGAGCTGGAGGCCTGCTCGGCTGCCGCTGCCTGTTCGCTCGCCCCCTGCGAGAGCTGCTGCGACCCGGATGACATCTGCTGGCTCCCACCTGCCACGTTGTTGGCGGCCTCCTTGACGTCGGTCACCACCGCGGAGAGCTTGGACACCATGCTGGAAAGGGAGCGCATCAGTTCGTCGTTGGCGGAACGCTCGGTGAGCTGCACGGTGAGGTTGCCGCCCGCTACCTCCTTGGCCGCCGCCGTGATGTTGGCGATGGCCTCGATCAACTGGTTCAGATTGCTCTTGATCTGGTTGAAGTCGCCGCGGTACTCCTCCCTGATAGCAGGCGGCATGTCCCCCATGGCAATCCGCTCGACGTAATCCGCTGCCACCTTCAGGGGGCCGATCACCGCGTCCAGCGTCTGGTTCACCCCTTCCACGATGCGCCTGAAATCGCCCTGGTGTTTATCGGCAGCGGCACGGGTGTCCAGTCTCCCTTCCACCGCCGCTTGCGACAGCGCGTTGGCGTCCTGGACCAGGGCCTTGATCCGCTCCGTCATCCCCTTGAGTGCGGTCAGCAGTTGCCCCGACTCGTCCGCAGACTCGGTGTCGAGGTTCGCAGTCAGATCCCCCGCAGCGATCTTGTTGGCCGCATCGACTGCCTTGGCCAAAGGTTTGGTGATTGCGTTAGCCAGCAGTTTAGCGAACAGGAAGGCGAGGAGGGCACAGACGATACCTCCGGCCACCAGGATCAGCTTGGTACGCGACTCCAGGCTCTCTGCCGTCTTCATCCGTTCCGCGAGCAGCGACAGTTCATCTTTCTGCATGTCGGCCAGCACCGCGCGCATGGCGTCCATGAATTGCTTTCCCTTCGCCTGCTGCACCGTCTTCACCACCTGTTCCATGGCCGAGGCGCTCCCCGCTGCCTGGCGCCGCTGCGCAATCAGCGGATCGACGTCGACCTTCAGCCAGTCATCCTTGGACTGCAGCAGCTTGGTCAGGCGCTCCTGCTGTTTCGGGTTGTCGGCAGTGAGGCGTTTGGCCTCTTCCCATGCCTTGGTGAAGTCCGCCTTCCCGGCATTGAGAGGCTCCAGGAACTTGTCCTCTCCGGTAAGGGCGAACCCCCGCTCGCCCGTTTCGATGTTGACCAGGGCGGTCAGTATATTACCCACCTCGCCGGTCACCTGGTAGGTGTGTACGTTCATCCTGTTGGCGGTGCCAAGGGCCGTGAGATTGATGTAGGCCACGGCAACCAGTACTGCAACCAAGACGATGATGACGGCAAACACCGAGTACAGCTTTTTTCCGATTTTCAGGTCCCTGAAAAAGTCCATCCTGCTCCTCCCATTCACTGTTACGGTTCGCTTTTTGACAGCCGATGTCTCCGGATATCGGCCCAAGACGTGGGAGGTTTAGAACTTATTTTTACGAAAGTTCCCAAGACCATGGTGACATTCTCTGCTCGCGCGCAATTCCGTATACTTAGATTCATATTATTTTTTACTGAGATGGTGGGGTTTCTTCTCCTGCTCCCACTCTCACAGCCACGTCGGCATCTGTGGTTGAGGCTGCCGCAACTTCTGCCCCCTGCCGATTTACCCTCAAGTTTTCCGCGTAATGACCGATTAGGCACGACTAAGACAGCCCCAGCTTCTCGTAGTAAAAAAGAAGAATTACTGCTAAACTAGACAGGCTGCCCACGCATTGGCTGATCCTTAACATCTGCTATGACAGAGTGATCTTTCGATCAGGGAGATGGGAAATGGCGGAAGGTTTGCAACTGAGAAAGTTTCTTGCCCCGGAGTTCATCTTCGGAGCGGGAGCCCGCGAGTTGGCAGGGCGCTACGCGAAGAACCTGGGCGGGCGCAAGGTGATGGTGGTGTCGGACCCCGGCGTGGTCAAAGCGGGGTGGACCAAGGACGTCACCGACAGCCTGGACGCCGCCGGCGTACCATGGGTTCTCTTTACCGCGCTGACCCCCAACCCAAAGGCGGACGAGGTCATGGCCGGCGTCGCGCTGTACCAGGCGGAATATTGCGACGCCCTGGTGGCGGTAGGCGGCGGCAGTCCGATTGACTGCGCCAAGGGTATCGGCATCGTCACCTCCAACCACAAGCACATCCTCGACTTCGAAGGGGTCGACATGGTGAAGTCCCCCATGCCACCCCTCATCTGCATCCCGACCACCGGCGGCACCTCCGCCGACGTCTCCCAGTTCGCCATCATCAGTAACCCGCGCGAGAGGGTAAAGATCGCCATCATCAGCAAGTCCGTGGTGCCGGACATCGCCCTCATCGACCCGGTCACCCTGATCACCATGGATCCCTACCTGACCGCCTGCACCGGGCTGGACGCCATGACCCACGCCATCGAGGCCTTCGTCTCCACCGCCAGATCCTCCATGACCGACCTGCACGCGCTGGAGGCGCTCAAGCTCTTGTCGGCGAACCTCATCCCCAGCATCCACAACCTCGACAACGAGGAGTTCAGGAGCCAGGTGATGATGGGCAGCCTGCAGGCCGGCCTCGCCTTTTCCAATGCCATCCTCGGCGCCAACCACGCCATGGCCCACAGCTTGGGCGGCGCGCTGGACCTGGCCCACGGCGAATGCAACGCCATCCTTTTGGACCACGTCATCGACTTCAACTTCGATGCCGCGCCCGAGCGTTTCGAGAAGATCGCCGAGGCCTTCGGGCTGGACCTGCGCGGACTCACCCTACCCCAGAAGAAACAGCACCTCCTCGACCACGTGCGCAAGCTCAAGGCCGACGCCGGGGTAAGCCGCACCCTGGCAGAAGTCGGGGTGGGGCGCGACGATCTGAGGCTCTACAGCGAGCATGCGCTGAAGGACCCCTGCATGGCCACCAACCCGCGCCGCGCCTCCAAGAGGGATATCGAGGTCGTGTATGAAGAATCCCTCTGATCCCCGCCCCCCCGGCTACTCCGACACCCCCCCCGAGCCCGCCGACAGCATCGACTCCGTCGGTTCCGCACCGCCGCAGGACGCGCTGGAAGCGCTGCAGCGCAAGCTGGCAGGGCTCGGGGAAACCTCCATGCGCAAGACCTACTACCCCGAGCTGCAACAGCGCCTGGAGGAACTGGAGCGCCTCAAGGCCTTCCTCGACCATAGCAACGACGCCATCTTCCTGGTCGAGGTGGTTACCGGCCGGATCGTCGATCTCAACGAATCTGCCAGCCGGCAGCTGGGGTGGAGCCGAACCGAACTGCTGCAAAAGTCTCTCTTCGACCTTTCCGACCTGCAGAACAACCCCGCCGCCGTCTCGCTGATCCGCTGCACCGAGGAGGATTCCGACGTGCGCGACCTGATCGTCACCGAACTGTACCGGCAGGACGGCGAGAGCTTCTGGGCCGAGCTCATGCTGAACCGGATGCACTTCAGGGACCGCGCCTACGTCCTGGCCGTCGCCCGCGACATCACCGAGAGGCGCGCGGTCGAGGAGGCGCTGCGCCAGAGCGAGGAGTTCCTCAAGAACATCGTCGACCACATCCCCGCCATGGTCTTCGCCAAGGATGCCCAGCTGCTGCGCTTCATCACCATCAACAAGTACGGCGAGGAACTGCTCGGCTACACCAGGCGGGAGATCCTGGGCAAAAGTAACGCCGATCTTTTTCCCGCGGAGCAGGCAGAGTTCTTCAGCCAGAAAGACCGGGAAACCCTGGAACAGGGCGAACTGGTAGAGATTCCCGAAGAGGTGGTCTCAACGCCGGTCGGGGACCGGGTGCTGCGCACCAAGAAGATCCCGCTGCTCGACGAGCAGGGCAAGGCCCGCTACCTGCTGGGCATCGCCGAGGACATTACCGAGCGCAAGCAGCTCGAGGAGAAGCTGGTGCAATCGCAGAAGATGGAGGCGATCGGGCAGCTGGCGGGGGGGGTGGCCCACGATTTCAACAACATCCTCATGGTGATCCTGGGCTACGGCAGCATGCTGAAAAACGATCAGTCGCTGGCGGCGCCGCACCGCGAGCAGGTCGATCGGATCATGGACGCGGCGGACAAGGCGGCGCAGCTCACCTCGGGGCTACTCACCTTCAGCCGCAAGCAGGTGATCAAGACCCAGACCGCGGACCTCAACGAGGTGATCCGGCACGTGCAGAAGTTCCTGTCCCGCATCATCGGCGAGGACGTGCAGTTAAAGGCCGTATTCGCCGGGCATCCCCTGCCGGTGGACATCGACGCCAACCAGATCGAGCAGGTCCTGGTGAACCTCTCCACCAACGCGCGCGACGCCATGCCGCACGGTGGGCTCCTCACCGTGCAGACATCGCTGCAGCGCATCGACCCTGGTTTCGTCCAGGCCAACGGCATCGGCGAGCCCGGCCCCTATGCGGTGGTCTCCATCTCGGACACCGGCGTCGGCATGGACGACGCCACCAGGAAGAGGATCTTCGAACCCTTCTTCACCACCAAGGAGGTGGGTAAGGGAACGGGGCTCGGCATGTCCATCGTGTACGGGATCATCAAGCAGCACTCCGGCTTCGTCAACGTCTACAGCGAGCCCGGCATCGGCACCACCTTCCGTATCTACCTGCCGCTCAGCGTCACCAGTCCCCTCGCCGAGGCGGCCCTGAGAGACGTGGAACAACCCAAGGGGGGGAGCGAGACCATCATGGTGGTCGAGGACGAGGCGGACCTGCGCGTCCTTTTGGAGCAGATCCTTACCGGCGCGGGATATCGCGTCCTCATAGCCGAAAACGGTGCGTTGGCCGTGCAGCAGTACGCCAAGTCGGGAAGGGAGATCTCTCTCGTGCTCATGGACATGATCATGCCCGGCATGAGCGGCAAGGACACCTGCAAGGCCATCAGGGAGCTCGACCCGAACGCACGCGTGCTCTACACCAGCGGCTACACCATGGACATCATCAAGAGTCGGGATCTGCTCGAGGAAGGGACGGAACTGCTCATGAAGCCGGTGCGGCCGTTGGAGCTTCTGAAAAAGGTGCGGGAGATGCTGGACGCCTGACGGTCAAGCGCGGCTGTGCATGAGGAAAAGGCGGTCGGCGTAGAAGCCAGCCCGGGCAAGTTCGCCGGGGGAGAGATCAGCCGCCGGGACGGGGTTGCGGAAGCGGCGCAGGAAGCGCCGTTCGGCACCGTCCAGGGCGGCATTTTTGTGCCCGAGCCGCCCGGGCAGCTGTAGCGGCCCCAACCGCCAGGGGGCGAGCACCGCATCAAGGCACGGGTTAAGCCGAAACACCCCGTGCCCCCCCGCGCAGGGGCCCGCGCAGTTGCGTCCCAGGTAGAGCACGAAGTTTCCCGGCGCCTCCTGCTCAGCTTCCAGGGCCCGGATCCTGGTGATCTCCCCCTCCAGTTCCGGCAGCGCGCCGCGGTGGGCGAAGCGCAGGGGGGTGAGGCCGCTCTCCGCTACCAGCTCGAGCAAGCCGTCGATGCGGTAGCTGGTTACCTGCGGGTGCAGCAGCGCGTCGGCGAGCCCGGAGCGGCTGGCAACCTCCCCGGATTTTTCGAAGAAACCCCTCAGGCGGGAGTCCTTTCCGCTTTGGCGCACCATCCTGCGCACCTGTTCCGGGTCCCCCACCTTCAAAAGCCTGAGTGCCCGCCGGATCGAGTCTTCCTCCCGGCGCGTGTAGTGGCTATAGACCATGATCCTCAGGATTCCCCCCTCGCCCAGCCGTGCCGCCAGCGCACGCAGCCCCGCCTGCGGCTCCTCCAGGTGGTGCAGCACGCCGTAGGCATCGATGAAACCGTAGGGGCCAGGGACGAGGGCGGGGTCACAGAGGTCGCCGGCCACGAAGTCGATGCCGGAGACGCCGTGCAGCAAGCAGTGCAGCCTTGCCCGCTTGAGGCTCTTTTCGGAGAGGTCGAGCGCCGTGATCGGGACCCCGGGATTGGCCAGCGCGAATGGATACGGTGCGAAGCAGCCGCAGCCGGCGATGAGGATGCGTCGTGCGGCAGGAGGAGGCAGTTCCCCGTTGAAAAGGGACCACAGCGCGCCCAGGTTGTTGGCGTAGGTATCTCGGCGGCGCACCGAGGCGAAGAGGGGGTAGTCCGGGTAGGGGTAGAGCTCGTAGTGTTGGCGGACGCTTTCGGGCATGAGGGAGACTCTAGCGTGCGTTGACCGGCTTGGCAAGGCTTCCAATGAGAAACCTTGATGTCGTCACTGAAAAGCCACGGAAAAAGGGGCCGTCAACATCCCGGCCCCTTCTCTTTCCATTTGATATCCGGCGGCGTCTGCGCCACCGGCGACAAGTGTCAATTATCCATTGTCAATTGTCCATTGATCTCTGCCTACATCACGAACTTCAGCATCGCCTGCGGCGCGAACTCGTTCACGCCCGACACGCCGAACTTGTTGTGCCAGTAGATGACCTCGGTACCGAAGTAAACGCTGTTGGGGGCATCCCAGAACTTGCCCAGGTCGATAAGCAGGCGGGGCTGCGCGTCGATGTTGAAGGCGAGGTTCCCTTCGCTGCCGGCGATATCGGTGAAGCCTTCGAAGATCATGTTGGCCTTACCCACGGTGAAGGGAAGCTGCCAGCAGGGGGTCACCTGCCAGGTGCTGCCAGACTGCTTGGGGTCGTTACGCACGTAGACGTTGAGGTCGGCGAAGTTGAACTTGGGGAGGTTGAGGCTGAAGCCGACGCCGTAGAGGTAGTTGCGGAAACCCTGACCCATTTCCAGGGTCCCGGCCAGCAGCACGTCTTTCACGAACGGTGCGGAGAGGTCGTGGCCGGTGATCTTGCCCAGGGACAGCCTCGGGGAAAGCTCGCCGTAGATGCCGGTGTTCTCCTTCTCGGCGTTGGTCACGTCGAAGAACAGGAAGTTGTCGCCGTATTTCCAGGCGTTGGCATGCTCGATGGTGATGGTGGACTGGGTCCCCTTGTTGCCGGTGTAGGGGTTCTTGAACTGCCCGCCCCACAGGGTCTGGATGTTGGTCTCGTTCCAGACACTCATGCCGGCCTGCGCCTCCTGGGCGGTGAAAGGCGCCAGCAGCAGGGCGGCGAGGGCCAGGGCTTTCAAGCCGGTGGACAGGGCGCTACGGATCGATCTCTTCTTCAAGGTGCTCTCCTTTTGTGGTACATGCTGACTACCTGTCGGTAGCTGAAAAACGCACTTCAGGGGATTGTCGACAGCGCGAGGTACACGCGCAGCGCGGCGTGACGGGCAGCGGTGGGCGTACCGGTATGGGTCGACAGGGGCACTCTCTTCGGGGAAAGTCGCAGGCTGGGGGTGGTTGCTCTGCTAAAGGGGGATACAGCGCAGGAGACGAACCGCTGCGCCCTTGCGGGCGCGACTCACCTTGTCAAACGTTTCCGCTTCAAAAGCGGAGTAAAACTAGCACGTTTTTCGGCGCAGTTCACCTTTTTTTGATCTAATTAAACACTCTAAAAAATTGGTCATACCAAGGCTCTCCATCTCATCAGCGTTTCCATGAGCTTTGGCCCTTACGGATCATCTCTTTCAGCTTCACTTGTAGATGGGATGTTCTAATTTTCAACCATCATGACACCTGCGCTTATTGCCCCACCTTACTCCCTCCCGTGGACCCTCTCCCGCTATATTCATCTTGCAAAGAGCCACCCACTATGGCAATTTTGGCCGACTTCGAGGAGGCCGATCCCATGAACGAGAACAAACCCAGGCTCTTTACCACCGGCGACATCAACGCCTTCTTCGGTCTGATGCTGGACAACATGTCCGGCCTGGTGATCATGGCCGGCATCCTCACCGGCGTATTCGGAATGCCGCGCGACCTGGTCCTGTCCCGGATGCTTCCCGGCAGCGCGGTGGGCGTGCTGCTGGGCGACCTGCTCTATTCCTGGCTCGCCTGGCGCCTGGCCCGCCGCACCGGGCGCAGCGATGTCACCGCCATGCCCTTGGGGCTCGATACCCCATCAACCTTCGGCATGGCCTTCGGGGTCCTCGGGCCCTGCTTCCTGGCCACCAAAGACGCCCACCTCACCTGGCAGGTAGGCATGGCCACCATCGTCCTCATGGGGGTGTTCAAGGTGGCCGCCTCCTTCTTCGGCCCCGCCCTGAGACGGAGCATCCCGCGCGCGGGCCTGTTGGGAAGTATCGCCGCGGTCGCGCTCCTCCTGATCGCCTACCTCCCCTTTTTGAAACTGTTCGCCTCACCGGTGGTCGGCTTCCTCTCGCTGGGCATCGTCTTCATCTCCTTGTTGGCGCGCTACCGTCTCCCGCTCGGCCTTCCCGGCGCCCTGGCCGGCATCGTGGTCGGCACCCTCGCCTACTACATCCTCGGCGCGGCCGGCCTGCTTCCCGGCGGCGCGCCCGCCCCGCTTGCCGCGCCGCGGTTTGCCCTGTACCTGCCGCTCCCCTCCCTCGAGTTCCTGGAGGGCATCCCCCGGGCGCTCGGCTACCTGCCGCTGGCCATCCCGTTCGCCCTGGCTACCGTTGTCGGCGGGGTCGACGTCACCGAGAGCGCCGCGGTCGCCGGGGATGACTACAACACCCGCGACATCCTGCTGGTTGAGGGGGTCGCCACGCTGGTCGCCGGGATGTGCGGCGGCGTCATGCAGTCCTGCCCCTACATCGGCCATCCGGCCTACAAGGACATGGGGGGACGTGCCGGATACACCGTCGCCACCGCCTTGTTCATCGGCGCCGCCGCCGTCACCGGCTATCTCTCCTTCCTGGTCGGCCTGCTCCCCGAGGCAGCGGTCGCGCCCATCCTTATCTTCATCGGCATCGAGATCACGGCGCAGGCCTTCGAGGCGACCAAACAGAGCCACTACCGGGCCGTCGCCGTCTCCTTTATCCCGGTCATCGCCTGCCTCACCACCATCGAGTTCGGGCAGATGCTGGGCGGACTGGGCAAGAGTGCCGCCGATCTCACCGGGGACCTTTTGGCCACCTGGCAGGCCACCACCATCCTCGGCAACGGTTTCATCGTCACCTCGCTCTTGTGGGGTGCCGCCTTCGCCAACGTGCTCGACCACCGCCCGGGCAAGGCCGCCGTGTACCTGCTGCTCTGCTCGGTCCTGACCGCGTGCGGCATCATCCACTCGCCACTCGCCTCGGGCGCCATGTTCTCTCCCCTGGTGCCGCCCCAGCCCATCGTGTGGCACCTGGCTGCCGGCTATGCCGCCATGGCCTTCACCTTCTGGCTCCTCGCCCTGGTCGGCTCCGCCTCGGCCGCACCGGAGTGACCCTGCGTTGGGACTGGCTCCGCAGGTGCCTGCCCCCTTTCCCTTTCGCACCATCGACAGGGCTGCTCCCACAGGGGCGGCCTTTTCTCGTTGCCGCTGCCCGCGTATACGCCCCTGGCAAAAGGACCAGCGTGTGCTAGCATTGGTTGTCACCCGATCATTTGAACGTGACTACTGACATAAATTGCAGCTGCTGCTGTCGCAGGAGAGATTTGATGCTTACCATGCAGGAAATAAAGAATCACTATTACTTCACCGAAACTGATGCCGAGCTGCTCAAAGAGCTCTTACCCCTCGCCCAAAGCAAAAGCGAAGCGATGGTCGAAGAGTTTTACACCTACCTGCTGAAGATCCCCGAGACCGCGGTCTTTCTGCGCGAACCTAAGGACCTGGCCCGGCTCAAGAAGACCCACGCCGAGTGGTTCCTCTCCCTGTTCTGCGGACGCTACGACAACGAATACATGCTCACCCTGCAGTCCATCGGCCAGGCGCACGTGCGCATCAAGGTCAGTGCCCACTACGTCAACGCCGCAATGAACGTAGTGCGCCGCTTCCTGATCGAGATGCTGCAGGCCAATTTCCCGGACATCTCGGTGCGCCGCAAGTACCGCATTGCCGTGGAGAAGATCCTCGACATCAACCTGGACATCATGAGCACCTCGTACCAGGAGGAGGAACTGCGCCGCGTCTTCGTCTCGCACCGGCTGGAGTCCCACCTGATCCACGCCGCCGAGCGCTTCACCTACGGACTTAACCTGATCCTGGTGATCGCCCTGGCCGGCGTCTCGCTTTCCGTGGTGAGCCTCTTTTTCTGGGATCTGGTCCACATCTTCCGGGGCGACTTCGAGAAGGGGATCCTGTCGGCGCTCGGCTCGCTCCTGATCCTCTGGATGATGATCGAGCTCATGGACAACGAAATCAAGACGCTCAAGGGGGGCAAGTTCAACATCCTCATCTTTATCGGTGTGATCATCGTGGCCCTGATCCGCGAGATCCTCATCTCCACCCTGCGCCACGATGCACTGGAGACCCAGGCCTTTCTGGCCGGCACCCTCCTCATCCTCGGCATCGTCTACTACCTCGTGGCCAAAAGCCAGCACAACGGCGCCCACTCCTGACCAGGTCCGCCTCCGGCCCACTCGCACGAGCCACCCCCCAAAAGCAAAGGGCGCCCCGGAAACAGGGCGCCCTTTAGTATTTATTTCAATCAAAGGTCCATCTGGAAATTGGAAGAGTGTGGAGTGTCGACCATTAGCGGCACACGTAGCCTGGCGTCCGCCCCTTTGCGAAAGGGGGGACAGGGGGGATGTTGCATGCTCCGCAGTCAAAGGAGACGCTGGCAAAGCACCTCTGCTCAACCGGCAGAAGTTGCTGTTATTGGGGTAAATAAAAACGGAGTGATGCCGATACGGCTAGCAGTAGGAAGGACCAACTGGAGTTCAGGATGCACATCTATCACCTCATCGAGTTACGTGAAATCAACCCGCCGGCACTCACGCCCCTCTTCTACGGCCGTTACCTCGCCGAGGTGCGCCAGGACGGGACCCTGTTTTGCGACAACCACCAGTTCGCCATCGACAGTGCCACCCCCCCCAGCCCCGGCACCAAGGTCATGATCTGGTGCAGCAGGGACTACTACTGCTGCCCCACCGCGGAGTTCAAGACCAGCTAACTCCTCCCCTTCCCCGGACTGCGTCCCGATCGACCACCCGGTCTGCACTCACGAGGCGGCTCAGTGCTGCGCCTTGCTCCGCCCCGCCCCCAGTACTGCGACAAAGCCGAGCGTGCCGCACAGGGCCATGGTGCCGGCCATGGGGAGCGCAGTGCCGTTGTGGAAAGCACCGACCAGGGCGCCACCGGACGCTCCCAACAGGTACTGGATCGTCCCTAGGAGTGCCGAGGCGCTCCCCGCCGCCTTCTCGAAGGGGGCCAGGGCCAGCGCGGTGATGTTCGGGTAGAGCAGCCCGGTCATGCACAGGCTCGCGAAGATGAGCACCATCTGCAGCGGGAAGCCGCCGAAACCGGTCGCGGTCGCCGCGATGAGCGCAATGCCGGCGCTGCCGGCGACCATGAAGGCAGTACGGGCGATGGCCGCGGGGGAGTGGCGGCGCAAAAGCCGCCGGTTCATCTGCGAGGCGCCGATCAGTCCGCAGGCGTTGACGCCGAAGAAGACGCCGAAGAACTGGGGCGAAAGGCCGTGCAGCTCGATGAAGACGAAGGGCGCTCCAGATATGTAGGAGAAGTTGACACCGGCCACGCACCCCAGGGCGACGGCGTAGCGCAGGTAGTGACGGTTCTTCAACAGGTGCCAGTACACCTTGGCCATGTCCGACGCGCTGCGCCGGATGCGCCGCTCGGCGGGTAACGATTCCGGCAACGCCAGCGCCGCCGCGATCAGCGAGGCCATGCCGAACACGCCGAGAAACAGGAAGATCCCCCGCCACCCCGTCAGAAGCAGCATCTGCCCACCCGCAACCGGCGCCAGGATCGGCGCGAGCCCCATGACCAGCATGAGCAGGGAGAACATCCGCGCCGCATCGGCGGTGTCGTAGAGGTCCCGCACCACCGCGCGCGAGATGACCATGCCCGCCCCGCCGCCCAGCGCCATCACCACCCGCCAGATCAACAGCCCGCTGCCGGTGTGCACCGTGGCGCAGCCGATGGTCGAGGCGACGTACAGCGACAGTCCGAGCAAAAGCGGCCTGCGCCTCCCCCAGCGGTCCGCCAGCGGGCCATACACCAGCTGCCCCGCCGCCGACCCGAAGAGAAAGGCCGACACCGAGAGCTGCACCGTAGAGAGCGGCACGCCCAGGTCCCGGGCCATCTGCGGGAAGGCGGGCAGGTACATGTCGATGGACATGGCGCTGAAGGCCGTCAGCGCCCCGAGGATGAGAACAAAGAGTGTCATCTGGCGCCGGCTCATCTGGCTCGGGTGAGTTGCCGCCGCCACTTTGGTGAAACGCATTACTGTTACCTCACTGCCCGACAAAGTTGCCTCATACAACTAATCGGAGAAAAAAACTACCTCAAGTTGCTGCAGGCCCGGCGCAGCACATCCCGGCAGATCTCCAGTTCCTGCGCGTCGATCCCCTGCTGCGCCTCTTCCAGAATGCCGCGGGCCAGTGCGGTGGCGCGATCCATCAGTTCCTTCCCCTTGTCCGTCAGGTACAGCAGTCGCTCCCGCGCATCGTTGGGGGACGGCAGCCGCACGATCAGCCCGCGCTCCTCGAGTCCTGCGGCCAGCCGTGCCATGGTGGTCTTGTCCTTGGCCGTCTTCTCCGCCAGCATCCCCTGGGGCAGCCCGTTACTGTCCCAAAGCTGCACCAGCAGCGAGTACTGCTCCGAGGTGATCGGCATCCCGTTTTGCTGCAGCACCGCGTTGAAGCGCCTGAGCACGATCCGGGAGAAACGGGAAGCGAGGTGCCCCAGCGACTTGTCCAACTTGTATTCGGTCATGTCGTCCATATAGTTGCACCATACAACTTAATCCATCGCCACGTCAACCCGGTTTTGTCGGTCCGGGACCAAAAGGAGCTGGTCACCTGTCGCATGCCCCTGCTCCCCTTCCCGCCCCCCTGGTCCCCTCTCCCCGTGCGGGAGGGGGCTGGGGGGACGGGGAAGCTGCCATGAGCAGCGCGCATTGTGGCTGCAATGGGCCTGGCAGGACAAAATAAAAAAGCCGGCCGCGAAAACTATCGCGGCCGGCCCCGGTCTTCGACGCTGCGGTTAATCGCCGCGCCTAGTAGTTGGTGAACAAAAGGAGGTTGGGCGACTTCTTGCCGGCGTTGCCCACTACGCCCGTGGTCGCGTTTCCGGTCAAGGCGGCAGCGACGCCGGCGGGGGTGGCCGTCGGGTTCAACTGTAGGTACTGCGCGGCGACACCGGTCACGTTGGGGGTAGCCATCGAGGTACCGCTCAGGGTGTTGGTCGCCGAGTCGCTGCTGTACCAGGAGGAGGTGACGTTGGAGCCGGGCGCGAAGATATCGAGGCAGGCGCCGTAGTTGGAGTAGGAAGCGCGCGCGTCGCTGGAGGTGGTGGCGCCTACGGTGAGGGCGGCCGGGACCCGGGCCGGCGAGTACCGGCAGGCGTCCTGCTTGCTGTTACCCGCGGCGATGGCGTAGGTCACCCCGCTGCTGATCGAGTTGGCCACGGCGTTGTCGAGCGAGATGGAGGCCCCTCCCCCGAGGCTCATGTTGGCCACGGCAGGGAGCTTCTTGTTCCGGGTGACCCAGTCCACGCCGGCGGCGACGCCGGAGGTGGTCCCCGATCCGGAGCAGTCCAGCACCCGCACGCCGACCAGGGTGACGTCCTTGGCGACGCCGTAGTGGAAGCCGCCGATGGTGCCGGATACGTGGGTGCCATGCCCGTTGCAGTCCTGACCGTTACCCCCCAGGGCGTCGTAGCCGATGGAGGCGCGGCCGGTGAACTCGGTGTGGGAGGTGCGGACGCCGGTATCGATGACGTAGGCGGTCACGCCGACGCCGGTGCTGGTGTAGCCGTAATAGCCGTCGAGGGGGAGGTTGCGCTGGTCGATGCGATCCAGGTTCCAGGTGGAGGCGGACTCGGAAACCTCGATGCCGAGGGAGACCGCCTGGTCCTGCTCGATGTACTCGACATTGGGGTTGTGGCGCAGCCCCTGCAGGGCCTGGTCGGGAAGCGTCGCCGCGAATCCCTGCAGCGCGTCGGTATAGACGTAGTGCACCGTCCCTCCCAGCCGCCCTGCCGCCTGCAGCGCGGCGCTCACCTGGTGCCCCGGGCTGCCGGGGCGGAAGACGACGATGTAGCGTCCGGGGATAGCGCGCTCGGCTCCCACACCGTACAGGGGGGCCGCTGCATCGGGAGCGGCTGACGCTGCCTGCGCCAGGGAAACGATACCGAGGAGTGCTAATCCGAATAGTGTCTTGGTCATGACAACTGCCTCCTGTCAACCCGTCATTGCTGCTGCGCCAGCGGCGCCATCAGATCAGCCAAACATATGACTCCCTGAGACTTTTCTCAATACTCCTTTTCCACCACGGCGGCACGGTTCGCCCCTTACCCGTCCAACATCTCGCGCACCTTGCGCAAAAGCTGCACCGGCTGTACCGGCTTCATGATCAGCTGGATCCCATGGTCTAAGATGCCGCGCCGTTCCATGAAGTCGGACGTGTAGCCGCTGGAATACAGGATTTTGGTCCCCGGCTTCAACTGCACGATCTCCACCCCGGCGTCCATGCCGTTTTTCCTGGGCATGATCAGGTCCATCACCACCAGCGCGATGCTCTCGCGGTGCACGGTGAAGAGATCCACCGCCTGCTGGCCATCGACTGCCTCGATGACGGTGTAACCGAACCTGGTGAGAATGGTCAGCAGCAACTTGCGCACCTCCGCATCGTCCTCGGCCAGGAGCAGGGTCTCGGTGCCGCCGCGCGGCGGCGGGAGCTCGACCTGTGTCGCCGCCGCGGCGTCGTTATCTTTTGCCAGCGGCAGGTACACCCTGAAGGTCGTCCCCAGGTCGGGCTCGCTGTAGACGTTGATAAAACCGCCGTGCTGTTTGACGATGCCATAGACGATGGCCATCCCCAGGCCGGTCCCCTTGCCCACCTCCTTGGTGGTGAAGAAGGGTTCGAAGATCCTGCCCCGGGTCTCCTCGTCCATGCCGCAGCCGGTATCGGACATGATCACGCAGGCGTATCTCCCCGGCTCGGGGGGTCCGAACTCCGTCTCGGTCGCCGCCTCGACCTGCGCCACCTCCATGCCCACGGTGAGCGTCCCCCCCTTGGCCATGGCGTCGCGCGCGTTGGTGGCGAGGTTGATCAGCACCTGCTCGATGTGGCCGCTGTCCGCTATCACGGGCAGGTCCGGTCTCGGGCAGTGCACTACCTTCAGGGTGATGTCCTCCCCAATGATGCGCACCAGGAACTTCTGCACGTGCTGCACGATGTCGCACAGGTTGATCCGCCTGGGCTCCATGACCTGCTTGCGGCTGAAGGCCAATAGCCCCTTGGTGAGCTGCGCTGCCCGCTCGGCCGACATCAGGATCTGCTCTACCTCCCCCTTTTGCGGATCGTCCAGTTTGGGATCGGCGGCAAGCAGAGAACAGTACCCCATGATCACCTGCAGCACGTTGTTGAAATCGTGGGCCACCCCTCCCGCCAGGAGCCCCACCGCCTCCATCTTCTGCGCCTGCCGGAGCTGCTCTTCCAGGCGGCGCTCCGCCGTGATGTCGCGCACCGTGGTGATGACGCCGATGATCCCCCCCTGCACGTCCTTGAGCGGGGCGCGGGTGTCGGTCACCCACCCGGAACGCCCGGTCTGCGCCACGGAGAACGGGAAATCTACGGGAGAGGACTCCTCCCCCTCCAGCGATTTGGCGAGCAGCGCCACCACGCCGCTCTCCTTGAGCGCCGGGATGACCTCCTGCGGCCACCGTCCCAGCATCTCGCCGGCACCGAGCCCGGTGAGATGCTCCATGTAGGGGTTCCAGACCTGGCAGCGCAGCTCCCGGTCGTAGACGATGATCCCTTCCTGCGCCCCCGCGATGATCTGCTGGTTGTACTGGCTTGCCTCGAGCAGGGCCTGGTCCGCCTTCAGCTTGGAGCAGGAGATGGCGATGTAGTCGACCAGGTCCTCGTACAGGGCGACCTTCTCCCCGGACATGAGTCCGGGTGCCGGATCGCTGAACTGGAACAGGCCAATCATCTCGCCGTGGGACCGCAGCGGAATCAGGGCTAGCGACTGGAACGACTCGGCCCGGCAGACCGTTTCGGCTCCCCCCTGGGCGGTACGGACCCCGGTCGAGGTCCAGTAACTCCCCTGCTCCCTCCCCTCCCCGACCGCACTCCCGGCCAGGACCTCGGCGCACAGGCAGCGCAAGCCAGTCCCCTCACCCGCGTCGGGCAGCACCATACCCGGCGCACCCAGGCCGCACAGGCCGGCACCGGCGTCCGACTGTTCTTCGGCAAGGCCGATGCTGTGGTAGTACGGATACCCGTCCCCCGAGCGCAGCCGGATACCAATGCCGCGGCACCCGGTGAGGTCCCGGAAAAACCGCCCCGTGCGCGACATCAGCTCGTCGAGGTTCACGGCCTCGTTGCAGATGCGCAA
Source organism: Geomonas agri (assembly GCF_020179605.1). Classification (NCBI taxonomy): domain Bacteria; kingdom Pseudomonadati; phylum Thermodesulfobacteriota; class Desulfuromonadia; order Geobacterales; family Geobacteraceae; genus Geomonas; species Geomonas agri. The sequence continues at coordinate 462,100 of NZ_JAINZO010000002.1, forward strand.
CAGTTCGACGGTGGCGTTGCGCCGCATCTCCTCGCGTTTGCGCCCGGTGATGTTGTCGAACAAGGCTACGAAAAAGCCGTGCTCCACGCTGTACAGCGATACCGCCCACCACTGTTCGAGTGGTGCAAGGTAGATCTCCAGGTGTTCCGGGAGTCCCGGATCGGCCACCCGGCCGCAGGCGGCGATGAGCTCGGCATTGGTCTCGCGCACCCGGGGGAGCACCTGCGAAACCCGCCTGCCGACCAGTTCCTCGACCCCGGTCAGCTGCAGCAGGGCGCGGTTCACGTTCAGGAATACGAAATCGTCCACCGCTCCCGAGGGCTCCCGGACCAGGCGGCAGGAAGCAAACCCCTCCAGCATGTTCTGGAACAGCTGCTGGTAGTCCTGCTTGCTCTTTTGCAGCGCCCGCTCCGCCTGTTTTTGCACCGTGACGTCGCTCAGCATCACCAGCAGGCAGGGAATCCCCTCCAGCACCACCACGTCGGCCGCGTAGAGGACATCGATCACCTCACCCGAGTTGCGCTTCAGTTGCAGCTCCTGGCTGAAGCCGTTCCCCGCCCGGATGGCCGCGACGATCTTGCCGCGGGTCTCATCGTCGAGGTAGATGCCTAGTTCCTGTGCGGTGCGGCCCAGCACCTCCTCCCGCTGAAAACCGAGCAGGCGCAGCCAGGCCGGGTTCACGTCCATGAGTCGCCCGTCGTCGACGGCAGCAATTCCGATCGCCACCGGCGCGTGGTCGAAGATGGTTCGGAAGCGGTTTTCGCTGTCCCTGAGGGCCGCCTCGGTCTGCTTGAGCTGGGTGATGTCCACCAGGGTCGAAAGGATGACCCGCTCCCCCCCCACCGTCAGCAGTTGCGACGACAGCTGGGCGACGAACCGCTCCCCGTTCTTGCGCAAGAATTCCTGTTCCCACCCACGCAGCGTCCCAGTCTCCCGCAACTGCCCCAGGAAGCGCTCTACGTCGTCCCGATTGGGCCAGATGTGACGCCCCGACCTGCCGATCGCCTCTTCCCTGCTGTACCCGGTCAGGGCCTCCCAGGTCTCGTTCACATCCAGGAAGATGCCGTCCTCGAACCGGCTCAGGGCGATGGCTGCCGGATTGCCGGCAAAGGCGCGCGAGAACTTCTCCTCCGACTTCAGCAGGGCCTCTTCGGCCTGGCGCCGCGCGGAAACATCCTGGAGCACCGCCAGCACCGAGCTTGCTCCGCCGCCGCTGGGCAGGAGGTTGAGCGTGGTCTGGCAGTAGATCGACGCGCCGTCCCGTCTCAGCAGGCCGAGTTCCGTCTGCACCGCCTCACGTCGGCTCCCGCCCAGGCTGCCGAGGCTCTCCCGACAGGTCTGCCGGTCCTCAGGATGGGTCACGGCGAACAGGTCCATGTCCAGCAGTTCCGTTTCTTGGTAGCCGGTCATGCGGCAGAAGGCGGGGTTGACCTTGAGAAACCTGCCGCTGACGGGCTCGAGCCTTGCCTCGCCGACGCTCGACTCCATGAACATGATGCGGAACTGTTCTTCCGTTTCCTGTAGACGCTCCTCGGCCATGCGCCGCTCCATCTCCAGGAGCTCGATGCGCGCCTCAGCCAGCTTCGCCTCGGAGCTGCTTGCCTCGGCGCGTGCGTCCGTCTCGCCGTCGAGGGCCGTCTGCAGCCGCTCGTGCAAATAGCCGAACAGGATGCCCATAACGACGAAAACGAGAACCGAGGCGAGGTGGCTCGGCTGGTACAGCAGCAGCGAGAACGGCGGCGGGATGAAGACATAGATGATGAGCAGTGCGGAGATGACGGTGGCGGCGACGGCAGCCCGTTTGCCTCCCAGGCGGGAGCTGAGATAGACGGCGGGGTAGAAGAGCAGGTAGGCGAATGGTTGCAAGTAATTCCAGAGCAGCAACTGGAGCGCGCAGGCCAGGAACGGGAGCAGAAGTGCCAGTAGAACCTTCTTCTTTGTAGGCACTTCGTCCAAGCGTTCCTCCTTCAGTGCACACTCAGGAGCTGATCATGCACCCCGAGGTTACTGACAATGAGTAGATTTTGAACTCTATCAGGAAGAACGAGATAGGAGTTTCCGCAGGCGTGGCAGCAGTTAGGAGTACCAGCGGCAGAGACTAGTCTACCTTGCCGAATCTCATTTGCAACTCACACCTAAGTGTCAGCGGATCCAGAACCTGCCATCTTCCTGCCTGATAAAACCCTCCCGCTCGAGCTGTGCCAGGTTGCGCGCCAGCAGCGCTCCTTCCAGGGTGAGCTTTTCCTCCAACCGCCCCAGGGGCACCCCCGGCTCGGCCAGGATCGCCCTCAAGATCAGGCTGCGCTGCTCGCGGTTGGAGCCCCGAAACGGCGACTGGCGCACGTGGTGTGCGCTCTTGCGGCTCGGGTTGGCCCGGCCGCGCTTGAGGGACGCGCCGTAGTCCATCAGCGCGTAGTACCATTGGCGCGGGTCGTCCCGGTCCAGGGTGAGCTCGACCAGGGGAAGGATCTCGGCGTCGCGCACCGACTCGCTGTCCGGGAAAAAGTGGTGGATGAAGACGGACCGGATGTTGGTCTCGATGAAGGGAGTGGCGATGCCGAAGGCGAAGGCGGCGACGGCGCGGGCGGTGTAGGGGCCGATGCCCGGCAGCGACTCCAGCTGTGCCACCTCGCACGGAAGCGTTCCTGCGAAGCGCTCCAGCACTGCACGGGCGCACAGTTGCAGCGATACCGCCCGCCGGTTGTAGCCCAGCCCCTGCCAAAGCGACAGCACGCGGGAGAGTTCCGCCTCGGCCAGTTCCTGCCAGGTGGGGAATACCGCCAGGAACTCGAGGTACTTGTCGCGCACCCGGTCCACCTGGGTCTGCTGCAGCATGATCTCCGACACCAGGATGGCGTACGGGTCGTGGGTCTCCCGCCAGGGGAGGCGCCGCCCCTGGCTGCGGTAGTGGTCGAGGACCGTGTGCCGAAACAGGTTCAGGTCTGCTGTCGTAACAGTTTCATGCATCTGCCGCCTCCACAGCGCCGTCGGCGTCCTTCCGCTCGGCCCGTCCGCGATTGTAGCGGCTTTGCTCTCGGTAACCAATATAAATCGAGCCCCCCCTGTCCGGCGTAATTTCACGTGCTCGGCAGGATGGCTGCCCCACAAAGCGCTCCCGGTGCGCATTTCCCTTTGTGAAGGTTCACCTGGGAATTTCGCGGATTGTTGGGTGCCGCTCCCTAGCGCTACACGTGGCCAGGATTCCCCCCTTTGCCTGTGCTTTCACCCCATTTACCCTTTGACATCCCCCGGCCACTACCTTAACCTGTCGCCTCACCTCCACCGTAGCAAGGTCACGACATGCACAGCAGATTTTCACCTGCCCTCACCGGCGCCCTGGCCATGGTCATCTGCGGCTTTTTATGGAGCCTCGCCGGCCTGTTCATCAAGATCCTAAACTGGAACCCTTTTCTCATCGCCGGATTGAGGAGCCTGATCGCCTTCCTGTTCCTTTTTGCCCTGGTCGGCACGGTGCGTCTCAAGTGGTCCCGTCCGCTCCTTGGCGCCGCCCTCGCCAACGCGGCCACCATGCTTTTGTTCGTCGCTGCCAACAAGACCACCACCGCGGCCAACGCCATTTTGCTGCAGTACCTGGCACCCGTGTTCACCGCCATTTTCAGCGTCGTGTTCCTCAAGGAGCACCTGTACCGCGAGCAGGTGCTCGCCCTGGTCATGACCCTCGTCGGCATGGTGGTGCTGTTTTTGGACCGCCTTTCTCCGGGACAGCTCCTCGGCAACCTCATGGCCCTCACCTCGGCCTTCACCTTTGCGCTGATGTTCATCTTCACCCGGATGCAAAAGGACGGAGACCCGCTGCAGTCGTTCATGGCCTCCCACGCCGTGGCCGCCCTGGTCGCCTTGGGCGTTGCCGTCTTCCTCCCCCTCCCTGTCTTCACCGCCAAGGGGATCGGCAGCATCCTCATCCTCGGCGTGGTGCAGATCGGCCTGGCCGCGTTCTTCTTTTCCTACGGTATAAAACGGATCTCGGCCGTCACCGCCAACCTCCTGGCCGTCATCGAGCCGGTGTTCAACCCGGTCTGGGTCTTCCTGGTCCTCGGTGAAGCACCAACCGCCAACACCCTGGTCGGCGGCGCGCTCATCCTCGGCTCCGTCACCCTCGCCAGCTTGATCAGCGCCCGCAGGGTTCCCAAATATCCCTTAGCCTCCTCTTAAAATCCTATTGCAGCAAAAAAAGCAAAGGTATATATTGCCGCATGACTTGCGCGGGTTTACCTGCGTCGGTCACCACACCGCGAGGTGTACCTTTGTCAGAAACTGAGGAGGAGAGTAATGCCTGATTGCGAGCTTTTGTCCGGATGCATTTTCTTCAACGACAAGATGTCCAACATGCCGTCCACCAGCACCGTGTTCAAGATGATGTACTGCAATGACAATTTCGAGGGATGTGCGCGTTACATGGTGCGCAAGCAGCTGGGAAAGGATGCCGTCCCTGAGGACCTCTTCCCCAACCAGGCTGACCGGGCCAGGGAGGTCCTGGGCAGGGGTTGACATCGCACGGCGGGAGTTGTATAGAACCGTGTTGGCAAGGTAGCGCTTAAGCACAGATAAAAGGCCGCGGGAATCCGAGGCCTTTTTTAGTGCTGCAGGGAACCCGCAGTGGCCAGAGGTAGAGGGGAAATGGTTTCAGCAGAACACGATGCATTGAAAAGGGGAGCGGCCCGGCTATCGGTGGCCTCGAACGCGACGCTGGTGGTGGCCAAGCTGGCAGTGGGCATGATCACCGGATCGGTCTCGGTGCTGTCCGAGGCGGTCCACTCCGGCGTCGACCTCGTCGCCGCGGGGATCGCCTGGTACTCGGTGCGGGAGTCGGGCAAGCCCGCCGACGAGGACCACCACTACGGCCACGGCAAGATCGAGAACGTCGCCGGCACCATCGAGGCCGTCCTCATCTTCGGCGCCGCCTTCTACATCATCTGGGAGGCGGTCCAAAAGCTTCGCGCCGGGGTGGTGGAAATCGAGGGGCTGGGGCTGGGTGCGGCGGTTATGGCCGTCTCGGCGATCGCCAACTACCTCGTCTCCCGACACCTGTTGAACGTCGCCGCCGCCACCGACTCGGTGGCACTGGAAGCCGACGCCATGCACCTGCGCACCGACGTCTACACCTCGGCCGGCGTCTTGGGCGGACTGGTTGCCATCAAGCTCACCGGCATCCCGATGCTCGACCCGCTGGTCGCCATCGTGGTCGCGCTCATGATCATCAAGGCGGCCTGGGACCTGACCCAGAGCGCGTTCTTCCACATCCTCGACGTGAAACTGCCGGAAGAAGAGGAGGCGGTCATCCACGATGTGCTGGAGCACTACCGCGAGCACCTCATCGAGTACCACAAGCTGCGCACCCGCAAATCGGGACACCTGCGCTACATCGACATGCACCTCGTGGTCCCCCGGCAGATGACCGTGGAGGCGGCGCACACGCTGAGCCACGAGATCACCGCCCAGATCGAGCAGCGGCTACCCTACAGCCACATCCTGGTGCACCTCGAGCCCTGCCCCGGCGGCTGCGACCGCTGCACGCTTGAGTGTCCCAAGCTTCCGCCAGGTGACCGCTAGGCCGGCGGCAGATCGCCCTTTCAATCGGCCTGTTCGCCCTTCGGCAGGTCCTCCACGTCCCTCTTCCCCGGGATGGTGAAGTAAAAGGTGGCCCCCTCACCGACCTTGCCTTCGGCCCAGATCCTTCCCCCGTGCCGCTTGACGATCCGGTGCGAAGTCGCCAGTCCGATCCCCGCCCCGTCGAACTCGGCGGAGCCGTGCAGCCTTTCAAAGGCCCGGAAGAGCTTGTGCCGATAGGCCATGTCGAAGCCGGCCCCGTTGTCCTGGACGAAGATAACCTGCTCTCCCTCCTTCTCGCAGGTCCCGAATTCGATACGAGCCTGCTCTTTTTTGGCGGTGTACTTCCAGGCGTTGCCGATCAGGTTCTCAATCAACTGCCGCAACAGGGAGCGGTCACCCCAGGCCATGACCTGCTCCTGCACCACGGCCTCCACCTCGCGTTGCGGCTCGGTCTCGCGGAACATCCGCAGTGCCTGCCGCACCAGTTCGCTCAGGTCGACCGAGTCGAACACCATGGTTGCCCGGCTCATTCTCGACAGCTCCAGCAGCTGGTCGATCATCGATCCCATCCTGCTCGAGGCGCCCTGGATCCGGTGCAGGTAGGTCCTTGCTTCTGCGCACAGTTGTTCCCCGTAATCCTCTTCGATCATGGAGCTGTAGCTGTTTATGTGCCGCAACGGCGCACGCAGGTCGTGCGATACCGAATAGCTGAAGGCTTCCTGCTCCCGGATCGCCTCCTCCAGTTCTGCCGTCCTTTCCCTGACCCGCTGATCCAGTCCCGCGTTGAGGGCAGTGATCTTCTCTTCGTGCCGCTTGCGCTCGCTGATGTCACGCAGGTTCACGAAGGAGCCGCCTGAATCGTCCAGCAGCACCGAGCTTATCTCGGCGATGAAGGGAGTACCGTCCTTCCTCAGGCAGGTAAGCTCGCGTCTCACCTTGCCCAGTACCGCCCTCTCCCTGAGAAAGCCCATCAGGCGCCGCTCCTCGGGGTGGATGAGCGGCTTGCGGCCCCGGGCCCGGAATTCCGCCTCCGTCATGCCGAACATGTCGCAGGCAGCACCGTTGGCGGCCAGGATGGTGCCGTTCGGGCCGGCCACGAGGATCGCGTCCATGCTGTTTTCGAAGAGGTCGCGGTAGCGGCTTTCGCTGCGGCGCAGCGCTTCCTCGGTTTTCTTGCGCTCGCTCACCTCTTTAAGCAGCGCCGCGTTGCGCTCCTCAAGCTCCCTCGTCCGCTGTTCGACCAGCGCCTCCAGGTGGCGGCGATACTGCAGCAGTTCCCGCTCCACCATCTTTTGCTCGGAGATGTCGAACACGACGCCGATGTAGATCGGCCCGTCCTCGGTTAGAGGCCGTCCGCGTGACAAGAGCCAGCGCTCGCTCTCCTCCTGGTCCCAGACCCGCCACTCGACTTCGATTTCCCCCCTGGAACGCACCGCTTCCCGCACGGTCTGCTCGATCCGGTCGCGGTCTTCAGGATGAACCGCCCGGCGCCAGGAGTCGTACGACGGCTTGCAACTGCGCGGGGAAAGCCCGTACAGCTTCCAGAGCCCTTCGCTCCAGACGGTTTCGTTGGTGGCCGTGTTCCACTCCCACGCGCCGGCATGCGCCGCCTGGTAGGCATGCTTTAGCCGCGCCGCCCCGGCCCGCAGCGCTTCCTCGGTGCGCTTGCGCTCCGTAATGTTCTGCAGCGTGGTCAGGGCGTACTCGCCCTCGGCCATGGTGATTACATTCACGTTGGTGAGCACCGTGACCGGCTGTCCCGACCTGGCGTAGAGAGTCTGCTCCAGGTTGACGACACTTCTGCGCCTGGCCAGTGCAGCGAGCACCGGGCCCCACTCCTCCGCTTCCCTGCTGATGCAGACGTCCACGAAAGTCCTCCCCCTCAGTTCCTCCTTGGTGTAGCCGAAGAGTTTGAGGAAGGCGTGATTGGCATCGATGAATGTATGCTCCGGAAGCTTGGTGAGTACTGCGGGGAGAGAAGCCTTGGTGAAAAAGAGGCGAAAATTGTCGTTACTGGTTGAAGGAAAGGATTTTACTCTTCTGACACTTGTTCGGGATGCCGTTACAGGTATCATGACAGGAAAACTCCCATTTCGTGACAGTTCAACAGACGGCGTTTAATCAAAACTACCGTATAGCTTAACTAAGTCAATGAGTGTTCCTTCCCGCCTGTCCGTTGCTCCGCAGACCGGCAGCTGACGACAAGGCGGATGTCGACTGCCGCTGGGCTGCCCTGTTTCCCGGTTCGGCTTTACGCGCCGAGGCCTGTCTGGCGCGGCTTTTTGGTAGCCGCAGACCGGCAAAGAAAAAGGGGCGTCTCAGTTCGAAACGCCCCGGTAGCGGCTGCCGCATGGCAAGCCGTCTTCTCCATTTTGTTGATGAGATTTCGTTAAATCCCTCCGATACGAGCCGAAGATCGGGGGGGGGGGGGAAGTCTCAGGCGCCCACCCCGCAGGTGAAGATCCTCAAGTACTGCTGCACCAGGTCCTCGTCCCGCTCCGGCGAGTGGCTGATCAGGTTCTCGGTGGCAAGGCTGCTCAAAAAGAAGTAATTCACCATCCCCGCCAGCGCCAGCGCCGCGTTGGTCGGGTCCACATCCTCACGGAACCTCTTCTGCCGTTTCCCTTCTTCGATCGCCTGCGCCATGATCACGATCACCTCGTCGATGACCGGCATGACCAGCGTGCTGAAAAAAGCCGTCGGGTTGGTTAGCTCACTGGTGTAGAAGCGCAGCAGGTACGGGTTGTCCCGGTGCCTGCGGAAGGTCCAGCGCAGGTAGCTCTCCACCATCTCCACCGGGTCGCTCACCCGCTCCCTGATGGCGTGAATCTCCGCGAAACAGGCGAACTGCCGCTGCAGCACCGCGGAGTAAAGCCCTTCCTTCCCCCCGAAATGGTACGAGATCATCGAGATGCTCGCTCCTGCCGCCTGGGAAAGCTCACGGATGCTCACGCCGTGCAGCCCCCGCTCCGAGAAGAGCTGCGTCGCCACATCCAATAACTTCTTGTTGCACTCCGTTTTTTCCATTGCCTACCCCGGCCGATTGATTTGCGCGCGCCAACATTAGCAAAAAAGCCCGCCAAATACCAATTCTATATTGCAAATAAAACATCGTACTGTTATGTTGTATTCGCCCGAACGATCGTTCGATAACGCTTATTAATCTTCCCGTCGCGAGCACGGGATCACATCAGCAAAGGAGGATCCAGATTAATGTCTGAATTGCACAACAGGATCAGAAAGTCCAGCCTTCACTCCCGGATCACCACCGTCGACCAGGTAATACCGATGTTCAAAAACGGCATGAGCCTCGGCTGGTCCGGCTTCACCCCCGCCGGCTATCCCAAGGCGGTACCCATCGCCCTCGCCGACCACGTCGAGAAGAACCAGCTGCAGGGCAAACTGAGATTCAACCTCTTCATCGGCGCCTCCGTCGGCGTCGAGACCGAAGACCGCTGGGCCTCGCTGGACATGATCGACCGCCGCTGGCCCTACCAGACCGGCAAGAACATCCAGGCCGGCATCAACGAGGGGCGCATCCGCATGGGTGACAAGCACCTCTCCATGTTCGCGCAGGATCTGGGCTACGGCTTCTACACCAAGGACAACGGCGGCCGGCTCGACCTCGCCATCATCGAGTGCTCCGCCATCACCGAAAACGGCGACCTCGTCCTCACCGCCTCCTGCGGCGCCGTGCCCGAGATCGTTCAGATCGCCGACAAGATCATCATCGAGATCAACACCTCGATCCCCAACTTCGAAGGTCTGCATGACATCGTCGAGCCGATCACCCCGCCCAACCGCCTCCCGTACCTCATCTGCCGCGTCGACGACCGCGCCGGCTCCCCTTACGTCCGCGTCGATAACGACAAGATCGTCGCCATCGTCGAGTCGGACAAGGCGGACAACGGCCGCGCCTTCAGCGAGCAGGACGACACCTCGGAAGCGATCGCCGCGCACATCATCGACTTCTTCTCCGCCGAGGTGAAGGCCGGGCGCCTGCCGAAAAACCTCCTGCCGCTGCAGTCCGGGGTCGGCTCCATCGCCAATGCCGTCATCGGCGGCCTGGCCAACGGCCCCTTCACCGAGTTGAAGGTCTGGACCGAAGTGCTGCAGGACACCATGCTCGACTTCTTCGACTCCGGCAAGCTCGACTTCGCCTCCACCGTGTCGCTCTCCTTCTCCGTGGACGGCTTCAAGCGCTTCTACGGCAACTGGGACAAGTACTCGAACAAGGTGATGATGCGTCCGCTCTCCATCGCCAACCACCCCGAGCCGATCCGCCGCCTTGGCTGCATCGCCATGAACACCCCGGTCGAGTTCGACATCTACGCCCACGCCAACTCGACCCTGGTCGGCGGCACCAGGATGATCAACGGCATCGGCGGTTCCGGCGACTTCCTGAGAAACGCCTACCTCTCCATCATGCACACGCCGTCGGCGCGCCCGACCAAGACCGACCCAACCGGCATCACCTGCGTCGTGCCGCACGTGCCGCACGTCGACCACACCGAGCATGACCTCGACGTCCTGGTCACCGAGCAGGGTCTCGCCGACCTGCGCGGCCTCGATCCCAAGAGCCGCGCCAAGCTCATCATCCAGAAATGCGCGCACCCCGACTACAAGCCGCTCCTCGCCGACTACTTCGAGCGCGCCGCGCACGACTGCCTGGGCAGGAAGGCCGGCCACGAGCCGCAGCTTCTGGACCGCGTTTTCAAGATGCAGGTGAACCTGGCCAAGAAGGGAACCATGAAGATCGACAACTGGGACATCTAGACAGTCGTCATCACACCAAAGCAGGAAAACGGCAGGATGCCCGGGAGGCTCCTGCCGTTTTCTGTTTGAACATGCACAGCACAATGATCTATTGCTACCGATAGATCTTTTTTTCATTCTTAAAATACTGAATCGAATATTCATCTCATGGATTATTTTTTTTGACCGAAATGATGCAATGACTGCACAAGACAGTACTCTTGTTGTCATCGAGGAGGTGATCTATGAGAATAACAATGAGCGACTATGTCGGTAGTAGTTGCGAAGCAGTAAGCAACTCCCACCAGTTTGTCTACCTCTGGTTCCGGACCGGCGGCAATCCCTGCCTTCAGTGTGGCGTGAAAGCGGAAACCTGCGACTGGTATCACCAGTTGGCCCGCACCACGCCCCGGGTTGCCGAAGCCTGAACCTTTTAGGTTAAAAAATTTAAATATTGTTGTACCCTCTAGGGATGGAAAATCTCCGCATCCAGATATGCACCATCCTTGTCCTCGTCCTCGCGGCTGTACCGGCCGCGGCCTTTCCCATCCCCGAGCGCCTGATCTACGAGGCGACCTGGTCCGGCATCAAGGCCGGCTCGGCAATTCTCGAAGTCACCCCCCAGGGCGACGAACTCCGCCTTACCAATACTATCCGGTCGACTGGCGTCGTCTCCGCCTTCTTCAAGATCGATGACCGGATCGAATCCGTCATCACCCGCGCCGGCAAGCCGAAGTTCTTCCGGGAGAACAAACGGGAGGGGAGTTACCGGGCCGCGCGGGAAGCGACCTTCAACTTCACCACGCTCAGGGCCAACAGTGTCGACCTGTTGAAAAAGATCGAACAGACCGATCCCATTACCCCCGGCACCTACGACAGCCTCTCCAGCATCTACTTCATCCGCGCCAGCGATCTACCCCCGGGGCGCTCCCTCTCCTTCGAGATCTACGACACCAAGCACTTGTGGAACACGGAAGTCCGGGTGGTGCAGCGACAGGAAGTAAAAACGCCGCTCGGGAAATTCAAGACCGTGATGGTCACCTCCCGGCTCAGGCACAATGGCGAGGAGGCCAAGGTCGGCAATACCACCTTCTGGTTTACCGATGACAGCCGCAGGATCCCCGTGAAGATAACCAGCACCATGAAGGTAGGCCAGGTTACCCTCACCCTGGTCGGCGGTCTTTAGTCCGTCACCCACGGGGAAAGCAGTTGCGGTTCCCTCCTTCTTTAAGGTACGATGCTCCGAAACCGACATCAGAGTGCGTACCAACCCGATGACAGAAACCATTCCCCACCTGTTCAAGATCCTCCTCGACTGGCTCCCGACGACTTCCGCCATGCAGTCGGTGCTGAAGCTGTTCCTGATCCCCGTGGGAGGCGGCATCCCGGCCGGTGTGCTCCTCGCCAAGGCGAAGGGGCTGGCCTGGCCGGTCACCACGCTCCTCTACCTCGTCTCGGACGTCATCCTTGCCATCGCGTTCGAACCGTTACTGCGCGTGATCGCCTTCGTCTGCGGCAAGATCCCGTTGCTGCGCCGCGTCAGCGCCGCCATACGGGCTGCCAACGCCCGCAGCGCCGCCCAGTTCCAGGTTACGGCGACCGGGCCGGTCGCGCTGATCATGATCGCCTTCGGCGTCGATCCCATGACCGGGCGGGCCTCCGCGCTTGCCGCCGGCCACGGCTTCGTGGCGGGGTGGGCCTTCGCCATTGCGGGGGATATGCTCTACTTCGCCGTCATCGCCTTCACTACACTACGCCTGAACAAGTACATCAAGAACCCGGACACGACCATGTGGATCATCCTGGCACTCATGCTCCTGGTACCGATGGTGGTGCGCAGGATCAGGTCGGGACGCGGATCCTACCAGGCACAGGAGAACAGTGCCTGACACACCACGTAAGCACCACTTTCCTCATTTCTGCCACATTGCTTCCCTATTTCATGAGTAAGGTAATGATGTGCGATGAGGAATCCGCCTGATCCGGGCGCATACCGGAAGGCAGAGCGACAGAGAAGGGGGTAACAATGAAAAGACGGATTTCGTCACTTTTAGTGCTTCTGGCCCTGGGGGGATGCGTGACGGTGCCCACAGGCCCCAGCGTCAAGGTCCTTCCCACCAAGGGCAAGTCCTTCGAGACCTTCATGAAGGAAGACGCCACCTGCCGCCAGTGGGCCAATTCCCAGCTGGGCTCGCCGGTGCAGGAAACCTACGACAAGAACGTGGCGACCAGCGCCGTCGTGGGTACCGCGGTCGGCACCGGCGTGGGCGCAGTGCTCGGTTCCGCCTCGGGCAACACGGGTGCCGGGGCCGCCATCGGCGCCGCAACCGGGCTCCTGTTCGGGACCGCCGCCGGCTCCGGTTCTTCCCAGGTCTACGGCGCGCAGGCGCAGCGCATGTACGACAACGCCTATGTCCAGTGCATGTACACCTACAACAACCAGGTCCCGGGAACCAGGACCGTGGTCGCAGCCCGCCCTGCCCCGCCCCCTCCTGCCCGCGTGGCACCTCCTCCTCCGCCGCCGGTAGCCGAGTCGCCGGTTGTTGCGCCTCCGCCGCCCGAAGAAGTGATGGTGCCGGCCCCTGAGGAGTACGAGGCCGAGCCGCCCGAGTTCGTGTACTCGCCGCAGTTGAACGCCTACGTCGCCGTCGGTGTTCCCTATGACCTCATTTACAGCGGCAACGAATATTACTACTTCTACGGCGGCAACTGGTACCGCGGCGCTTACTATAACGGTCCCTGGAGCTACGTCCCGCGTCGGGCGTACCCACAACTGTTCGTGCGCTACGAAGTAGTCAACATACGGCACTACCGTGATGTCGAGTACCGGCGCTACGTGCGCGACCGGCGCCACTACGACGGCCGGGTCTACCGCCCGGAGTACCGCCGCGTGGTGAGGCATCGTCCCGGCTACTGACCTTCCTCCCGATCGACCAGGGCACCCGGCTTACTCCGGGTGCCTTTTTTGTTGCCCGCACTCTCTCTGTCCCCATTCCGCCACCGCAGCCCGCCACTCTTCTTCCTTCGCGCATTGACATTGTGAAGCATTAGGATACTTTCATTTAGTTCATTGATTGTACCGGTCTTTGCAGCACCAGAGCCACGAGGGGAGCCGCTCCGGCTCAAGAAACGATGCCATCCGTTGCGGCACTGCCGCAGCCAAGGGGGACTGCATGAGAGGCAAAGCGATAGGAGTTGCTCTGGGCGTCGTGGGAATGGTGCTCTGGTTCATGCCGCTGGTAAAGGTGGGTTTCAACGTGTACGTCGTGGGGAAGCAGATCGGGAATGTCAGCTATATCCTGGTGATCGGCTCCCTCGCCTATACCGTTTTTTCCTGCTTCGATCTGCACAAGTTGCGCGTCATCACGGCCACCATATCGACCGCCATCAGCCTGCTGTTGCTTTCCGAGGCCTGGAACTTCGCCGCCTGGGGCCTGTACGGTCTCAACATCGTCTCCGTGGCCAGTTGGCTCGCGGCAGTTTCCGACTGGGACGCGGGCAAGAGATCGGTAGAGGACACCCAAAGCTGAAACTTCCGGAGGGGCAGGAGGGGAAATGGATCACAAGACAAAAGGTGTCCCCAAGCCAATCACCCCCGCAGCGCAGCTTCGATGGCAGCGATATCGATCTTGACCATCTGCATCATCGCGTCGAAGGCGCGTTTGGCTGCTGCGGGATCGGGATCCGTTATTGCCTCGGTCAGCACCACCGGCGTGATCTGCCAGGAGATGCCCCATTTGTCGCGGCACCAGCCGCACACGACCTCCTGACCGCCGTTGCCCACGATGGCGTTCCAGTACCTATCCGTTTCCTCCTGGTCTACGGTGGCGACCTGGAACGAGAAGGCCTCGTTGTGTTTCACCTCAGGCCCGCCGTTGAGCCCCAGGCAAGGGATTCCCATCACGGTGAACTCCACCGTCAATACATCCCCTTTCTTCCCGGACGGGTAGTCGCCCGGCGCCAGGTGCACCGCGTCGACCGATGAATCCGGAAAGGTCTCCGCATAAAAGCGCGCCGCCTCTTCAGCGTCGCCGTCGTACCAAAGGCAGATCGTATTCTTTGCCGGCTTTTCCATAGTCACTTCTCCTTGTGTCATCGCCACCGATGCCGCAGCAGGGCCAAACTCTGACCCTCCCTTTACCCTATCATTCTGTGCCTGGAAAGAAAACAGGCGCACCCCGAAATGGGATGCGCCCTCGTTGAATCACAGGGTAGTATTGCCTGCCCCGCTGAACTACCAGTAGATAAAGGTGCCGATGGCGCCGATGTTGGCGTCCTGGGTGGCGCCGTTGAACCAACGGTCCTGCGCCCAGGTGTATTCGCCGATGACCTGGACAAACGGGGTCACGTTGTAGGTCACCGCGACCACCGCCGCCTGCTGCTTCTGTATGTTCAGGTCGGTGTCGTTGCCTGCCTGCTCAGCCCTGCTCTGGCCGTAGTTGAGGCCCAGTTTCACCACCGGTGTCACTTGGTAAGTCGCCTGGTTCAGGAAGCCCCAGTTGGTTCTCTCCTTGCCGTCCGCGGACAGCGCGTCCGCACCCTGCATGCCCAGCATCCCCAGTGCCTTGCCGCCATAGCAGGAAGTGAGCAACTGGAGACCGCCAAGGTCGAGCTGGACGCCCCCCGCGCCGCCGAGTGAAGTGACGTGACCGCCCGGCCGTACCGCCGGAACCGTGTGCTCAGGCGTGATGCTCCCGTCCGGGTTCAGCGTTACCGGCACGGTCACCGTCTCGGCCGACGAGAAACTCGCCTGCTGGTACAACCCGGAAACCCATGCCTGGAACTTGCCGCCGGTGAAGCCGTTCACGTAGGAGATCTCGCTCTCCAGGCGCGGCACGTTGCGGACAGTGGCTGCACCGATGTTGTTGGTGTCGTTCACGCTGACGGCGACCTTGAAGCCTTTCACCTCCGGAGTGGTGTACCTGAACTGCGCGCCGAAATTGGGGTAGAGGTAGCCGTAGCCGATGTGTCCCATGGTCGGCCCGTTGTCCACCGGCCCGATCACCCCCGCCCCGAACAGGGTCATGTCGGTGAGGATGTTCTTGGCCTGGTACAGGTTGATGGCGCGGCCGGCCAGGACCTGGCCGAAGCTGCCAGTCGCGGTCATGTTGATCTCGCGGAAATCGATGTTGGGCGAGAGGTCGGTGCGGCTGCCGCCGTTGTTCTGCACCTGCGGGTAGAGACCCAGGCGCACCGCGTAGTCCACGCCGTTGGTGGTGGGAGACTGGATGTTGAGGCCGACGCCCACCGGCAGAAGACCCGTCCTCACCCGGAACTGCTGCTGGACCTCACCGGTACCGGTCTGGTCCCCGCCGATCTCGCCGCCGATGACACCAGCCGGGCGCCGCCCGACCGACTCGTACGTGGCGAAGACGTTGAGGAAGCCGTCCGTGGAAAACTTCCACCCGTTGGCCCCGCCTATGTCGAAAGCCTGCACAGATTGCGCGCTCGCTGCGACAGCCAAAACCGCAGCCAGCATTGTTATTTTGCCTTTCTGCATTTTCCCCTCCTGGTTTTATTGATTGCATTACAGTTGCTGAAAGTATGTAAAAGCAGAGTTTCTGTAACAAACGCTGCTGGTTCACATGTTAAAAATCTGTTTTTGTATGACAATATCCGGATGCGTTTTGCTCAACTTCTATCGTTTTAAGCATTTCATTGAATCCAGTCTCTCGGTACAATATTGCGCATACAGTTAAATAGAATGCTTTTATAGCAACTGCCGTACCTACATCGGGCTGGTTGTTGCTATTCCAGTCAGGAATGGACGTTACTCTGTGTAAACAAAGGGGAGTTAGTCAGGGGGGTGTGACGAGATAGGAAAGGAACGTCTGATGGAGTGGAATAAAACGGAACAGCGAGGGCGGTCCAAGCTGGAACACGTGCCGGTTTTGGAACAGTTACCGGCAATGGGCCTTTAACAGGTCAACGACGCTGAGTTTCCGTAGAACTTGTCCTTGCAGGAGGGGCAGATGCCGTGGCTGAACATGGCGTCCGTATGCAAGCTTATATAGGTTTCCAGCTGTTGCCAGCTTTCCTTGTCGTTGCGAATGTTCTTGCAATGCATGCAGATAGGGATGATCCCTTCGAGGTGCTTGACCTTTGCCATGCTCTCTTCCAGCTCCGTCACCTTGTCGGAGAGCCTCATTTGCGCGAGCTTCCTGTCGCTTACGTCGTGGTTGCAGGCGCGCCGCCCGAGACTCCTTCCATCGCCTGACGACACCCTCCGGCAGCTGTGGGAAATCCAGCGCTCGGTGCCGTCCTTGCGTACGATGCGCAGGTCGATCGGTTTCGGGCTCCCGTCCCCGGACACGTGCTGCACTTGGTCTTCGTAAGCGGCGACGTCGTCTGGGTGCAGGATCCTCGTCAGCAGTTCCGGGTCCCGGTAGAACTCCTCCGCGGAGTAGCCGCTCACATCCTCGCATGCAGGGGAGATGTACCTGAGCGCCCCGTCTGGCGCCTGCCAGAACTCCCAGTGCGAGGTGAAATCCGCCACGGTCCGGTAGCGGAGTTCGCTCTCCTGCAGCTTCCGGTTGGCGACGATCAGGCGCACCCCGAGAAAGGCTATCATGAGCCCGCCGATGGAGAGGGCCGCCATCTCCTTGCCGTAACGGGCCCAGACATCCCGGAAGGTGAAGTAAGGGGAGTTCTCAAACGGCGGCATGCGGAGCTCTCTCAAGAGCTCCTCCACCGGAGCGTAGTCCGCCGGAACCGCGAAGCCATGCAGTCCGTTGGGCCTATTCTCATGCTTCATGGCAAGAAGCGCAGCGGCCACCTGGCGCGCCGTATCCTGGTCCGCTTGGGGGAGCGCCACGAATGGCCACTGCGGATAGAGCGGCGTGGAGGTGATGACCGGGTAGCCGGGAAGGGTTTTCCGGTCCAGTATTTTGAGCCGGGAGAGGTCGACTTTTTTCTCCGCCGCCATTTCCTCCAAGACACCGGTCCTGACCATGCCCACGTCGGCGCGGCCGTCGACGACCGCAGCCACCGCCGAATCGTGCGGCATTCCAGTAACCATAAGCTTCCCATCCTCAGGAAGGCGGATCCCGTTCTTGGCTAGCTCGTACGCCTGGGCCTGGTACCCACCGAGCGACCCGGTTCCGACGACGGCGATGCGCTTCCCCTTGACGTCGGTGATGTTCCTGATATCGGCCCGGTCGGCCATGGCGAAGATGACCCCGCCGAACGAGTGAATTTCCGTCTCCCCTTCGTCCTCTATCATGGTCGCCAGGACACCGGACATGCCGTTCGCGTGCCTGAGCTGCACGTAATGTCCCGGGTTGGTGAGGACAAAATCGAGCCTGTGAGCGGCCAGTTCGGCTTCCAATTCGGTGTAGGAATATACGTCGAGGCGCACCTCGCGGTTGGGCAAGGCTTCTTGCAAGTACCGCGCGAGGGGTTGGAATCGGGCTGCCGTCTCAGGTTTTGGTCTGTGTGCCAGAACACCGATTCTTATGGTCGGTTCGGCTGCGGACGATATGGAGACGGGTACAAAACTGAAGGATACGAGAAAAAGCAGGAACAGCACGAGTTTTCTCAGTGTGGGATGTTGCCTTATAAGCATGCGCGCTCCGAACAATCAATGGCTGCATCAAGATTAACTTGATTTTTTGAAATTAAAAGAGCACGCGAAAAATCTATATGCCGACCTTATGCGAGCAGCTCCGGCTCTTACTTGCCGAGCATCCCCTTTTTCAGACTCGCGTCCGCCGGATGTTCGCCCACATAGATGGCGAGGATGGCGGTGGCGAGGGGACGGGACACCAAGGTGCCGAGGTGTTTGCCGTTGAGCTTTCCGGTCACGGTGCCGTCGCCGCCGAGAAAGAGATCGACCTGGTCGCCGCGTTTGAAGTCATCGGTGATAAGAGACAGGAACTTTTTCACCTCCGCCGAATCGGCAAGTTCAGGCGTGTTGTTGCGAAAGCCCTCCTGGAACGCCTCAATGATCTTTTCCTTCTCCACTTTCGCAATCACGAAATTCATCCTGATCAACTTGTCCCCGGTGTCGCGCAGCGCCTCCGATCCGCTGGTCAGGCGTTTCGCAGAGTAGAGCGAGCCCACGTAGACCTTGAAGAAGAATTTTTTCCTGATGCCGCTGCCGTTCAGCTGCAGCGTTTCGGAGTTCACCGCCACCTGCGGTTCGATCTTCACCCCCTCGATATCCTTCGCCGCCGCCGTACCGGCAACAACCAGCACCAAGATCAACACCAGTAGCACTCTCATACCTTGCCACCTCCTCTCATCACCCCTTGGGGGACGTTGTCTACGGCTTTCCGGTCGGGGGAGTTGCCGCCATGGATTCCGGCCTACAAGCTGTCGCAGACCACTACAAAATCAGTTACGAGCAGCAAGACCCAGGCGAGGCATGCCGTATTGGTCTTGATGAGTAAAGTTGATAAACGGTGAAGGAAAGAGTGGCGGTCCTTGTCATCGAGTAAGATGTCACGCTTCTCGATAACGCAGACCATGACGTGCTGCAGGACACCGACGGCATCAAGGCGGGCAAGTCTTGGCATGCAAAAACATTAGCAGCAGCCAACCAAATGTCAAAATCTCAGCAACGTCCCCCTATGGCTTTTTCAGGGAGAAACAGCGAGGCGAAAACCAGTGTCATAAGTTCGGTATAGCGGAAGGCTCCTGAACCGATTTGTCGTTCTTAAGTAGTACGGCTTCGATGCCCACGAGCCGCCTCGCAAAGTGTGTTTCTCGCCGGCCACCGGGCCTTTTGGATTTACCCGCACGTTTTGCTTATAGTATCCGTGCTCGTAGTAGTCGGACAGCCACTGCCACACGTTGCCGGTCATGTCGTATAAACCAAGGCCATTGGGCTGGTGGCTTCCGACTGGGGACGTATTCTGGTAATGATCGTTTTGTGTCGCACTTTTCCACGGCATGTCGCAGTTGCTATCACAAAAGTTTGCGTACAAATGAAGTGCCTTTTCGTCTGAAAACCCTCCAAATCTTTCAGCCTTGCCTCCACTCCGTGCCGCATATTCCCACTCGGCCTCGGTGGGAAGCCGGTAGTGTCTACCACTTGCTTTTTCCAGCCAAGTGATGAAGGCAGTGGCGTCGTTCCACGACACGCAAACCACCGGATGACTTTCGTCCTGGCTGAAGCCGGGAGATCCCCAATTCCTGCCGGCATCGTACGCCCACCTCTGCCCGGACCAGAACCCACAACCGCCCCCCTTTTCGGCTTCAGTCTGGTACCCAGTTGCCCGAACAAAGCGACGATAGTCCCCCAAAGTCACGTCATACTGCGCAAGGTAAAAATCATCCACGCACACTTCATGGTCCGGTTTTTCGTCCCGGTTTCCTTCTCCAAGGATGTCCCCCATCCGATAGCAACCACCATTGACCTTTGTGAAATGAATTCCCAAGGTCGGATCAGTTATCCCCTCAGCAGTTGTCTTGCCTCGGGCCAGGGTGCGGGACGCCAACGCTGTGCTTTCCGGTGCACCGACTGGCTCGGCGCTACTTTTCTCTATTCCGACTGCCGGAATTAATATAAGCAACATAAAAAGGGTTAGTCCCGGAGACATGGTCGATTCCTTTGCTGTACCTAAGCAGGCAGACGGCGCACTTGGAAGACGGGCGCTCTGCTTCAGATTAATATGCATGTGCATCCGATGCAAGGCGCGCCCTGACAGGATTGAGGTGAATGTAGCCTACCTGTTCCAAAAAAGTAAGGCTCTACCTCGCAGGCGATGGACTTGTAACGATTTTGAAAGAGATGGCCGGCGCGTTAAGCTTTTGATTGAATGTCACCGCGTACCCGGTGAGTAGGCGGCGCATGAAGGAGGATAATTTGGACTTTTCCGGTCTCACAGAAGATGGAAGTGGTTGGTCATCAGCGCCCAGGCGAAGCACGAGGTACCCGTCTTCACCTGCAGCGTTGATAGACGATCAAGGAAAGAGTAACGGTCCTTGTCATCGAGGAAGATGTCGGACTTCTCGATTCCGCGGACCATCACGTGCTGCAGCAAACCAACCGCATCAAGTCTAGCGAACCTTGGCATGCGAAAATATTCGCTGCAACCAATCAAATGTCAAAATCTCAGCAACGTCCCCCTATGGTACAGACTCCCTTGTTTTTGGGGTTGGAATCAGAGTTCGGGGAGCGAAGGATTAAAATATCGGGCAACATCGTTATTCCACACAAAAAAAGCTGACACAATGTCCCCCATCACTGCGGGGTCGACCGGGAAATCAGTCCGAAACACCTTAACTCGTTGACCACTTTTACCTGCATTCCGGACATGCAGAGTTGTGCGGTGATCGAGCTCCTCACTAGTATAGGCGCGAATTGCTCCATCAAGATGAGTGAGACAGTTCGTTTGCTTGTCAAAAACGGCGTGAAGATACCTGGCCCCGCGGATATCTACCTCTGAGAGGGGAGGCAGTTCTTCACAGATAAAATCAACCTCGTTGGCATGCGGAATCCAGGCATAATCCGTGAAAAGGCTCTTTCGGCTAAGAGGCCCCGCCATCCATCGCCCGTGCTCAGGCTCCCTCAGGGCTCGTATCCGATCCCAATCAAGCGGCCTCCCATAGACATCCATCCTGTAAATATGTCCAGCCAACTCAGCCTCCGGCCCATGGAGCAGAGGATCCAGTCTGACACTAACAGTATTGCCGAGAGCGTGTCGCTGAATGTTTTGCAAAAGCCAGTAATTTGAATTGGTTGATGGTACTGCCGGCAAAACGAAGAAAGCGTGGCCACTGAGACATAATGCATCTCCATCAATTTTAAATGCCGAGAGCGGAATAAGGCCCTCTGCATCAACAGCTATATCTCGGAGTACGGGGTGGTCATAAGGCTGGGAGCGACTTCCATCACAAGCAGTGATTTCTGTTAGCCTTCTCTGTTGAAGTTCCTTCTCAATGGCTTGACTCACTAAATAGAGTTTCGTCTTAAGTGCATAATCGCTGCTGCGAAACATTATAACGCTTTTCGCATTCGTGTCTTGATCAAGGTCAGCAATTGCAGCATCCGGTATTCCCTTAAGAGCGGCGTCCAACGCCGACCTCACTTGAGCGTCCCCAGAAGTTAGTAGATCCTCTATTATCCAGTGAGGTGGATCGTAAGATCGAGCGAAAACTTCTAAAATCTCAGGATTTAGAATAGACATCATGTTTGCCTCGCTGGTTCGCGGACACACCACCTCCCTCAGTTTTCAAATGTGGAAACAGGAGTGCACCATTTCCCGATGCAGGGTAGGTTGCCCCATACATACCTAGATTCGATTCACCGACCCCTGCAATTGAGACCAAACTATTGGGCGACGTCAGGCGGACCTAGTGAGTTCATGGTATTGTGGTGACTTCAGCAGCTCAACGACGTCCATACCATACACCATCACTGTTGCGCGTCCATCCCATACATCACGCAGTTGCTGCCAAAGTAGGCCAAGATGGGTTCCGTCCGCAACCACGGTAGGATCTCTTTGCAAGCATAAGCACGATGGCTGCTCCACGGATAGGAGGTGGGGTCCTTTACGAGATTGGCTCGTATTGGATTAAGGTGAATGTACGACGTCAAAGGAAGTATTCGTCAGCGTCGACGAGGATCGTCCTGTACCGTCCTTGGAAGAGGTGCCCGACTCTGCTTATTTGCGAGTTTATCCAGCGGGTGTACCTAAAGGCGAGGTTCTGGATGATCCTTGATAGGTACCGGCCCACCTCATCGTAGAAAATGTCCTGCCGGTCATTGCCGCGCAGGATGACTTGATAGTGAGCACCTGGAAAATGTATCCTCTGTCGGCGAGCCATTAGACAAAGCTAGTTCAACTTTGCAACTTTGCAAGCCTGACCCCAGATCCCCTTAATGAACTGCAAAAGTAACCTACGTCCCACTGATTCCTGTAATGGCACTAAAGAAACGTCAATGAAAACGGTAGATCCGTGATAAAAGACAAAAATCCTTGTAGTTCCATATCATTATTGAACTTCTGCCCCCTCAACACATCTACATTAGTATATACAAGGGAATTCACAGCATCATAGCCCTGTATTTCTTTTACTGTAACGACTTCGGAATTCCTTACAGCAAAAATATTGAGATGACAGACTCCTGCTGCTCTGAGTTCGTTATGGAACACCTTATACTTGTTTTGTTCAGTACGGGATTCAACGAAATTAAAGTGTAAAGCAGCGTCTCTCCACGCAGTCTCTAATGCTTGGCTTTCAATAGGATACAAATGTTGTTTAAGCTGTAATCTATCCCATCGAGATTGATATTCGTTGGTGTAGTGAGACATCTGGAGGAACAGATGATCAGCCGCTACTTTCCCAGCCTCCTCTATACTTGATTCATCAATCTTCGAACCCAGGTATTCGTTAGCCGCCCGCATGAAGTCAGCAGAATTGTACATCTGAAACAAAGTCACTGATGTTTGTCGATATACCTCATCTACGAGTTCGGGCCTTGGCCCTATTATTTTTTCACCTTGAGCATCAACCTTTTGCCACCAATCCTCTTTTGCATCATCGGTTACAAAAATAAGCCTGTTCCATTCTTTTTCTTTCGCTTCCACCAGTAACTGTTTCCAGAGAAGCAAATCGCCAAACTTCCTCTCAAATCGCAGGCCGGCGTAAAAATACTCTGCCCCATCCGAATCCGCGTCCTTTGATCGGTCCATAAACCCTGGGGGAATTTTGTTGTTATAACGGTGCTCACCGTCTTTGTATAATTCATCTAAATAGGACTGATCTGGAACCCGCCCAACCCTGCCTTCAAAGATTTCATCGAGTACATCCCTAATATCATCAGAAGATCGGACTCCTGGTTGTTCTTGCTCATGTTTTTGAAGCTCAATTCGTAGCTTTTCACCTATTGTTTCTAACGTCTTTATGTGCTTTTCCAGCTTTATAGTTGGGTGACGCTTTGTGATCTCTATATCAGATAATTTTTTCGATAATCCATTAAAACATGAGTCAATTGCATTATACGCTCGGAAAAAGATACCTTTCCTATCCGCAAGAAGTCTAAGTCTGTTCCTTTGGAATTCCAACGCTACCTGATGAGGGATCCATGTTCGTTCAGCAATGGACCTCAAAAGGTGCAGAAAGTCATTTTTAGCTGATTTGTCGTAGTTGTACAGATTCAACAAAACGTTCGCATCAAAAACAAAACGACAGTCCTTCCAGATGTCATTAAGTTCATTCTTGGAAGGCTGATAATATCCCGGGACCGCGTTTCTCACGATTACCTCTACGCTAAAATTGAACTCGCCGCTTATCTTAAATTGTCACATGGTGGGAACCACTCCCTCCATAGAACAGCTGCATTGATGCCACTACCAGAGCCCGCCGCCTTTCTTAAACAAATCTTTGTTTAATGAATTCTTGGGTCTGACTTGCACTGAGCTCTGCTGTCGACGCTCCGCCACGAACGAAAAACCTTTCAATTGACCCGTCTTTCACAAATACTGGTGCCTTTCCCTTTTTACACTCCACTATCAGCACTTTCTTGTCCTCGTAGTCATCGAAACGGGACTGGATATTGAGGGAATGTTGGGGTCCAATGCGATCTTTGACCAAGTTGTCAAGATGCAGGAGCATCTTGTCATCATTTTCGAACTTGTCCGCTTCCACGCCGACAGGACTTCCATCGTCCAGCACACCCACTACAAGGTTCCCGCCATGTGAATTTAGGAATGCTGCAATGGTTTTTAAAATACCCATTTCCATCCGTTGATCTTTTTCGCCTGTGTGTAGATTTGTCCGCAAAGTACCCTTAAACTCTATAGACGTCCCTTCACCTTGCGCTACCAGATTTGCGATGGATATAGTATCCGAGGTTGTAATCACGTCTCCCTTGTCCAACAACTTATATGCATCTGATATCACCTTGGCTATCATCTCCCTCCGTTGCTTCAAGAAATCCCAATACTCCATTAACTCCCATCCGTCTGGCAAAGCATGCCAGTATCGCATCTGTTCCATTTCGAGTAAGGAATAGCGCTTGCTCAACTCCGGAACGTATTCTTTCGGCGGCTTGTCGGAAATCTTAGCGTTGTCGCCCCACTCAATCATGGAAAAGTTTGCTACCTGATTGGTATCTCGACTATCGATGATTCCTTGTTCCTTGAGATAAGCCTTGGGGAAAAGATGGTGTCTCTCTAATGATGCACGATGGGCATGGGTGTAAGGATCCAACAAATCAGAAACTTTGTGATGTGAGAAAAGCACTTTCGCATCGAGAAGGTTCAGTGCCGCGAAATATGCGAAGAGTGAGGGGCTTCGTGCAGCGGCTGTAGCAAGTTCGTTAGGGAGGGTAATGGACCAGAAATCACTAGTAAGAAACGATTCGCAAACTTGCCGAAGTGTGTCTACAAACTCCTCCGCCGTCTTTACCGTGCGCAAGCGAGCAAGGTCGAATTCCATCTTAGATTCGGGTGAACTAGTGTAGCGTCCAGTCAGATTGACCATATAATACCACTGTGCGATAACCCTCCTCAGGATATGTTCATCAACGCTAAATTCCGTTTTACCTATCAAGTAGAAAACATAGCTATACAATAGATTGTTCTCAGAACTGATCATGGTTTCGCTGCGATAACCCGCCTGCAGTAGTGCTTTTAGGAAGTCGTGCCAGTTCTGCAGATTAAGTACACGGGCTTGGGCCTGCTTTAGGACCTCGAACTGAGCGTCACGGCGTTGGGGGCTAAATTCCTCAGTAGTGAGGTCTTTTCCTCGCAGAATAGAATAAACGTACTGAAGGCGAGCACGACGGAACGCCACTCCGACAGCAACACGAAGCAATTGGTCCGGTTTTGGTCGTATAAAGTGGTTGAAGGGTGAGGGCTTGCCGACAGTCGGCACTTTTGCCGCACGACAAAAACTTTCCAGTTCTTTACGCCCCTCTTCCCAAAAAACCGACATTAGGGTAAGTATAAAATCTGCCTGGTTCAGAGTCTTTCCTTCGCTGTTAATGCGAACAAACACTTCTGAAACTTGTTCTTCGTCAACAGTGGCGGCTAACTGCAGTGCGGTGAAAGGAAAACTGAGTAGCTGTTGCAGTCTGGTAATCGCCTTACGTACTTTCCTTGTGTCGTCTACAGAGACATCTCGAGACGTTGCTAAATTGGTAAGGTAGTTGTCGGTGATTTCAAAAATATCAGCGTCCTTGGACCAGACCACCGAGATATTAGGAATATAAGTCTTGTCTTTGCGTATTGCAGCATCAGCAACTTCGAACTTCCCGTCTAAGGGATTAAAAGCTATTTCAATCTGCTCAGCAGCATAGCTTTCTCGAATGACGGGAATTCCTTTAACCACAGCAAACAAAGATGTTAGTCGTTGTTGACCATCCACTAACAAAAGATTCGGCACCAACTGTTTCTTGTCAGTACCGATAGTCTTCACTCCTTCAATAAGGGCGTTTTCCCAGAATAGCAAGTATCCGACAGGAAACCCACGGTACATCGAATCGAAAAGGTTGCGGACTTTGGAATTTTTCCAGACGAAGGGCCGCTGGAGGTCGGGGAGGCCGATTTGCCCAAGTTCGACAAACTTCACCAAAGAATTCAGGTCGTAGTTTACTTGTTTAAAAATAGTTTCACTCATTAGTAGAGTTTTCTCCTAGACGAATAGCAAAGGTAAACAATTTGATTCAACACACATCCCCCCCACGTGTTGGAAAGGCGTATGCCCCTACATTCATGGGATGTAAAAGCTGACAAGACCCTCGCGCCTGTTCAATTTGCTTTTGACATAACGAGCCTGCTATTCAAGCGCCTTTACGTCAACAATGAAATATCCAGATTCTCCAAACAAGGTGGTCGGGGTGCCCTTGTGCTGTTCGTAGGACATGGTCACCTTTTTGCCCACGGCTGCATTTATTTTTGCAACCACTGCCTTGTCTCGAACTGAGAATGGGAACCGTTCTGGAATCGCTTCGGGTACGGGGAGCATTTGCAAATTCGCCCTCCCAAGGCCTTGCTTACCCACCCTTTTTCTGAGAACTTCTGAACATTGCCAACCCTGTCGCCTTTTGAGAAGCTCCAGTTGGGCACGACGTACATGTAAACGGCGGCAAAGACGGCTTTGCTTTTGATTCCAGAAGGGGTCATTCTTTCCTCCTGCTACGTTGCTGGCCATGCCTTCTTACAAGGGAGGCACCCGTAAAAGCTCTGGCCCTCTTTCGGCCCACTCTGGAACTTCCTCAGGACAAGTTCGCTGCCACAATCCGGGCAATTTCTTTTCGGTTCTTCTTTCGGCTGCACCACCGCTGTATCCGGTGATGTTGGTATCGGACCCGCATCCGCGAAGATCTGGGTTCCGTTACATTTCGGGTAGTTGCTGCAGCCCCAGAACTTCTGTCCGGCATTGCCGCCTTTACGGGCTACTCGGATTTGCATCGCTGCTCCGCACTTCGGGCATTGCGGTGCGACTGAGGGAGCAACATTAGATGGGGACGGCACTGGTGCTACGGTGGCCACTGTTCCAATCACGGACTTCAGCTTCTGGCCGTCGATCAGTTCGAGGTTGAGCCCCCGCACAAAGGCCTTGGCGTCCTCTGTAAAGGTGCCGGAAGTCACGAAGTAACCGCCTGCGGCTCCTGCGGCGGCCATTACTCCGTAAAATTCTCGCACGGGCTGGACGCTGACCTTGTACGCCTTCCACTGCTTGCACTGCACCAGGTGCTTTTCTCTTCCCTTACGGAGGACGAGATCTATCCCGCCATCCGGCCCGCTACCACCCTCTCGTGCGACCTCAAATCCCTTCCGCTTGAAATGCTCGGCCACGAGAGTCTCGAACTCGCCCCAGCTCATTTCGTTGAGCGCGCTGACGCCCGCACGCGACTTGACGGTCTCGTAGAGCTTGCGCTGTTTTAATGACTGGAAAAGCGAGATGACACCGCCCAGCAGGATCGCGATAGGCACAACAAACTGAAGAAAGGTTGCCACGGCCCTAACGAGAGCTCTGCCCACGGCATCACCCAACTGTCCAGGTGTTACTGTGGGTGGCGTTGCTGGGCGGGAGGCCATGGAGTGGAGAACGAGGTAAAACACGAGGGCTAAAATGGCTGAGGCCCACCACGGGAATTTGCTGGCGATTGTAATCAGATCTTCGAAAGTGCTGGGACGCTGTTTTCGTGCCATGGGACTTTACGGAACTCCTCGGGGAGATATCGTAAACATGAATAACACATAGAGAACTTCTAAGAAAGTAAATTCATCAAAGAAACCCCACAAACCAACTTCTTTAGCTCACGCAAAGGCGCGAAGACGCTCAGGGCAAAGACGATTAACAGGGATAAAGGGGATGGAGGGGATAACTTGAGACGGACTTATGATCTTGAGTACGGGTGACGGCATCGCCATCTTGAAATAGCACTGTTTGTCCCGGAACAGCACTATTTCCTACACAATAAGCCAATTCCTATCTGAAATAGTGCTATTCCAGACGGAATAGCACTATTTTCTAGAAAACAACACTATTCCCTCCGGAATAGTGATATTTTGGCGGCAAATATCACTATTTCACCAAGAATAGTACTATTCCTGCTGAAACAGGTACTATCTTTACCAAAACAGCACTATTTGGTTCAGGATCTTACTATTTCTGGCGAAAGAAGCTATGTCGCTGGCAGAATAGCACTATTTTCTGAAAGATAAGGAGCGGCGGCCTGGGACTGGCCTTCTGGCGGCGGCCGCGGACCTTTCATGGGTTAAGGCTGTGGGAGCGAGCGGCTGAAGAGTGGAGTTGGGAAAAGGAAGGTGGGATTCCGGGAGGGGAAGACGCGAGGGCGGCTGCCGGCGAAGCAGCCGTCCTCATCTTTTCAGATGATGATCAATTCAACAGCGTCGGACCATGGGCCCACACCGGCTTCGTTAAGCAGTCGCGCCCTGAAATAAGCTCTCCGCGCAGGTTCCAGCCCTTCGTGGGCGATATGGCAGTAATGTGCAATTTTGAGGAGTTGCCAGGACCCCTCCGAGCCGGGATCCCCGTAACAGATCTGGACCTCCACGCTCCCCTTACCTTCCCACTTGTTGACGTAGATCTTGATTGCGCCAGATTTGTCTCCATGGCTGACTTTGACCTTGCTGAACTTCTCCGGGAGTTTCGCTGTTGTGTTCCGCACGGCCCTGTGCGCCCGTGGCACGCCGACGGTGTCGAGGTGGCTGGGGTCGTTTTCATGGGTGGCATACATCACCACATACTGGCAGGAGAACCTGATCGACTGGATCATTTTGTCCCGGGCTGCCTGCCGCTCCGGCTCCTTGGAAGGGTCCAGCCTTGCCGCGGTTGATGTCTGCTTCACCAGGGTTGCGTCCTGCCGGATTTGGGACGGACCGGGTATGCAGGGTGGGAGGGTTTGGAACTTGAAAGCGGGGTGCTCTTCCAGGTTCTCGGCGATGTTCTCCCCATGAAGCGCCAGATCACCGTCGCTGAGATCCTTCAAACTTGGGATGTCGAAGAGTTCGGGCATAAGTCCTCCAGGTGCTTGGGGTGGATACGATGGGGACAAGTATTAGCCCGCTTTAAGGCGGTGTCAAGCGAGGGGTGGAGGGGTCTAAGGCGGAAGCTTTACCACAGAGGGACAGAGCGGCATTGAGGGCACAGGGTGTGAGCTAAAGTGCCCCCAGCCTCGCAAACCTGGTGTCGGTGGGGATTGAGCCACGTCACCAAATGCTGTATATTAGGTGTATCTGCCGAGGAGCATCTGCACACGATCCCGTAGAAACTTTAGATGTTGGAGGTTGATGATGCCTACCATCTCCATGTTTTACGGAATCGTCATTTATATGTTCTTCTACGACAACAAGAAGCATTCCTTGCCGCACCTGCACGCAACGTTTGGTGAGCATGACGCTGTGTTTTCGATCGACGATGGGGAGTTGCTGGAAGGTGCGCTTCCCAAAACTAAGCAGAAGCTCGTTCAAGCGTGGATCGAAATACACAGGGAAGATCTGCTGACGGATTGGCGACTAGCAGTAAATGGTCAGAATCCGCTGCCGATCAAACCTTTGGAGTAGCCATGAACAAAGTCGTTTCCGTGAAACCCCTGGACGGTAAAAAGGTCGCCATCGTACTTTCTGATGGTCGCTCTGGCGTATTCGATGTCTCACCCTACATCAAATCGGAATTCTTCCAACGGTTGAATGACGATTCCTACTTTAGCCAAGTCTCCCTCTTCTTTACCGGCATCGGTTGGCCCGAAGGACAGGATCTCGGACCGGATACTATTGCCGCAGAGCTGGAGGTAGCCCCGGAATAGCTCCGTCCTTACCCGCTACCGGCCCTCTCGCTTCAAGATCAGAATTGTGTTGTCGTACCAACGCATGGCGGCTTTATCTTTTGAGAGTTTGGTGATCCAGTTGCAACCCTTTGGGCCAAACGGGTAATCAGGTCCAAAATGACCTTCCCTGCATTTTACCCAAAGTACATCCACTGCCTTTTTTGGATCCACTGGCAGATCGAACTTGTTGCTCTGATTACCTCCGTACTTTCCTTTCCCCATCGTTTGCTCGATCAGATTGTCAATTGTCACAGTCTTTCGAGTGGCCTGAGGGTTTCGGCAGGTGCCTTCCGGCATGGTGGTACTGATTCTCTCGCCGCTCACCACTACTACGCGCCCTAGCAACTCTGGATCGTCTATGTCGTAAGCAGGTGTGCGCGGCAGAGTTTCATCGATTCGAACAGCAGTCACTTTCCACGTCCCGAACAACCATTTTAGATCAGCTGGGCCAGCCCACGCCACGGGGGGAACAGAAACTATCAATACAAGTGCGAGGAAAGCACTGGCGTAAGCGGCAATTCTTCTCATAGCTCATACCTCCCGTGGCGGTAAAGGTTGGTCTCCCTCCTTCTCCGTACAGTCAGGGCCTTCATCACTTTCCCCCCTGAAGTATTTGCTGCATTCATACACGCCATCGCTGCTTCAATCTGGCCATTATTGATGAATGTGGTGACGCTGCGGAGACGGCCACCTGGGTTGTAAGCAAAGCTCACAAGAGAATCGAACTCGTGCTGCACTAAGGGCACATGAACAAATTTCTTCACTAACATCTCGTAGCTCGGCAGAATGAGTCTTAAAAGCCTTAGGGCCTGTTCTTCTGACAAGTGAAATTTGTTCCCGTTATCATAAGCGAAGGAGTTGGCTGCAACACCTTCAAGCCCTGCCCCTTCTGATGCGAGCTCGCTGTCCCTCTTGCTGAGGCCACAACTCAATAGGTCGTTATACACCTGCTGTTTGGTCCGGGTCTTCATGTCATATCCTGCGCCCAGGGTAACCCCACTCGCACCTCTTGGCCAATGTAACCGCTCCGATATTCCAGCTACATACTCCTCATTCCATATAAACCTGACACCACGCCCAGAGGTAACCAACAAACCAGGCGAATGAGCGCCAAGTCTTCCTTCTGGATTATTTCCGTTTCGTGGTTTCTGGCTTACCGATGCTGCGAATGCAGGGTCTCCACGGTCATTTCTACCTAAGGGACCAGGAGTGTTTTCAACCAATCCCTGTGGCGCGTTAGGTGCTGCAACGACATTTTGGCCGAGGGGGCCGGGGGTGAGGGAGGGGCGCTGGAAAGGGTCGCGACGGAGGTGGAGTTGACGAGAGTTGGCCATCTTGGAACCTCCTGCGGGAGGGGGCGTGAAGATGGAAATGTACCAAGGCGGGAGTGGGTGTCAAATGGGAGGGATGAGAATGGCGGGAAGGGGACTAAATGCAAATCCCCCCTGTCCCCCCTTCGCAAAGGGGGGGACGCTTGGGCTTGCACATGCCTTCGTGGGGACTTTTATGCTGGGTGTTTTTTGAGAGGCTTTAAGAGATAACAACGATAAACGCAACGAGGGCACCCGGTCGGGTGCCCTCGCTTTTTGCTTTATCTATCCTGCTTGTCTTAGAACTGGACGGCTTTCTGTGCCAGCTCGAGGACGGTGCCGGGGACTACGCCGAGAACCAGGGTGGCACCTACGGCTACCAACAGGCACACTGCGATGGCCGGGGTGGCACCTGCCCACTCGAAGTCTTCGGTCGGGTCTTTCATGTACATGAAGACCATGACACGCAGGTAGTAGTACAGGGAGGCTGCGGAGTTCAGAACGCCGATGATGGCAAGCCACACGTAACCGGCCTTGATGGCTGCAGAGAAGAGGTAGAACTTCCCGATGAAGCCCGCGGTCGGCGGCATGCCGGCCAGGGAGAACAGGAAGATGCTCAGTACCATTGCCAGCAGCGGCTTCTTGTGACCGAAACCGGCCAGATCCTGCACGTTGCCGTTGACCTCGCCTTTCTTGGTGATCAGAACGATGACACCGAAGGCGCCGATGTTCATGAAGGCGTAGGAGAGCATGTAGAACAGGATGCCTGCTGCACCTTCGGCGTTCACTGCGGCGAAACCTACCAGCGCGTAACCGGCATGGGCGATGGAGGAGTAAGCCAGCATCCTCTTCACATTGTCCTGGGACAGCGCGATGATGTTACCGACGGTCATGGTCAGTACGGCCAGTACCCAGAGGAGATCGCTCCACTCGGCCCTCAGCATCGGGAAGGCAAAGATCATGACGCGGATGAAGGCTGCGAAACCGGCGGCCTTGGGGCCGGCGGACATGAACGCGGTCATCGGGGTCGGAGCGCCCTGGTAGACGTCCGGGGTCCACATGTGGAACGGTGCGGCGGCAATCTTGAAGCTGAAGCCGACGGCGATGAGCAGCATGCCCACGATGAAGAGCGGGTTGCTGGCTACGCCGGGGTTGCCTACGACATAGGCGGAAATGGCCTGGATCTTGGTGCTGCCGGTTGCGCCGTAGGTGAGCGCCATGCCGTAGAGCAGGAAGCCGGTGGAGAAGGCGCCCAGAAGGAAGTACTTGAGGCCCGCCTCGTTCGACGCCAGGTTGTCACGGTTCCAGCCTGCCAGGATGTACAGCGGGATGGAGAGAAGCTCGAGGCCCAGGAAGATGACCATCAGGTCGGTCCCGGATGCCATCAGCATCATGCCGACGGTGGCAAAGAGCACCATCGGGTAGAGCTCGCCCTGGTTGCAATCCTCCTGGACCATGTAGCGGTCCGCGATCAGGATGGCAAGGCCGGCGGAGATGATGAAGATGACCTTGAAGAAGATTGCGTAGTTGTCCTGCACTACCGATCCGTTGAACGCTGATACCGACGGCCCCCAGCCGCCCACCGCGCTCGCCGCGGTCACTGCAAGGCCGATGATGCTCAGGTAACCGAGGTAGGCCTTGTTCTTGCCCGGCACGAAGACGTTGACGAGCAGCAGCACCATGGCGATGCATGAGAGTAGGATCTCAGGCATGATCACTGCCAGGTTTATGGCCGGCATAGCAATTGTTTCCATCTATAATCCTCCGTCAGTAGTTCTAAGCGGTCTATTTTGCTTCGTTGTTTGCGGGGATGGCCGGGTGTCCTGCAGGCAGGCCTGCCGGTGCCGCGCCTGCTTCCGGCATGGCCGGATGACCTGCGGGCATGGCGGCGGGTGCCGCACCTGCTTCCGGTACTGCCATGTGCCCCGGGGGAAGCGCCGGAGCTGCCGGTGCTGCTACCTGTGCTACCTGCTTCTGGACCTTGGTCTGCGCGATCATCTTGTCGATGGACGGCGCCATGGTGTCGATGATCGGGCGCGGGTAGATGCCCAGGAAGAAGATGAGGAAGATGAGCGGCAGCATGATGGCCACTTCGCGTGCGTTCAGGTCCTTCAGGGTCTGGTTCTTCGGGTTCTTCAGCTCGCCGAACATAACCCTCTGGAACATCCAGAGCATGTACACGGCGGAGAGGATGACGCCGGAGGTGGCGATGATGGCGTACCAGCGCAGGCCGCTCTCGAAGGAACCCAGGAGCACCAGGAACTCACCGACGAAGCCGTTGGTGCCCGGCAGGCCGATGGAGGAGAAGGTGACGATCATGAACATGGTGGCGAAGACCGGCATCTGCTTGGCCAAGCCGCCGAAGTCGGTGATGAGACGGGTGTGACGACGCTCGTAGATGAAGCCGACGATGAGGAACAATGCGCCGGTGGAAACACCGTGGTTCAGCATCTGCAGCATGCCGCCGGTGACGCCCTGCTGGTTGAGGGCGTAGACGCCCAGCATGACGAAGCCCAGGTGGGCTACGGAAGAGTAAGCAACCAGTTTCTTGACGTCCTGCTGAACCATGGCGACCAGCGATGCGTAGATGATGCCGATCACGGACAGGGTGGCGATGAGCGGGGTGAACTGTGCATTGGCTTCCGGGAACAGCGGCATTGCGAAACGGACGTAACCGTAGGTACCGCACTTCAGCATGACGGCGGCCAGGATCACGGAGCCAGCGGTCGGTGCCTCGGTATGGGCATCCGGCAACCAGGTGTGCAGCGGGAACATCGGGACCTTGATGGCGAAGGCCAGGGCGAAGGCCAGGAACATCCACATCTGGGTGGTCGGGTCAAGGTGCAGCTGGTAGAAGCGCAGGATGCTGAAGTCGCCGCCGCCCGCCTTGAAGTAGAGGGAGATCAATGCGACCAGCATGAGGAGCGAGCCGACCGCGGTGTAGATGAAGAACTTGACTGCTGCGTAGATCCTGTTTTTGCCGCCCCAGATACCGATCATGAAGTACATCGGGATCAGCATGATCTCCCAGAAGATGTAGAAGAGGAACAGGTCGAGCGAGATAAAGGTGCCGACCATGCCGACTTCGAGGAGCAGCAGGCAGATCATGTATTCCTTCACCTTCTCCTCAACCGCCGTGTAGGTGGAGAGGACGGCGATGGGCATGATGAAGGTGGTCAGGATGACCAGCCAGAGGCTGATGCCGTCGATGCCCAGATGGTAGCTCATCTGGAAGGGACCGGCCGCGATCCAGGGCACATTCTCAAGGAACTGGAACCCGCCGATGTCGCTGCCCGGCGCGTTGTACCCGGTGATCAGGGGCAACGAGAGGACGAACGTCACCACCGTAACCGCCATGGCGATGCTACGGAGCACGCCGTGGCTGTTCTTGTTCACAAAGAGGAGCAGTATCGCCCCGATCAGCGGTGTGAAGGTTAATATGCTCAGTAACGGTAGCTGGTTCATTTACTCTGCTCCTTTTACTTACAGGTCAAAATTATCTCAAGTCTCGAATCTTAGCGGAAGATGTACACCGCGACGATCAGGGCCACGCCGAACACCATGGTGTAGGCGTAGTTGTGAACGAAGCCGGTCTGCACGTAGCGCAGGATGCCGGAGAAGCCGCGGACCACTGCCGCCACGCCGTTCACGGCACCGTCGACCACCAGCACGTCGAACCCTTTCCAGAGGAAGTTGCCCAAGGCCTTGCAGGGGTTGACGAAGGCGAAGTCGTAGATCTCGTCCACGTACCACTTGTTGTAAACCGCGCGGTGCAGCGCCGGGAAGGTCGAGGTGAACTTCTCGGGGAAGCCCGGGGCAACGATGTACAGTGCAAAGGCGAGGCCGATGCCGCCGCAGGCGATCAGGACGGAGACACCCATGAGGCCCCACTCCATGGCGACGGAGTGGAGACCGTGCGCGCCGTGCGCCTCGGTGTAGTGGGTGGAGTAAGCGAAGACCGGCTCGAGCCAGTGCTCGAAAAGGTTCGGCATGCCGCCCAGCACTTCGCCGAGCACCTTGGGTACGCCGACCCAGCCGCCGACGACGGAGAGCAGCGCCAGGCAGACCAGCGGCACGGTGATGACCCACGGGGACTCGTGCAGGTGGTGGAAGGCCTTGTCGGAGAGACGGGTCTCGCCGAAGAAGGTCATGAAGACCAGGCGGAACATGTAGAAGGCGGTGAGGCCTGCGGCAACGGCGCCGGCGCCCCAGAGCACGTAGTTAACGGCGTGGTGGTGCGGGTTGGCAAACGCCTGCCAGAGGATCTCGTCCTTGGAGAAGAAGCCGGCGAAGCCCGGGATACCCGCAATCGCGATGGTGGCCAGGAGGAAGGTCATGAAGGTGATGGGCATCTTCTTACGAAGGCCACCCATGTTCCTCATGTCCTGCGGGTCCGCTTCGGAGTGCTCGTGGTGCAGCGCGTGGTGCATGGCGTGGATGACGGAGCCGGAACCAAGGAACAGGCAGGCCTTGAAGAAGGCGTGGGTCATCAGGTGGAACACGCCGGCGGTGAAGGCGCCGACACCCATGGCCAGGAACATGTAGCCGAGCTGGGAAACGGTGGAGTATGCGAGGACGCGCTTGATGTCGTTCTGCGCGGTGCCGATGGTCGCCGCGAAGAGCGCGGTGGCGGCGCCGACGCAGGCAATGACGAGGAGCGCAGTCGGGCTCTTGATGAAGATGAAGTTCATGCGGGCGATCATGTAGACGCCGGCGGTGACCATGGTGGCGGCGTGGATGAGCGCGGAGACCGGAGTCGGGCCTTCCATCGCGTCCGGCAGCCAGGTGTACAGCGGGATCTGGGCGGACTTACCGGTGGCGCCCAGGAAGAAGCAGAGACAGACGGTGGTTACCACGGCGCCCGGGACCAGGAGGTCGGCGTTCTTGGCCAGCTCCACGAAGTTGATGGTCCAGACGTTGTGGTTGGCACCCAGGTACCAGAAGAGGGTGAAGAGACCGAGGAGGAAACCGAAGTCGCCGACCCTGTTCATCACGAATGCCTTCTTGCCCGCGTCGCCGGCGCTCTTCTTGTGGAAGTAGTAGCCGATCAACAGGTAGGAGCACAGACCCACGCCTTCCCAGCCGATGAACATGAGGAGGAGGTTGTTGCCCGACACCAGGCAGAGCATGGAGAAGGTAAAGAGGTTCAGGTAGCAGAAGTAGCGGTAGAACCCTTCCTCACCGTGCATGTAGCCGATGGAGTAGAGGTGGATCAGGAAACCGATCCCCGTTACGATCATCAGCATGGTTGCGGACAGCGGGTCGATCAGGAAGCCGATATCGGCCTTGAAGGTACCCGACTGGATCCAGGTGAAGATGGTCTTCTGGAACACCCGCTCCTCGCCCGGCAGACTCAGGAGCTGGAACAGGATCCCGCAGGCGACCATGAAGGAGGCGAATACGCTACCGGCGGCGATACCGCCGATGACCGTCTCGTTCTTTATCTTCTTGCCGAGTAGGCCGTTGATGACCGAGCCGATGAGAGGGCACAGTGGGATCAACCATACTAAATCAAACATCCCTGACTCCTTTGTTCTGTATTCTTATAAGTCGTATCTTGGCAAGCGGCACGTCGCCGCCCATTCGCTTGTGACTGTCGCGGATTGCTCCGCCAGCAGCTGAGCGTGTCCAGTGGCGGCGGCCTGAAGCCCCGCTTCTAGAGCTTCAGCAGGTTGACGTCTTCGACGTCGATGGACTCGCGGTTCTTGAAGAAGGCGATCATCAGCGCGAGACCAACGGCTGCCTCGGCGGCGGCCACGGTCATGACGAAGAAGACGAAGACCTGTCCGTCGATGTTGCCCAGGTGCCTGGAGAAGGCGATGAAGGTCAGGTTCACCGCGTTCAGCATGAGCTCGATGCACATGAAGATGACGATGGCGTTCCTCTTGGTCAGGACCCCGATGGTCCCGATGGCGAAGAGTATGGCCGAAACTATCAGGTAATTTTCGATCGCTAGCATGTCAGTTCCCCTCGTAGCGTTAGATTTTCTTTTTGGCCAGGATGACGGCGCCGACGATCGCGGCCAGCAGCAGCACCGAGGTGACTTCGAACGGCAGCAGGAAGTCGGTGAAGAGCGCCTTGCCGATCAGCTCGACGTGGCCGACACTCACGATCTGCTCCTTGGTCATCTCGCCCACCTTGCCGGTCATGGAGCCCTTCATCAGGAACCAGACGGTCTGGAAGAGAACGAACAGGCCGATGGCGGAACCGGCGACCACCGCGTGGGTGCCGCGCTTCACGGTCTCAACCCTCACGTTCAGGAGCATGATCACGAAGATGATCAAGACCATGATGGCTCCGGCGTAGACGATCACCTGGGTGGCCGCCATGAACGGGGCGTCCAGCATGACGTAGAAGGTCGCCAGGCAGAAGAAGGTCATCACCAGCGACAGCGCGCTGTTGATCGGGTTTTTGCAGGTGACCACGAGTATGCTGGAAATAACGGCCACCGCAGCCACGACGAGAAAGAAGATCGATTCCATTGCTGCTCCTTTATTTCTTTTCTAAGAGTCTGTCTTTGGTGTAGGTGAAGTCGGCGCGCGAGTAGTTGGCGAGTTCGAACTGTTCCGTCATCCGGATCGCATCAACCGGGCACGCTTCCACACAGTAGCCGCAGAAGATGCAGCGCAGCATGTCGATTTCGTATTTGGCAGCGTACTTGTCGTGGTTCTGGTCCTCGCCCGCCTCGACCGTGATGCACTTGGCCGGGCAGACGGTGGGGCAAAGGTAGCACGCAACGCACTTGGCCTTGTCGTGGGACACGTTGAGCGCGTGCAGGCCACGGAAGCCAGGCTTGACGTCAGGACGCTCGGTCGGGTACTGCAGCGTGACCGGCTTCTTGAACATATGTGAAATGGTGATCTGAAGACCTTTGATGAGCGGCATTATCATTTGCGGCACCTCGCCTAGAAGTTGTGTAGCTTGACTCTCTCTCTACTTGCTGATGAACATGACCCAGAGGCCGGTTGCCATCACGTTGACCAGGGTAAGCGGCAGGAACACCTTCCAACCCAGACGCATCAGCTGGTCGTAACGGTAACGCGGGTAGGTGGCCCTGATCCACATGCAGAGGAAGATCAGGAAGTACACCTTGGCGATGAACCAGAACCAGCCGGGGAGGAAGGCCGGGCCATGCCAGCCGCCCAGGAACAGGGTGGTGGTGACGGCGCAGACGGTGATCATGTTGGCGTATTCTGCCATGAAGAACATCGCGTACTTCATGGAGGAGTACTCGGTGCAGAAGCCGGAGACCAGCTCCGTCTCGGCCTCGGGAAGGTCGAACGGGGTCCTGTTGATCTCGGCCAGGGAGCAGATGAAGAAGATCACGAAGGCCAGCGGCTGCTTGAAGGCGTACCATGCGCCACCTGCCTGATCGGCAACGATCTTGTGCAGGGAGAGGCTCTCGGAAAGCATGAACACCGAGATGATGGCGAGGCCGGCGGCCAGCTCGTAGGAGATCATCTGCGCCGCGGAGCGCAGGCCACCCAGAAGCGAGTACTTGGAGTTGGAGGCCCAGCCGGCGAGCACGATGCCGTAGACGCCCAGGGATGCCATGGCCAGGATGTAGAGGACGCCGACGTTGATGTCGAAGACCTGCTTGCCGGCCTGGTCGTAGTACGCGGCGATCTGCAGCGGTACCGTGTAGCCCCCGATGGTGATGCTGTCACCGAAGGGGATAACCGCGAAGGAGATGAACGCCGGGATCAGGGCGACGAGGGGAGCGATCAGGAAGGCGAACTTGCTCGCCTGCGACGGAATGATCTCCTCTTTGAAGAACAGCTTGACGCCGTCCGCGATCGGCTGCAGCAGGCCGTGCCAGCCGGTCCTCATGGGACCCAGACGCACCTGCATGTGCCCGATGATCTTGCGCTCCGCGTAGGTGGCGTAGGCCACGGTAAGGAGCACGAAGACAAAAGCTACGAGCACTTTGGCAACCATGGCTATGTAGTACGCGACCGGCAGTCCTAAGATTAGCGTATCCATCTGATAGTCTTCCCCTCTTGTGTAGATTTTCTAGCTGTCAGTTATTTCTTCGCGACGGTGACGTAGGTGACTTCCGAACCGTCGGTGATGGTGTTGACGCTCCCCTCACCGAAGTGGTACGGGGAGAATACCACGCCCTGCGGTACCCTTTTGCCGACCTTGGCGACAACCTGCACCGCGCCGGTACCGGAGGTCACGGTAACCTGGTCACCCTCGGCGACCTTGAGCGCCGCCGCGTCGGCGACGTTCAGCTCGGCGTAGGCATCCGGGCAGACGTACATCGGGCCTTCACCGAAGCGGCTCATGGTGCCGCAGTGGTAGAGCGCGCTGCCGGTAACGAGGGTCAGCTTGCCGGCTACCGGTGCGGAAGCCTGGGCAGCCGCCGGGACCAGCTTGGCGGAGAGGGCTACCGGGTACACGGCACCTTCGTCCTTGAGGCCTGCCTGGGTGAGACCCTTGTAGGCCGGGACGTTGGCGGCGATCTCGGTGAAGACCTCGCCCTGGTTGTTGTAGCGTGCGCCGCCCAGGGCCTGGGAGAGAGCGTTCAGGATGTCGAAGTCGCTCTTGGCGAGGCCCACGGCCGGGATCGCCTTCCTCACGTTCTGGACCCTGCGGCCCAGCGAGGTGAAGGTGCCGCTCTTCTCGGCGAAGGAGCAGGCGGGGAGCACAACGTCGGCCATGGCCGCGGTCTCGGTCAGGAACAGATCGGAGACCACCATGAATTCGACGTTCTCGAGCGCCTTCTCGACCTTCTTGCGGTTCGGGTAGGACACCACCGGGTTCTCGCCGGCGACGAACAGGGTCTTGATGTTGCCGTTCGCGCAACCGTCGATGATGGCGGCGGCGTTGAGGCCGGTCCCTTTCGGGTAGATGCCCATGTCAACGGCGCCCTGGCTGTTGTTCTTCTCGCCCATGATCAGGAGGCCCGCGCCTTCCTTGCCGTACTGGCCGGTGAGGATGGCGAGGTTCGCTGCCGCGTTGGCAAGCGCCGCGTTGTGGCCGGGGTAGCCCTGGCCGATGGGGAGGATGATGAGCGCCTTCTCGGCGGAGGCGAACTCCTTGGCGATGGCGGCGATCTCTTCAGCGGTTACCCCTGCCTTCTCGGCGGTTGCGTCGGCAACGGCGGCTTTCAGTGCATCGAGGCCGGCGACGCCTTCAGCGGCGAGACCCTGGTCGATGACCGACTTGCAGAGGGCGTTGAACAGGGCGACTTCGTTGCCCGGCGCGTGGACGGTGGTCTTGGCGCCCGGCAGGCGGGTCAGTTTCCCTTTCTTGTCGGAAACGATCCTGAGTGCGATCCCCTTCCTCTTCACGCCGAGGTTGATCTCGAAGCCGATGACCGGGTGGGTCTCGTAGGCGTCGCTCTTGACCACGAGGAGGAGGTTGGATTTCTGCACGTCGGCGATCTCAGCCGGGGAGGCAGCCACGCCGAAGGAGGCGACAGCGCCCTTGGTCAGCGCCTCGTGGGCGTAACCGGCGGAGTGGTCGATGTTGTCGGTACCGACGGTGCCGCGGAAGAGCTTGCCGAACAGGTAGAGCTCCTCGTTGGTCAGGCGCGGAGTGGCGAGGGCGGCGACCGAAGCCGGGTCGCTCTTGCCGGCGGAGAGCCTGGAGGTCACTTCGGCAAGCGCCTCTTCCCAGGTTGCTTCCTGGAGGTTGCCGTTCTTGCGGATCATCGGCGCGGTGAGGCGCTTGTCGGAGTTGACGAACTGGTAACCGAAGCGGCCGCGGGTGCAGAGCTGGCCGTTATGGAAGCCCTGGTTCTCGTCGTAGATGGTGGTGAGCACCTTGCCGTCCTTGGAACCCAGGGTCAGCTGGCAGCCGGTGCCGCAGTAGGAGCAGACGCTCTTGGTCTTCTGCAGCGCCCACCAACGGGC
This sequence comes from Geomonas agri, assembly GCF_020179605.1. Lineage (NCBI taxonomy): Bacteria > Pseudomonadati > Thermodesulfobacteriota > Desulfuromonadia > Geobacterales > Geobacteraceae > Geomonas > Geomonas agri. The sequence goes on from NZ_JAINZO010000002.1 coordinate 502,845, forward strand.
CTTGAACTTGAAGGGGCGGGAGTTGAGGGCGCCGACCGGGCAGACCGAGACGCAGGAACCGCAGAACTCGCAGTTGAGCGGTCCGTCGAACTCGGTACCCATCTTCGCTTCGATACCGCGGTTGATGAAGGTGTAGGCACCGTAGGACACGATTTCGTCGCAGATCCTCGCGCACTTGCCGCAGTGGATGCAGCGGTTCATGTCGCGCTCGATGAGCGGGTTCTCGTAGTCGATCTCGTGGTTGAACTTCTCGTCCACGAACCGGTTCATGTTCACCTTGTACTCGTAGGTGAGGTTCTGCAGGTCGCAGTCGCCGGCGGCATCGCAGACCGGGCAGTCGATCGGGTGCTTGAGGAGCAAGAGCTCCAGCACCAGCTTCCTGGCCTTGACGATCTCATCGGTGGTGGTCTGCACGATCATCCCCTCGGTGACCGGGGTGGTGCAGGCCGGGATGAGGCGGCCTTTCATCTGCTCGACCTCGACCAGGCACATGCGGCAGCCGCCGAACGGATGCAGTTTCTTGTCATGGCAAAGGATCGGTATCTTGATGCCACAAGCCTTGGCGGCGTCGTAAATGGTGGCGTCCTTTTCTACCGCAACCTGTTTTCCGTCTATCGTAAGATTTACCATCTCGACCTCTGTCTCCCTGAAATCGGTTCAACGTTCAATGTTCAACGTTAAGGCGTTCGGCTCGTTCCGGGTCGGAACCCGGAACGTTGAACCGTTTTATTCAATGGCCATGAAGCGGCAGGCGTCGTAGCAGGACTTGCACTTAGTGCAGTTTTCCTTGATCAGCTCGGCGACCTCGCCCTTCTCCCACTTGATCGCGTTGGACGGGCAGGCCCGCAGACAGGCGCCGCACTTGACGCATTTCTCGGGGACCACCTGCCACAGGAGCAGCTCCTTGCAGGAGTTGGAGGGGCAGCGCTTGTCCTGGATGTGCGCCTCGTACTCGTGACGGAAGTACTTCACGGTGGAGAGGATCGGGTTCGGGGCCGTCTGGCCCAGACCGCACAGGGATGCCTTCTTGATGGTGGCGCCCATTTCCAGCAGGGTGTCGATGTCGCTCATCTCGCCGCGACCTTCGGTGATGCGCTCCAGGATGTCGAGCATCGCCTTAAGGCCGATACGGCAGGGAACGCACTTGCCGCAGGACTCCATCTTGGTGAAGGTCAGGAAGAAGCGGGCTACGTCGACCATGCAGGTGGTCTCGTCCATGACGACCAGACCGCCGGAACCCATCATGGCGCCCGCCTTGATCAGCGAGTCGTAGTCGACCGGGGTGTCGAGCACCTCGGCCGGGATGCAGCCGCCGGAGGGGCCGCCTGCCTGGACCGCCTTGAACTTGCGGTTGTTGGCGATGCCGCCGCAGACCTGGTAGATAACGTCGCGCACGGACATACCGGCCGGAACCTCGACCAGACCGGTGTGCTTCACCTTGCCGGTGACCGCGAAGATCTTGGTCCCCTTGGTGGTGTCGGTGCCCAGGGATGCGTACCAGTCGGAGCCCTTGTTGATGATGTGGCGCACGTTGGCGAAGGTTTCAACGTTGTTGATGTTGGTCGGGAAGCCCCAGAGGCCCTTGACCGCCGGGAACGGCGGACGGGGACGCGGCATGCCGCGCTCGCCCTCGATGGAGGCCATGAGAGCCGTCTCTTCGCCGCAGACGAAGGCGCCGGCGCCCTTCTTGATCCTCATGTCGAAGTCGAAGCCCCAACCCTGGATGTTCTTGCCCAGGTACCCCTTCTCGTAGCAGGTGTCGAGCGCCTTCTGGAGGCGGTCGATGGCCAGCGGGTACTCGGCGCGGACGTAGACGTAGCCCGCGTCGCAGCCGATGGCGTAGGCCGCGATCATCATACCCTCGATGACGCAGTACGGGTCGCCTTCGAGGATGGAGCGGTCCATGAACGCGCCCGGGTCGCCCTCGTCGGCGTTGCAGATGAGGTATTTGTGGTTGCCCGGGGAAGCGGCGCAGAAGCTCCACTTCATGCCGGTCGGGAAGCCCCCGCCCCCACGGCCACGCAGGCCCGACTTCTTCACCTCGTCGATGACCTCGGCAGGCTTCATCTCCTTGACGCACTTCTCGATGGCCTTGAAGCCGTCCTCCTCGAGGTAGGCGTCCAGGCGCTCCGGGTCGATCTGGCCGCAGCCGGTCATGACCACACGCATCTGCTGGTCGACGAAGGTGTTGTAGTACGCCTTCGCCTTTTTCTTCTCAATGACTTCGTTGGCGACGATGTGCTGGTCCAGGATGGCAGCTACGTCCTCGGGTACCACGAAATCGTAGGTGATCCGACCCAATTCAGGGGTGATGACGTCGACGAGCACGTCGTTGGCGCACAGGCCGCGGCAGCCGGTTTTGACGACGTCGCAGCGCTTGCCGACCTGGGCCACGATCCCCTTCTCGGCGATCAGCCTGGTGAACTCGGCCTCGACCTGCTTGGCGCCGGCCGAGATACCGCCGGTACCCTGACAGATAAGTATTTTGATTCCTGCGTTATCGCTCATGACAAAAGGTCCCCTGCTGAGAAATTGACGTCTCGGCTACTTCATCGGCCGTGCGTTGTAGGTTTCAATGATCTCGTCCACCTTCTGGACCGTCATCTTGCCGTAGGTGTCGTCGTTCACCATTGCCAGCGGGGCCATACCACAGGCGCCCAGGCAGGCCACCTTCTCGAAGGTGTAGCGCAGGTCCTCGGTGGTCTCCGCGTGCCCGATGCCCAGGCGCCCGAAGAAGGTCTCGGTGATGCGCTCCGCACCCTGTACGTGGCAGGCGGTACCGACGCAGACCCTGATGATGAACTTGCCACGCGGCTTCAGGTGGAACTGGGCGTAGAAGGTGAGCACGCCGTAGATCTGGCTCGGGTAGACGTTCAGGCGCTCGGCGACCAGGTCGATGGTCGGTTTCGGGACAAACCCGTAGGCGTCCTGGATCCCCTGCAGAACCGGCATGAGGTTGCCCGGCAGTGTCAGGTACTTGTCGATGATTTCGTTGGCCTCGGTTAAATCGATTTCTTCGGCCGCAATTTCTTCGGCTGGAGCGTTAGACATTTACCCCATCTCCTTTACTTGTTGATTAAACTAACGGTCGATTTCGCCAAGTACGATGTCCAGCGTTCCGATGACGGCAACCAGGTCGGCCAGCATGGAGCCCTTGGCCATCTTCTCGATGGCGCCCAGGTTCACGAATGACGGCGGGCGGACCCTCATGCGGTACGGCATGTTGCCGCCGTCCGACACGATGTAGTAGCCAAGCTCCCCTTTCGGGTTCTCGACGGCCATGTAAACCTCGCCCTCGGGGACGGGGAAGCCCTCGGAAGCGATCTTGAAGTGGTGGATCAGCCCCTCGATGGAGTTGTAGACGCTCTCCTTGGGCGGGTAGCAGACCTGCGGCGCGTCGGCCAGGATCGGTCCGGGCTTGAGCTTCTTCAGGGCCTGGTCGATGATCTTGACGGCTTCGCGCATCTCTACCAGACGGACCTTATAGCGGTCGAAGGTGTCGCAGTTCTCGCCGACCGGCACCTTGAAGTCGAAGTCCTCGTAGCCGGAGTAGGGGAGGTCGCGCCTCAAGTCGAAGTCGACGCCGGAACCCCTGAGGGCCGGGCCGGAGATACCGAAGTCGATGGCGTCCTCTGCAGAGATGACACCGTTACCGATGGTCCTCTGCAGCCAGATGGTGTTCTTGGTGAGGAGCCCCTCGTAGGTGTCGAAGTGACCCGGGAAGGTGTCGACGATCTCCTGGACCTTCTGCTCGAAGCCGGCCGGGAGGTCGCGGGACAGGCCGCCCACGCGGAAGTAGTTGGAGGTCATCCTGGCGCCGGAAACCATCTCGTAGAGGTCCATCACCAGTTCGCGCTCGCGGAACGCGTAGAGGAACACGGTCATGGCGCCGATGTCGAGGGCGTGGCAGGCGATCCAGACCAGGTGGCTCTTAAGACGGGTGAGCTCGGCCATGATGATACGCACCAGCTTGGCGCGCTCGGGAACGTCCAGTCCCAGGAGCTTCTCTACCGCCAGCACGTAGCCCAGGTTGTTGTGCATCGGGGCCAGGTAGTCCATGCGGTCCGTGAGGGGCAGGGTCTGGTGGTAAGTACGGTGCTCGGCAAGCTTCTCGATGCCCCGGTGCAGGTAACCGATGTGAGGGGTGATCTTCTGAATCACCTCGCCGTCCAGCTCTACTACGAGCCTGAGAACGCCGTGGGTACTGGGGTGCTGGGGCCCCATGTTCAAAGTCATTATTTCACTAGCCATTGATCGCCTCTATTTTTTGGAAATGAAAATCGTCCCTGGTTTCGAACTGGATCCGTCTTACGACAGACGCCCCTTGTACGGCTCGCGGTCGGGTCCCTGGAGGGGGTAATCCTTCCTGAGCGGGTGCCCGACCCAGTCATCGGTCATCAAGATGCGCACCAGGTTCGGGTGGTTCTTGAAGTTGATGCCGAACAGGTCGTACGCCTCGCGCTCCAGCCAGTTGGCGGAGTTCCACAGGACGGCGGCGGAATCGATGGAGCAGTCCGCCTCGGTCACCGGCGCCTTGACCCTGACCCGATCCTTGTTGGGGATGGAGAGGAGGTGGTAAACCACCATGAAACGCGGCTCCTGACCCAGATAGTCAACGGCGGTAACGTCGGACAAGAAGTTGTAGCGCAGGTCGTCCCTCAGGTACTTGAGTACCTCGAGGATGCTCTCCTTCTTCACGGTCACCGTCACCTCGCCGCGATGCTCCTTGTATTCGAGCAGGGCATCCGCGAAACGCTCTTTCAGCTTCACTACAGCGCGATTATTTTCTGCCATGTCAGCCTTACCTTTCCCTTTGGTCGTTGTAGATTACGCGGCGGGTTCGAGTCTTTCGCCCAAGCCGATGGAAGAACCGAAGGAGTTCTTCTCGTTGGCGATCTTGTCCTGGAGTTTCATGAGGCCGTAGAGAAGGGCCTCCGGACGCGGCGGACACCCCGGGATGTAGACATCCACCGGGAGGGCCTCGTCAATACCCTGCACGACGGAGTAGGTGTCGAAGATGCCGCCCGAGCAGGCGCAGGCGCCCATGGCGACCACCCACTTCGGTTCCGGCATCTGCTCGTACACGGTCTTGATGACCGGGAGCATCTTCTTGGTCACGGTGCCGGCGATGATGATGCAGTCGGACTGACGCGGGGAGGCGCGGAAGATGATACCGAAACGGTCCAGGTCGTGCTTGGCCGCACCGGTCGCCATCATCTCGATCGCGCAGCAGGCAAGACCAAAGGTCATCGGCCAGATGGAGGACTTCCGAGCCCAGTTAACCAGGCTGTCCAGGGAAGTCGTGATGATGTTGTCGCCCAGCGGCTGAGTTACTCCCATTCCAGTGCTCCTTTTTTCCAAACGTAGATGTAGCCTACGAAGAGTATGACGATGAACAGACCCATCTCGACCAGGCCGAACATGCCCAGGCGCTTGAACAGGACGGCCCAGGGGTACATGAAGACGGCCTCGATATCGAACAGGATGAAGAGCATCGCGATCAGGTAGAACTTGATCGAGAAGCGCTCGCGTGCGCTACCCACCGGCTCGCAACCGCACTCGTAAGGTGCAAGCTTTACCTGAGACGGCTTCTTCTGGCCGATGAGCGATGAAAAGACCACCGACCCCAGACCGAACAAGCACGCTATGACGACCAGCACCAAGATTGGCAGATATGCACCAAGCATCCCTTATCCTCCCGTACCACCAGGTTTGTTGTTAATTTCTTTCCAAACACGCGGAAATGCCGTATACTGCACGCTTCTCGACCAACTAGCCCCGCTGCTTCCGATACTTAGCAAGCGCTGCGCCTTCGAAAAAGTATACTGTATACAACATTGCGACCGAAAATTATTTCATTTCACCATCTTTGTCAAGCAGAAATTATCCAATTATCTCCGAACCGTTTACAGAACCACGTATACTTTTTCTCAAATTGTATTACACCCTTAGGCCTTCCCCCCGCTGGCACCCTTCCCACCCCCTTCGGCCGTATACGAGAAAATTTTTTAATCCTTGACAGATTATCCGCGGCTATGCTACCAGAGAGCCCGATAGTTAATAATTTCCAGCCAGTTAGGAGAACCCAGTCATGCAAAACAGCCGTTCGTCGCAACTCTTTCAGCAGGCGCTCAAATCTATCCCCGGCGGGGTCAACTCCCCCGTGCGTGCCTTCCGCTCGGTAGGCTCCGATCCGCTGTTCATAAAGAGCGCTGCCGGCCCGATGATCTTCGACGAGGACGGCAACGGCTACATCGACTACGTGGGCTCCTGGGGTCCGATGATCGTGGGTCACTGCCACCCGAAGGTGGTCGAGGCGATCAAGAAGGCCGCCGAGAGCGGCGCCTCCTTCGGCGCGCCCACCGAACTGGAGATCACCCTGGCCGAGATGGTCATCAAGGCGGTCCCCTCCATCGAGATGGTGCGCATGGTGAGCTCCGGGACCGAGGCGACCATGAGCGCCATCCGTCTTTCCCGCGGCTACACCGGCCGTGACAACATCCTGAAGTTCTCCGGCTGCTACCACGGCCACTCCGATTCCCTGCTGGTCAAAGCCGGTTCCGGTCTCGCCACCTTCGGCGTGCCCGACTCCCCGGGCGTTCCGGCCGACCTCGCCAAGCACACCCTGACCGCGACCTACAACGACCTCGACTCCGTGCGCGCGCTGGTGGCCGCCAACAAGGGGACCATCGCCTGCGTCATCGTCGAGCCGGTAGCGGGCAACATGGGTACCGTGCCGCCGCAGGAAGGTTTCCTGGAAGGACTGCGCGAGATCTGCACCGAGGAAGGGATCGTGCTCATTTTCGACGAGGTCATGTCCGGCTTCAGGGTCGCCTACGGCGGGGCCCAGGAGCGTTTCGGCATCACCCCGGACCTCACCACCCTGGGCAAGATCATCGGCGGCGGCCTGCCGGTGGGCGCCTTTGGCGGCAAGAAGGAAATCATGTCCCAGCTCTCCCCGGCGGGCGGCGTCTACCAGGCCGGCACCCTCTCCGGCAACCCGCTGGCCATGACCGCCGGCATCGAGACCCTGAAACTGCTGCAGGAGCCGGGCTTCTATGAGAAGCTGGAGGAGAAGAGCAAGTTCGTGGCCGAAGGGATCGCCAAGGCCGCCAAGGACGCCGGCTTCCCGCTCTACTCCACCCGCGTCGGCTCCATGTTCTGCGGCTTCTTCTCCAAGGATCCGGTGACCAACTGGGACAGCGCCGCTAAGTGCGACACCAAGGCCTTCGCCACCTACTTCCGCGGCATGCTCGAAGAAGGCGTCTACCTGGCCTGCTCGCAGTTCGAGACCGCTTTCGTCGGCGCGTCCCACACCGAGAAGGACCTGGAGAAGACCATCACCGCCGCAGCCAAGTGCTTCAAGGCCCTCTAGGCCAACCTTTTCCGCTTCACGCAAACAAAAAGGCGCCCGCGTTTACCGCGGGCGCCTTTTTTCATGGCTGGTGCCGGGGAGAGGAAGCCTAGACCGAGATGAGCCTCCGCCGTAGCGCGATCATCTCCAGGCTTAGTTCCGCCATCACGGCGACTCGCTGCAACTCAAAGGCACCGCCCCCGAGCCGCCCGTGGCTGTCGTGCGCGCAGATCACCGCGGCGACCTGCCCCCCGAGCGTCAAGGGGACCAGGAGTGCTGGCGCCGGCAACTCTCCACCCATGGCCTGCAGCAGCTCCCCCTCCGCTCCGGACGAGACCTCTCCGAGGAACATGCCGCGCTCCTGCACCACGCGCCGCAATTGTGAGGCCTGCTCCAGGGAAAGAGCGCAGCCGCTGAAGCCCGGCACCGGTTCCCCCGCGGCCACCGCCTGCACGCCGACCAGTTGCCCGTTCTTCAGGCGGACCAGCGCACCGCGATCGAACTCACCGGCGACGTAGCAAAGCAGCGCCTGGACCGCTTCCGGCTCGGAAGAGGCCGCCGCCAGCCGATCGGCCAGTTCCGAGAGGGGGACGCGCTCCGGGGGCCAAGCTTCGTCGCTGCCGTCGGCGTCCAGCACAGCAGGCTTCAGGTCCGGTGGAGCGAACTTGGAGCGGACCCCGCCCTGCACCGGGATGTAGCGCACCGGACGCTTGATGCCGTAGCTGCGTTCCAGCGCCAGGGTCAGGCGCAGTTCCGAGCAGATCCGCGGGATGATCACCATACCGGTGATGAACCCGATCTCGTCGATGGCCTTGAAGTCAGAGGGATCGGACATGGCGATGACGAGGCGTTTGCCGTCCAGCGCCACCGGCAGCACGCGGTAGCGCTCCACCAGGTCAAGCGGCAGTAGTTCCAGCACGCTTTTAGGGACGGCAGCCAGCAGATCGTGATCGACACAGGGGACTCCGAGCTGCTCGCTCAAGACCCGCGCCAGCTGATCCTCTTCCACCAGCCCCATCTCCACCAGGTTGGTTCCCAGCCTGCCGCCGTAGATCGCCTGCGCGTTCAGCACCTGTTCCAGCTGGGAAGCGTTCAACGCACCTATCTTCATCAACATCTCGCCAAGGCGTGCCGCCATGTCACACCTCCTCCGCACGGCGCCGCACCAGCGGTGCGGTGACAGGGGTTAGTAGGATGACGTTCGGAAGTTCAGATTAGACAACGCCAATTATTCTACAGGGTCAGCCTGAGGGCGCAACGCATGGCAGTTGAAAGACGGGAAGCAAAGGCAAATCCCCCCCCGGCCCCCCTTTCGTAAGGGGGGGGGACGCTGGGGCACGTGCGATCGGCCGTGGCAACATACTCGACGGGTGCTATTTCGCAGATGGGGCAAAGAAAAGGGGCGTCACCTGTTTCGGTGACGCCCCACGTCGTTTAAATATTCTTTCTACCGGGATGCACCCGGCGAGGTGGACGAGCCTTACGCGCTCTGGATCTTCCGGCGCAGGGAGAGCATCTCCAGGCTGAGCTCGGCCATGACACCTACACGCTGCAACTCGAAGGCGCCGCCGCCGAGCCTGCCCTTGCTGTCACTGGCGCAAATGGCGCCGACCACGTGCCCCCCGAGCGAGACGGGAAGGAGCAGCGCCGACGCGGGGAGCTTGCCGCCCATGGCCCGGACCAGGGTCCCTTCGGCGTCACCGACGGCAAACTCGCAGATCACCAGTCCCTTATCCTGCACCATGCGCTGTAGATGGGTCATCTTGTCGATCTCGGCCTGGAACCCCGCGAAACTCTCCACGTCCAGGCCGTCGGCGACAGCCTGGACCCCGACCGCCATGCCTGACTTCAGACGCAGGAAACCGCCACGGTCGAACTCTCCGGAGATATAGGAGATAAGGGCCTGTACCACCTCTTTCTCGCTGCCGGCGCTGGACATCATGCCGGCCAGGTCCTTGACGGTTAAGTGGTCGGCAAAGACGGGCTCACCGGCCGGCGCGATATGCCGGCTTTCCAGTGGATTATACGCAGGGCTAGCCTCGCCCTGGGTGCCCCCTTCGAAACGGGTCCGGAGCCCGCCTTCTACCTGGATGAAACGGGCGGGACGGGTGATGCGGTAGAACCTCTCGAGGGCAAGGTTCAACCTGACCTCGGGGCAGATCCTGGGCTTGATGACCATACCGGTTACGAATCCGATCTCGTCCAGCGCCTTGAAGTCGTGCGGGTTGGTCATGGCAAGCGAGAGCCGCTTTCCTTCGACGGCCAGCGGCACCACCCGGTAGCGCTTGATCAGCTCGAGCGGTACGAGACGCAGCACCTGGTCCGGGATGGCGGACAGCTCCGCCGGTTCCACGCAGGGTGCGCCCATCTGCTCGCTCAGCACGTGGGCCAGCTCCTCCTCGGTAACCAGTCCCATCTCCACCAGGTTGGTGCCGATCCTGCCGCCGTAGATGACCTGGGCTTGCAGCACCTGGTCCAGTTGAGCCTTGGTAAGCGCCCCCACCTTGAGCAACATCTCGCCAAGCTTTACCGACATCGCTTACCTCCTTGAGCACAGCGTCTCGTGTTCAGAAAACCTCGCAACTGGAACAGTAAAATTGGCGTATTCTACTTAACGCTGACTGATGACGCAACCAACTTCTGCAGGGCCGGGTAAAAAGTGTATCTGGTTGAGCCGGGTCAAACAGCGATCGGGCCTTGTTGGCAGCGCCACCGGCGTACTGTTACAATGGCAGAAGCGGGCAAGGCAAAGCAGGCAGGGGACACGGGATGCCGCGATAAATCGTTATTTTTGTTGAGCCGAACCTTGGAAATTAATTGACATTAGCACCAGGGACGTGCTATTTAGCCTTGGTTTTCTACCCGTGGTTTGTATACGGGAAAGAGGACACACAGTTATGGATGAGGAAAAAAAGAACCTGCTCAGGACCCTGGGCATGATCTCCACCATGGGGATCTCCTTCGCGGTGGCGATTGCCATCGGCGTGTTCGTGGGCTTGAAACTGGACCATTGGCTCGGAACTGATCCGTGGTTTTTCTTCATCTTCCTCTTCTTCGGCATTGCGGCAGGCTTCCGCAACATCTTCATATTAGCGGGCAAAGAACTGCGCGATGGCGGAGACAAGGATAAACGAGAGTAACATCTTCTCCTGGCTGGTCCGGGGGAGCCTGCTGCTGAGTGTGGTACTCGGCGCGGCGGGTGCGCTCCTCATCTCCCCACGATTCGGCGGCTCGCTCTTCGTCGGGGGATTATTGGCCCTGGCCAACTTCTTCTGGATCCGGGCCGGGCTGGAAGCAGCGCTCAGGATGCAGCCGCGCAACGCTTCTCGCTTCGCCATACTGCGCTACGTATTACGGCTCGCCATCATGGCGGCCTTTTTGTACCTGTTGATCGTAGTCTTCAAGGCCGACGTCTTTGGCCTGATAATCGGGCTCTCGGTCCTCGTTCTCAACATAATCGCATTTTCGATATATCTGTCGACCCGTAAAGGAGGCTAGCTGCATGGTTCATCCCTTTTTATTCCTTCAGTTTTTCCGTGAGTTGCTGCACCCCCTCGGTTTTTCCGAGGCCAGCGCTGACGCCGTCGTTTATACCTGGCTGATCATGATCGGCCTGGTGCTGTTTTCCATCGTGGCCACCAAGAGGCTGCAGGCCGTTCCGTCTGGCGCGCAGAACTTCATGGAAGTCATCGTGGGCGGCATCGAGAACATGCTGGTAGAGACCATGGGCGAGCACGGCCGTCCGTTCTTCCCGCTGGTGGCGACCCTGGCACTGTTCATCCTGGTTTCCAACCTGATCGGCCTGGTCCCGGGCTTCTTCCCGCCGACCGCAAACATCAACACCACCGCGGCCTGCGCAGTCGTTGTCTTCATCACTACCCACATCGTGGGCGTGAAGGAGCACGGCGCCGGCTACATCAAGCACTTCCTGGGTCCCATCGCCTGGCTCGCTCCGATGATGTTCTTCATCGAGGTGATCGGCCACCTGAGCCGCGTGATCTCGCTGACCCTGCGTCTCTTCGGCAATATGAACGGCCACGAACTGGTCCTCATCATCTTCTTCGGCCTGGCCCCGTTCATGGTGCCGCTGCCGATGATGCTGATGGGCGTGCTGGTTTCCTTCATCCAGGCCTTCGTGTTCATGCTCCTGGCCATGATCTACATCCAGGGTTCGCTCGAGCACGCGCACTAAGAAGCAGATTAAGACTAAGATTGAGGTTTAGAAAAGCCTCTACTTGGCCCTAATCTTTATCTCAATCTCGACTTTTAATTCCTATACTATTTAGGAAAAATACGCAGCAAAGGAGAAACAAATGGAATTCTTTACTATGTGTGTACTCGCAGCAGGCATCGGCATGGCTCTCGGCACCCTCGGCACCGGCATCGGCCAGGGTCTCGCAGTTAAGAGCGCAGTTGAAGGCGTTTCCCGTAACCCGGGCGCTTCCGGCAAAATCCTCACCACCATGATGATCGGTCTGGCGATGATCGAGTCCCTGGCAATCTACGCCCTCGTTGTTTGCCTCATCATCCTCTTCGCTAACCCGTACAAAGAAGTTGCAATGTCCGCTATCAAGGCTGTTGCGAAGTAATTAGTTTCTTCTGGAAACGAGAAAAGGGGCGTACCTTGCGGTACGCCCCTTTTTTTGTGCTTGCAGCTTTAGAAGCAAATCCCCCCTGTCCCCCCTTCGCAAAAGGGGGGGCGCTGGTTCGCGGGCAGGGGTGAGTCTGTACCATACGCACTTTGTGGCATATCTGCCGGTCCACCCCCTCGCCCTCCGGGAGAGGGGCAGGGGTGAGGGCAACGTTGTCTGCACTATCCTCACTTCGTGGCATATCCCTCACCCGGCCTTCGGCCACCCTCTCCCAACGGGCAAGGGTATGGGACATAGAATCTGCCGCACGCCCCCCTGTTGACATTTACTTTCCGCTATGAAATAGTCCAGGCCATGAAAATCATAGCCGACATGCATACTCACACCCTCGCCTCGGGGCACGCTTACTCCACCATCAACGAACTGGCCAACGCGGCCGCACAGGCGGGTCTGCGCGGGCTGGGCATCACCGACCACGGCCCGGGATTACCCGGCGGACCGCACCGGTACCATTTCTGCGCCATGCGCTTCGTCCCCGCCACCATCGCCGGTGTCAGGATCTTCCGCGGCATCGAGGCCAACATCCTCGACCACACGGGCCGGCTCGACCTGGAGCAGGACGTCCTGGAGAGCCTGGACTACGTCATGGCGGGCTTCCACGAGGACTGCGGCATCTGCGGCCAGGACCGGGACCGCAACACCAAGACGCTGCTCACAGTCATGGAAAACCCGCTGGTGAAATGTATCTCCCACCCGGGCAACCCGATCTTCCCGCTCCACTACGAGGAGATCGTCATGGGTGCGCTCGCCACCGATACGGCGCTGGAGTTGAACAACTCATCGCTCGCCGCGGTGAGCCGCAAGGGGAGCAACGAGAACTGCGGGGAAATCGCCCGCCTGTGCGCCAGGATCGGCGCGCGAGTGATGATCGGCAGTGACGCCCATATCTGCCAAGGGGTCGGGGTGTTCGACCAGGCGCTGCAACTGGCAGCTGAGGCGGGGATTGCAGAGACACAGGTGGTGAACGCTTCCTGGGAGAGGCTGCTGGATTTCCTGGGGTTTAGCGAGTAGGGCTAAGATGGGAGTTGGGGGAAGAATGGGAATGATGCGAGTGCTGGGAAACCACCTTAGTCTCCCTGGATCGTAACATTGCGGGAATAAAGAAGGGGCGCCGGTACCGGCACCCCTTTTGTTTTTAGACGGCTCTCTTGCCGGACATGGAATAGGCGAGGACGGCGAGGCCGGCAAAGAGAAGCGGGATGCCTGCCATTGCGGTAGGGGTGAGGCGCTCGCCCAGGAACAGGATGCCCAGCAACGCGGCTACCAGCGGCTCAGCCAAGGAAAGGGTGACGGCGGAGGCCACGGGGACGCTACGCAGCCCCATGGCGAAAAGCCAGTATGACAGGGCTGTGATGACAACCCCGAGGTACAGGACCACCATGGTTCCCCGTACCGTGACCACCCAGCCAAGATCGGTAAAGAAGAGCACCGGCAGGAGCAGGAGAGCGCCCAGGCAAAAGACGACCGCCATGACTGCTTCGGACGTCCGCCCGGGGAGGAGCACCTTGATGGCCATGGTGTAGCAGGCATAGGAGGTGCCGGCACCGAGTGCCAACAGAATGCCCAGGACGTCGATGGCGATGCCACCGCCTCCGGTCACCAGGAGGCTGCAGCCGGCAAGGGCGAGCACGGTGGCGATGCCCCAGGCGCGGCCGGGACGCTCGCCGCGGACGACGAACCCAAGGATGCCTGCGATAACCGGGGAACTGCCGATGGCGACCAAGGTGCCTACTGCCACACCGGTCCGGTGCACCGCGGTGAAAAAGGTAAGTTGATAGATGGCAACGAAACCACCCGCGGCAAGGGTCCCCCAGAAGGGCCAGCGCCCTTTGCCGAGGCCGCCCTTAAGGAGAGCAAGCACCATGAGGGCCGCTCCCCCCACCAGGAGTCGAAACGCGCCGACGCTCCAGGGGCTGACACCGGTGGGAGCCAGGGCCTGGGCGGTGCCGGAGGAGCCCCAAAGGGTGGCGGCGGCAAGAACGAGCAGAGCACCCGCGGCGTTTTTAGTGGCCGGGGCGGCTGCGGTGGATTCGGGTGCAGTGGTCATTGGGTAGGCTTTCTGTTAAGTCAGACCGATCGGACTGAACGGACGAGCGAACGCGAGGCGCTAGCTGTGCTCGCGGGTGGCGTGGAAGCTCAAATCCTTCCAGTTCTCCATGGTGTTATCCAGGCGCCACTGGCTCCCGGCCAGGTAGGCCAGGTTCCCTTCACCATCCAGGTAGAGGTTCATGGCCTCTTTCTTCTGGAACTCGTCCAGCTTCTTCCTGTCGCCGGTGACCCAGCGCGCAGTGACGTAGGAAACGGGCTCGTAGGCGGCCTTGACGCTGTACTCGTGCTCCAGGCGGTGCATGACCACGTCGAACTGCAGCATGCCGACCGCGCCGACTATCCAGTCCGCCCCCATGAGCGGACGGAACACCTGGGTGGTCCCCTCCTCGGCGAGCTGCACCAGCCCCTTCTCCAGCGACTTGGACTTGAGCGGGTTCAGGATGCGCACTTTGCGGAAGTGCTCCGGCGCGAAGTTTGGGATGCCGGTATATTTAAGATCTTCGCCCTGGGTGAAGGTGTCGCCAATCTTGATGGTGCCGTGGTTGTGAATGCCGATGATGTCGCCGGCGTAGGCCTCGTCGACGTTGGTGCGGTCCTGGGCCATGAAGATGGTGGCGTTGGAGATCTGAACCTCGCGCCCAAGCCTTAGGTGCTTCACCTTCATGCCGCGCTCGAACTTGCCCGAGCAGATGCGGAAGAAGGCGATGCGGTCGCGGTGCGCCGGGTCCATGTTCGCCTGGATCTTGAAGGTGAAGCCGGTGAAGGGCTCCTCGTAGGGGTCGACGGTGCGGGTGGTCGCTTCGCGCGGCAGCGGAGAGGGTGCGTTTTCGACGAAGGAGTCCAGAAGCTGCTGCACCCCGAAGGTGTTGATGGCCGAACCGAAGAAGACCGGCGTCTGCTTGCCGGCGAGGTAGGCCGCGGCGTCGAATGGGTGGGCCGCGCCTTCCAGGAGTTCGACGTCGTTGCGCAGCTCCTCCACCTGGCTCCCCAGGAGCTCGTCAAGCAGGGGATCGTCCAGACCTTTGACGGTGACGACCTGCCCTACCCCGCGATCCGCCTCGGGATCGTAGAAGGTGATCTCCTTGGTGTAGAGGTGGTAGGTGCCGCGGAAACGCTTGCCCATGCCGATGGGCCAGGTCATCGGGGCGCACTGGATGTTGAGGGTGCTCTCGATGTCGTCCAGGAGGTCGAGCGGCTCGCGCCCCTCGCGGTCCAGCTTGTTGATGAAGGTCATGATCGGCGTGTGGCGCAGGCGGCAGACCTCGAGGAGCTTCTTGGTCTGGCTCTCGACGCCCTTCACCGAGTCGATAACCATCAAAACAGAGTCAACTGCAGTTAAGGTTCTGTAGGTATCTTCCGAAAAGTCATTATGACCGGGAGTATCGAGCAGGTTGATCTCGAAATCGCGATAGGTGAACTTCATCACGGAGGAGGTTACCGAGATGCCGCGCTGCTTTTCCATCTCCATCCAGTCGCTGGTAGCATGGCGCGCCGACTTCCTGGCCCTGACCTCGCCGGCCTGCTGAATGGCGCCGCCGAAGAGCAATAGCTTCTCGGTTATGGTAGTCTTACCGGCGTCGGGGTGACTGATGATGGCGAAGGTGCGACGCTTCCCTATTTCTTGTTCGTTGAACCGCATCAACTGGAACTCCCGTTAAAATTATCTGGACAAAAGAAAGGCGAAGAGGGTATCTTCGCCGGATCTGATAACGAAGCATAATTGCACAGCAACCCCCTAAAGGGCAATCATTTTTTTCCGGTGGGCCGTCCATGAACGACATCTATCAGCGCCTCCAAGTTACCGGCGAAACACAGGACCTGGCCGAGATCATCGCGACCTTGGATGCCATTAAAGCTGGGAAGCTGAAAAACGACCTGAGGCTGCTTAATTTCTACCGCGAAGTTCCGGTCAGCTACGGTGCCGAGGTGCTCACCGTGGAGGAGCACGATGCGGAACTGCAGGTGAACCAGATCCAGGCCGTGGTGATCGCCCACGAAAAGCTCACCGTTTTGAAAAGCAGCCACTTCCGCAGGGACGTGGCGGCGTCGGTGACCTACGTCAACGTGGAGAAGTCGCGGGTGGTGCTGTCCAACCTGAGCTACGCCTTGGTGCGGGCCGACCGGCGCATGTCGGTGCGGGTCCAGCTGGGCTCCGCGATCGATGCATCTTTTGCCGCCCCGGAACTTGACTCGGTACACGGCCGTTTGCACGACATGTCGCTAACAGGGATGTCCATCAACGTCGCACGCGACCCCAACCTGCCGGTCAGCCAGAAGGGGGAACTCTCCCTAAGCCTCCCCTCCGGATCCATCTCGGTCGCCGCCTCCCTTTTAAAGGTGTTCAACCTGGAGGAGGGGTTCCGGCTGGTCTTCGAGATCGAGCCGTCTCGCGCTGCTGAGCTCAGCATTTCCCAGTACATCTTCCAGCGCCAGGTCGAGATCATCAAGGAACTGAAGGACCACCCCGGCGTCGCCAGCTAATCCCCATGCTTTTTGACAGCCACTGTCACCTGGATGACCCGCAGCTTTTGCCCCACCTGGGCACGCTCATCCCCGAGGCGGAGGCTGCCGGTATCACCGGCTTCCTTGTGCCGGGGGTGCATCCCGCTGGTTGGCAGCCCATCCAGTCGCTCTGCTCAAGCCAGCCCCGCATCTGCCCCGCTTACGGCGTCCACCCCATGCACGCCGACCTCGTCACCCCCTCGGTACTTGCTACCCTGAAAACACATGCGGTCACCGCCTGCGCCATCGGCGAGATCGGGCTCGACTACCAGTTCCCCTCCCCTCCACGGGAACTGCAGCGGCAGGCCTTCGCGGCTCAGTTGCAGGTCGCGTTGGAGGCCGGGCTGCCGGTTCTGCTCCACTGCCGCAAGGCCTTCGAGGACCTGATCGCGATACTGCGCGAGAGTGAGGTCAGCCGCATCGGTGGCGTGATGCACTCCTTTTCCGGGAGCCTGGCAACGGCGGAGATCTGCCTGAAGCTCGGGCTGCACATCTCGCTCTCGGGGACCGTCACCTACGCCAATGCCCGCCGCCCGCTGGAGGTGGCCAAGGCGGTTCCGCTGGAGCGGTTGCTACTGGAGACCGACGCTCCAGACCTGGCTCCGGAGCCGTACCGGGGCAGCGTCAATGTTCCGGCACATCTGCTGGCCACCGCCCGACGTGTGGCTGACATCCGGGGAATCCCCCTGGACGACCTCGCCCGCCACACTTTCAACAACGCCGTCCGGCTCTTCAAACTCGACCCGTCCCTGGGATCCCATTCGACGCATTAGACTGTTTTCATTGCTATTTCAGTCATTTGACCTCCTTGACGGCTTAGATATACTCTTTGCCAGGCAATTCCCATTGAACCGTTACGGAGGTACTGCCATGTTCAAGGAATACACACTACAGGAAGCGTTAAAACTGGCCATCAAGACCGAGAAGGAGAGCATGGACTTCTACCGTCGGGCGGGGTCGGCGAGCAAGGATGACAGGTCGAAAAAGGTGTTCGATCTCTTGGCCAACGAGGAAGCAGGGCATCTGCGCGCCTTCTTCGATCACTACCGCGGCGGCGACCTGGGGGACATCGACAGCTACCTGGCCTCTCCTCCGGACAAGCAGTCGGCAACCCACCTGGCGCTGGAACAGGCGATTGCCGCCGACAGCCACGAGCAGAAGGCACTGGAAATCGCCCTGAAGGAAGAGAAGGCCTGTATCGACTTCTACACCATACTGGTGAAGGACGTGGTGGACCCGCTGGTGCGTCGTGTCTTCGAGACGGTGATCAAGGAGACCCAGGGGCACTATGACATGATCGAGGATGAGTACATGCGTGTCATGACCATGGTGCACAGCTCGGATCAGAACATTTACGTGAGGGAATAAGGGGAAGGCGCCCGAAGGGCGCCGGGTCTGTGGGCAGCGGCAGTGGCCGTGGAAGGGGCGTTATGTGGACCCGGTGAACGGGCTACTGCTGATAAGCTACAACGTGAAAAGCCTCCGCACCTTTTGGTGCGGAGGCTTTTGTTTTTGAACATGGCTTCTACCCGCTCTACCCGCCTGCTAGGCCAGGTACTGGGCGTAGTAACCCTTGACCTTGGCCAGGTAATTCCTGGTCTCCCGGGGGAGGACGTCGGTGCCGTGACGGTCGACATTGCCCGGTCCCCAGTTGTAGGCGGCCAAGGCCTCGTCAACGTTGCCGTTGTAGCGGCGCAACATGTCCTTCAAAAACCTGGTCCCCGCCATGATGTTCTGCTCGGGATCGAAGGAATCGGTGACGCCGAGCCCCCGCGCGGTGGCGGGCATCAGCTGCATCAACCCCTGTGCGCCTGCGGAACTGACAGCGCGGGGGTTAAAATTGCTCTCGGCCTTGATCACCGCACGGATCAACCCGCTGTCCACGCCGTAGCGCTGACTGGCCCGCTGGATGATGGCGTCGGTGCCGCTGTCGTCGGCTACCCCCGGCACGACGGGAAGCTGGCCGGCCTGGAAATGGGACTGCTGGGACTGGAAAGCGGCCTCGGGCCCCTGCTCGGCTGCGGCTTCACGGGTCTCGGCCACCGCACTGCCGCGGGAGGGAAGCTGCTCCAGAAACCGGTTCAACAAACCCTGAACGTTGACGTTGGCAGTGGATGGAGCCGGGGTTGCGGCTTCACCACCACCGATCGCCAGGGCGGAACTGAGCATCTTCAGCCGAAGCGCCTCGGCGGCGGCCTGAGGCGTCACCGGGACGGTGGCGCTCCCTTTGTCCAGCATCTCCTGGAAGGGCACTGCCGGCGAACCGGCGGCGACGGGCTTCTTGCCCCCTTCGACGCTCCCCGGGGCCGTGGTTATGGGATTGATCGACATATTCTCCCCTCTTACGGGGAAAGCGTAGTCTCCCCGTAAACCAGTTTCTTCTTCTTCAACTTCTCGATCAGCGTGGTGCGCTTCAGGTTCAAGAGCTCGGCGGCTTCTTTCTTGTTGCCGCCGCTCTTCTCCAGGGCCTGCAAGATCAGCCGGTTCTCGAACTCTTCAACAGCGCTGTTGAGGCAGAAGCCGTCGTCGGGAAGGTTGATCATGTGTTCGCCGTGCGCCACGGGGATGCTGCGGCCGCCGCGGTACTTCTCGGGAAGGTCGTGGATGCTGATCACGCCGGTCCCCTTGATGATGACCAGGCGCTCCACCAGGTTCTCCAACTCGCGCACGTTGCCGGGCCAGTCGTAGCTCCCCAGGGTCTCCATGACCTGCTTGTCAAAACCCTGAACCTTGCGCTGCTTGCTCCGGTTGAACTTCTCCAGGAAGCTGTTCAACAAGAGCGGAATGTCCGCCCCGCGCTCGCGCAGGGGGGGAAGCATGATCGGGATCACGGACAGCCGGTAATAGAGGTCCTCGCGGAACTCCTTGGAGGCCACCATCCCGTCCAGGTTCTGGTTCGTGGCCGCGATGATCCTGACGTCGACCTTCTTGGAGCGGGTGGAACCTACCGGCTCCAGCTCCCGGCTCTGCAGCACGCGCAGGAGCTTCACCTGCAGGTTCGCCTTCATGTCCCCGATCTCGTCGAGGAACAGGGTCCCCTTGTCGGCCATCTCGAAGCGCCCGACCCGGGTGGCGACGGCGCCGGTGAAGGAGCCCTTGACGTGGCCGAACAGTTCGCTCTCCAAAAGCTCGTCCGGGATGGCAGCGCAGTTGAGGGCCACGAAGTTCTTGTCGGAGCGGTTGGAGAGGTCGTGGATGGCCCGCGCCACCAGTTCCTTGCCGGTCCCCGACTCTCCCTGGATCAGGACGGTGGAGTCGGAGGTGGCTACCTTCTCGATCATCTCGAAAAGCGAGAGCATCTTTTCGCTTTCGCCGATGATGTTGTTCAAAAGCGCCCTGTTCTTTATGCAAGGCTTGGACCGGAAACTCTTGCTCTGCAGCGCCTGGTGCTCCAGGCCGCGCTTGACGTGGGTTTCCAACTCCTCGAGGTTGAAGGGCTTTTCCAGATAGAAGAACGCCCCCGCCTTCAGGAGATTGGCGGTCATCTCGTTGTTGGCGAAGGCGCTGTAGGCTATGGTGACTATCTCCGGGCGGAGCGACTTGAGCTGCCGGATGAACTCCAGACCGTTCACCCGCGGCATCATGATATCGGTGATGACCATCTGCACGTCGTGCATCTCTATCTTCTGCAGGGCGTCCTGCCCGTCGAAGGCCTGGTAGACCTGGTACCCTTTGTAGCTCAAAAAGGCGGCCACGAAGTCCCGCGTCTTTTTGTCATCATCTGCGATCAGTATTTTCGGCGTTTCCATCGTTTCCCCGATTTCGGTTAAAGTTGCTGAGATTTAAGCCGATACAAAAACGGTCAACGTCCGAAACTATAGCGAGTTCTCTCGGCAATGTCAATTAAATGACTAGGGCTAAATATCATCCCTGTCAATTTTTTGCCCGACACCCCCAAACATACCCCGGATGGGGGGCTCCAGCCGCACTGGGCGGCGTTCCGCATCGCTGACAGCGATCTTGCATTAGAGAAAAAAAATATTCAACCTTTGTCATACCCGGCCGATTAGGGTCAGTAGGGCTGGCACCACGTGTCGGTCCCGATTACACCGTAGAGGGAGGGTCCATGGAGACCGCACTCACCAAGGTAAAGAGCGAAGAGTACGGGGGGGAGTTGATCCAGCTGGTCAGCTTCAACCTCGAGAAAGAAGAGTACGGCATCAACGTCCTCATGGTGCGCGAGATCATCCGGATGCTCAACATCACCCGGGTGCCCAACACCCCCCACTACGTCGAGGGTGTCATCAACCTGCGCGGCAAGGTCATCCCGATCATCAACCTGCGCAAGAAGTTCGACCTGATGGACACCGACTACGACAAGCGCACCAGGATCATGGTGATGGAGGTGGTGGGCGAGCTGATGGGGTTCATCGTGGACGAGGTTTCCGAGGTGATCCGCATCTCCGAGAAGGAGATCCAGCCGCCTCCCCCGGTGGTCTCCAGCGGTATCGAGCAAGAGTGCATGGCCGGCGTCATCAACCAGGCCGAACGGCTCCTGGTCCTGCTTGACCTCGAGAAGATGTTCTCGGCCGACGAAAGAAGGCTGTTCAGCAACGTAGCGTAAGGCACCAACAGGGGGAAACGGTCCCCCTTTCCGGAGCACAAAAATGGCCATAGACTGCGAAGATCAGGAACTATTGGACGGCTTTCTTGCCGAAACCACCGAGCTCCTGGAAAAACTTGACGACGACCTGATCTCTCTCGAGAAGAGCCCGGAAGACGCCGACCTCATGAACCGGATCTTCCGGTCCATCCACACGGTGAAGGGGGCCTCGAGCTTCCTGGGATTCGACATGCTCGTCAAGGTCACGCACAAGACCGAGGACGTGCTGAACCGGCTCAGGAAGCTGGAGCTGACGCTCACCTCCGAGATCATGGACGTGATCCTCGAGGCGGTCGACCTCGTCAAGACCCTGGTGGCCGACATCAAGGGTGGCGACATCGTCGACCGGGACCTGGAGGGGACCATAGCCAAGTTGATCCCGTTCCTTTCGGAGAACGCCGTGGAAGCGACCGTGCTCGCGCCCGTCTTCGCCCCCAAGGAGGAGAAGGCTGCCGCCCCTGCGGAAGCGCCGGCACAAGCCGCGGCGGCCGAGCCTGCTGCCGAGGCCGCGTCTGCCGCCCCGCAAGAAGCCAAGGCGGAAGCCAAGGCCGAGCCCGCGCCCGCCCAGCAGGTAGCGCCCGCGCCGCAACCCAAGCCCCAGCCGGTCAAGGAGCCGCAAAAGGTTCCCGCCAAGGGTGGTGGCGAAGACCTCGCCGACAACTCGACGGTCAGGGTGGACGTGAAGCGCCTGGACGACCTGATGAACCAGGTCGGCGAGCTGGTGCTGGAGCGTAACCGCATGATCCAGCTGCACAGCGACTACCAGACCGGCCTCAATCCCGCCGAGTTCGGCGACGATTTCGGCAAGCTCTCCAAGCGGCTTAACTTCGTCACCTCGGAACTGCAGATGCAGGTCCTCAAGATGCGCATGCTCCCGGTGGAGAAGGTATTCAAGAAGTTCCCGCGCATCGTCCGCAACCTGGCACGCGACCTGGGCAAGGAGGTCGACCTGGTCATCTACGGCGAGGAGACCGAACTGGACCGTTCCGTTGTCGACGAGATCGGCGATCCCTTGATCCACCTGATCAGGAACGCCCTGGACCACGGCCTGGAGACCCCGGAGCAGCGCCTGGCCGCCGGCAAGGACCGCACCGGCACCGTGGTCCTCTCCGCCGCCCACGAGGGGAACCAGATCGTCATCAGCATCAAGGACAACGGCCGCGGCATCGACCCGGACAAGATCGCCAAGAAGGCGCTGGACAAGGGGCTGGTCACCGACGAGCAGGTCGCTGCCATGGGGACCCGGGAGATCCTCGACCTCATCTTCCTCCCCGGCTTCTCCACCAAGGAGCAGACCACCGACCTCTCCGGGCGCGGCGTGGGCATGGACGTGGTGCGCACCAACATCCGGAAGCTGAACGGCATCATCGAGATCAAGAACGAGGTGGGGCACGGCAGCGAGTTCATACTGAAACTGCCGCTTACCCTGGCCATCATCCAGTCGCTGCTGGTCGAGGTCGAGAAGGAGGTCTACTCGATCCCGCTGGCCTCGGTCATCGAGACCATGCGCGTCAGCAAGAAGGAGTTCCACATGATCGGCGGCCAGGAGGTGCTCAAGCTGCGGGACTCGGTGCTGCCGCTGCTCCGGTTGCAGCAGACCTTCGGGTGCCACGAGGTCTACACGGACCGGGACACCTGCTACGTGGTCATCGTTGGGGTCGCAGAGAAGAGGATCGGCCTGATCGTCACCAGGCTGCTCGGGCAACAGGAGGTTGCCATCAAGTCGCTGGGCAAGTTCCTGTCCAACCTCCCGGGGATCGGCGGATCGACCATCATGGGAGACGGCAGGGTGGCGTTAATTGTAGATCCGATCGGACTGGTCGGTGGGGCAGCCTGAGGGGACGATAATGCCATTAGACATGAAACCATTTGACGCTAAAAGTGCCCCGAAGATTTCCGACAAGGATTTCGAGCAGCTTCGGGACTACATATACAACGTCTGCGGCATCTACTTCCACAGCAGCAAGAAGTACTTCCTGGAAAGCCGTCTGGCGCGCAGGATGGAAGGGACCGGCTGCAAGACCCATGCGGACTACTACCAGTACGTGCGCAGCCCGGCCACCGGAAGGACCGAGCTGACCAAACTGCTCGACGAGATCACCACCAACGAGACCTGCTTCTTCAGGAACATGCCCCAGCTGAACGCGCTGGAGAACAAGTTCCTCCCCGAGATCATCGCCACCAAGGGGAAAATCGGGTTCAAGAAGCTGCGCATCTGGAGCGCCGGCTCCTCGTCTGGCGAAGAGGCCTACACCATGGCCATGATCCTCCTGGAAAAGCGCGCCACGCTCCTGAAGGACTGGATCATCGAAATCGTGGGAACCGACATCAATGAGACGGTGCTGGGCCAGGCACGCGAAGGGGTCTACAACAGCTACTCGGTGCGCAACACCCCCGACTACTACCTCAAGAAATACTTCAAGGAAGAGGCCCCGGGGCGGTTCGTGCTTTCTCCCGACGTGAAGAAACTGGCCACATTCAGCCAGTTGAACCTCTACGACGACAACAAGATGCTCTTCATGAAGAGCTTCGATTTTATCTTCTGCGCCAACGTGCTCATCTACTTCGACACGTCCTCGAAGAGCAAGGTAGTGCAGCACTTCTACAACAACCTGCAGCCGTATGGCTACTTCTTCGTGGGGCAGTCCGAGTCGCTGCATGGGGTGAACGACAAATTCAAGACCGTGCACTTCCCTGGCGGGTTCACCTACAACAAGTGAGGACGATGCAATGGATAAAGCAGCCATGATGCAGACTGCCCAGGAGATGGTCGAGAGCTTCGTTGACCTCCCCACCATCCCGCACGTGGCCACCCGGGTGATCGAGCTTCTGGACCGCCCCGGCGTCGAGCTGGATGAAGTTGCCGACATGATTCTGGCCGACCAGGTCCTGGCGGCCCGGGTCATCAAGATGGTCAACTCGCCGCTGTACAAACCGGCCAACGAGATAAAGTCCGTGAAACGGGCCCTGATTTACCTGGGCTTCCGTCACATCCGCGAGCTGGCCTTCACCTGTTCCTTCGTCGACGTATTCGAAGGGCGAGACGGCATCTTCGACGTCAGGACGTTCTGGGAGCACTCCTTCGGCGTCGGCGTGGTCTCCAAGATCATCGCCCAGCGGGTGCGCTACCCGGACACCGAAAAGGCCTACCTGGTGGGGATCGTGCACGACATCGGCGAGGTTTTCCTCTCCTACTACCGCCAGGACGCCTTCCGCGCCCTGCTCGAGTCGGTGAAGGGCCATCCCTTCCGGCTGGTGGACAAGGAGGCCGAGTACCTGGGGACCTCGCACAGCGAGATCGGCCTGTGCATCGCCCGAAAGTGGAACTTCCCTGCCGATTACTGCGAGGTGATCGGGCTGCACCACGACCCGGAGCAGGCCGTGCTCGACCCGACCCTGTGCGCCATCGTCAACCTGGCAGACCTGTTCTGCTCCGTGCGCCAGCTCGACTACGGCGGGAGCTCCTGGGTCACCTTCAACCTCGCCGAGGAAAAGGCCTGGGCTATCCTGAGGGCCTACGCGCCCAATCTCGCCGACCTCGACGTGGAGCGCTTCTGCTACGAGCTGGACGACCGCGTCCCCGAGATCCAGGACATGGTCAAATCGATCTTCCAAGGCATAGGAGCCAAAGAAACGTCATGATCCCCGCAACCTCGAGCAAACTGAAGGTACTGATCGTCGACGACTCCTCCTTTATGAGGATGGCAATCCGCGGCATCCTCACCAAGGCCCCCGGCGTGGAGATCGTCGGCATCGCGGCCGACGGCATGGAAGGGGTGGAAAAGGCCCTGGCGCTGAAACCGGACCTGATCACCATGGACGTCGAGATGCCGCGCATGGACGGCATTGCCGCGCTGAAGCAGATCATGTCCAAGCAGCCCACCCGGGTGCTCATGGTCTCCACCCTTACCTGCGAGGGGGCGCGGGCCACCTTCGAGGCGCTCGAAGCGGGCGCCATCGACTACGTCCCCAAGAACGTCAGCGACTGCAAGGACGCGCAGGCCATGTTCCAGGCGGCGCTCCTCGAGAAAGTGCGCGAGGCTTCGGTCTCTGCCATCCCCAGGCGTGGCGGCCTCGGCCTCGTGCAGCGGGTCGCGCCGCCGGTGCAGGTGCGTCCGTCCCAGTTCGCCAACCGCCGCATCGGTTACGTCGGCATCGGTGCCTCCACCGGGGGACCGGTCGCGCTCCAGGAGGTCATCTCCCGAATCCCGGTCAATTTCCCGCACGGCATCGTGGTGGCCATCCACATGCCCAAGGCCTTCACCGGCCCCTACGCCGAGAGGCTCAACGCCAAGTGTTCGTTATCGATCAGGGAAGCGGTGGACGGGGATATCGTCAAGGGTGGGCAGGTGCTGATCGCACCGGGCGGAATGCATACCAGCCTGGTCAGGCAGGGGAGCAATATCGTGGTGAAGACCTCCCCGACCAGCGAGTTCCCGCAGTACATCTACATCCCTTCGGTGGACCAGATGATCACCTCCATGGCGGACGCCAGCAACGGCGCCATGTTAGGGGTAATCCTGACCGGGATGGGGAATGACGGGTTCAAGGGGATGAAGCATCTGAAGGAAAAAGGAGGGCTGACCCTGGTGCAGAACGAGGCGACCTCCACCATCTACGGCATGCCGCGCGCCTGCATCGACGGCAAGGTGGCCGACGTAGTGCTGCCGCTGGACCAGATAGGATTCGAGATCGGGAAGATCGGCTAGACTTTAGCGCCGCGCCTGGATCAGCAGCCCTCCTGCGGAGATCCTGACAGAGCAGCGCGAGAAACCTTCCCGCTTCAACCGGAACAGCACGACCGGGGCGGCAAGCCCCCGGCAGTTCGGGACGAAGAGCCTCAGTTCGCCGGAAGCATCCAGGAAAAGCCCCATACCTCCCCTGATATCCGCTGGCTCACACTCACGCACCCTATCCGGCTCGACCGGCTGGGGTGTTCCGCCTTGTGCGGGATGGAGCGCGTGCCAGATCAGCGCGATGGTTCGCAGCATCCTTGTCATGGCTTGACCTCCCCCCGTTCCTGGAACCCCTCGCCCTCTGCACCCGTTCGCTCCGGGCCACTTGTCGGCTTTGGTACCGCCACCGCGGCCTGCTGCCTGGCGGTACCGCGACTGCCCCAGTAGACGCCGGCGACCACCAGCAACCCGCCGCACAGTTGCGGCAGCACCACCCGTTCCCCCAAGAGCAGCGCAGCCTGCATCGCCCCGAAGAACGGGACCAGGTTGACGAAGACCGCCGCGCGCGAGGCACCTATCCGCCCCACCCCCTGGTACCACCAGACAAACCCGACCACAGTCCCCAAAAGTGCCAGTTGCAGGATGGCAAGCCACCCAACCCAGCTGAACGCAGGCCAGGGGCCACCCAAGACGGCGTGTTCGAGCAGCGCGGCCGGCAAGAGGAGCATCGCTCCGAACAGCGCTGCGTACGCAGTGGCTGCCAGCGGCGTGAAGGTGGCGAGAGCCTTCTTGCCCAGGATGGAGTAGAGCGCCCAGCAAAGCGGTGCACCCAGCATGATGATGTCGCCCTTGTTGAAAGCGAAGCCGGCGAGGACCGCCCAGGATCCTTTTGAGATAACCACCGACACGCCCAGCAGCGACACCAGGAGGCCGATTGCCTGGGTCAGGGTGACCCTTTCCCGGAGCCAGAGCGCGGAGAGGACTGCAGTCAGAAGCGGATTGATGGCGACGATGAGCGCGCCGCTGGTGGCTGTGGTCAGCTTCAGGCCGGTAAAAAAGACCGCGTTGTAGCAGAAGATGCCGGTGACGCCCAGGCTGAAGAGGAGGGCAAGCTCCCGCAACCCCTTGGGCACGGGGAACGGTTTGCCCTCTTTGGCTGCGTACCAGGCGGTGAGCGCGATGAGGCAGGTCCCTGCGATCGAGAACCGGCTGGTGGCCGCGAAGAAAGGAGGCGCCTCTTTTACCGCCAGGCGCGCCGCGACGAAGGTGCCGCCCCAGAAAAATGTGGTCAGAACCAGCTTCACATATACCGATTTGAGACTTCCCGTCATGCTGTCAGCACCCCGCCCCGAGGCCTACGCGGCGAAGCGCTGCACCTCTACCTAAACTTCTTTCCCTGCTCACTTCCCCTCCAACCGCGGTGCATTAAAACCAGCGGATCATTTCATGTTCCATGTCAATCTGGTAGCGGTACTTGCGCAGGAAGTCCATCCCTAGCAGGCCATCGTGTATCCCGGAGCTGCCACTGTAGGAGATCAGTTCGACCTCCATCGAAGGGCGGGCATAGGGGCCGACGGTCACCGCGTCGACGCGCACGATCCTGGAGCGCACCACCCTGCCGTCGGCCAGCTCCGCCTGCGCATTCGCGGCAGAGCGTAAATCAATGGGGAGCCTGTTGGCAACACTTTCGTGCAGTGCCGTCCTGGTGGCGCCGGTGTCGAGGACCAATTCCAGCCGGATGGCCTGGCCGCCGTGCTTCACGGTCACCGGGACCAGCACCTGGTTGTCCACCACGCGCACCTTGGTGACCATATCGCCAGCGGGGGCCGCCGCCAGCATCGCGGCGGGTCGTTCCTGTCGCTGGGAAAGCTGTTCCCCCCTTCCCCGTTGCTCCCCGTCCCCGTTTTGTTCCGCCTGCGCCGACGTAGGGATCTGGGCACCGGTCTGCACCTGCCCCTTGGGCTCAGCCTCTTCCGCGATCTGCTGGGCCTGTGCCAGCTGGACCTGCTCGCTGGCGCCATAGGGCCACAGCAGGTAAAGCATCACGCCGGCCACCGCCAGCAGGCCGGCCAACCCGGCAGCGGTCCTTGCCGCAGATACTGGTCCGGCGCGGTGGGTCTGCCGCCCGGACAGCTCATGGGCGTATCCAGCCAACTTCTTTCCGATCAGGGGATCCGGACAGGTCTGCGCAAGTTTCGCCAAGGCCCCCACCGCCCCCCGGTCACCGCCCTTGATCAGCGGGATGGCAATGGAACTGACCAGGTCCATGACCATATCCTGCAGACGCCGGTATCCCTGTACCCCGTTGGCCTGTCCCAGGACCGGGAAGACGATCCGCTCAACGTCGCAGAGGGCCGCAATCAACAACTCGTGCCTGGTGGCGGCATCGGTGCTTTCCCGCAGTTCGAGCGCGACCCTTTCCTTTATTCCCCTGCACAGATGCTCGAGATCCATGGCGATCCCCCACGGCAGCACGAATCCGCGTCATGTGGCACTGTTCGGCGACGACAGGAAATTCTAGCGTACTATGGGCAGCGCGTCAGCGCCGGTGGGCCGCCTGAGGAAAAATAGCAGCGGCCAACGAACCGCGGATCAGCGCCCGTCTTCCCCTGCCTCTTGCACCACTGCGGCGGAGCCGTCCATGGTGGTAGCGAGACGCAGGACGTAGAGCAGGATGACGCAGGCGGCTCCCCACGTGACGAACAGGATGCCGCACCAGATGCCGGTGAGGCCCCACCCGAGGACATCCGACAGGAGGTAGAAGATCGGGATCGGGAACACGATCTGCCGCGCGAGGCCGATCACCAGAGGGAAGACTGGACGTTTGAGCCCCTGCAGCACGGCGACGCTGGTGTAGAGGATGACGTAGGCGGTGAAGACGAAGCATTCGATGTGCAGGTAGTGCACGCCGATATCGACGACCACGGGGTCCTTGGTGAAGAACGACACGAGCGGCCGTGCCGCGAGGAAGACCGCCGCGGTGCCAAAGCTCATCAGGATCATGCCGGCCCGCAGCGAGGTACGGATGGTGAGCACCACGCGCTCCATCTGGCGCCCCCCGCTGTTTTGCGCCACCAGCGCCAGGGTGGCCACGTTCATCCCCATGACCGGTAGCAGGGCAATCTGCTCGATCCTGGTGCCGATGCCGTAGGCGGCGACCGCGTCGCTGCCGAAGCGGGCCACGAAGCGGGTGATGACGAAGATACCGATGGCAACGGTCATCATGTTGAGGCTCGACGGGAAGCCGAGCTTGGCGAGTTGGTAGTAGGCGTGCCGGTCCGGGATCAGCTCCGGGATGCGGAAATGCCTGAGCATACCGGACTGCCTGACCCGCATCAGCATATAGCAGTTGCCGATGGCCTGAACCAGCACGGTGGCCCATGCGATGCCGGACAGACCGAAGGCGGGCAAACCAAGGCCACCGTACATGAACCAGGGGTCGAGGGCCAGGTTCAGGAAGAAACCGAGCACCAGGTAGTTACGGAAGCTGCGGCTGTCGCCGGTGGCGTTGAGGATGGCGTTCAGGACGTAGTTGACCAGGAAGAAGACGCTGCCGGTGAAGATGCAGCCCATGTACTGCAGGGCCAGTTCCAGCACGGTTCCATGGGCGCCGAGCAGGCCGAACAGGAAGGGTGCGCAGGCTAGTCCAACCAAGGTCAGCAGCAAACCGTGCAGCAAGCCGAAAGAGAGGGTCTGTCCGGCAAGGTGGCGCGCGCCGTCGCGGTCGCCGGCACCGAGGGCATGGCCGATGAGCGAGGTGGCTCCGGTGGAGATGCCGGCCCCGATGGCGATGATCAGGAAAAAGACCGGGAAGGAGAGCGACATCGCCGCCAGGGCGTCCGTGGAGATGCGCCCACCGTAGAAGGTGTCCACCACGTTGAACATGGTGTTGAAGAAGTAACCCACGCTGGTGGGCACGGCGATCTTGCGGATCAGGCCGGGGATGGGTTGGTTGAGCAGGTCGTGACCGTGGTTCATGGCACCTTCAATTCGCTGCCTTCATAGAAAAGCTCTCCCTCCCTAGCCCTCCCCCTCAGGGGGAGGGGAAAGTGGGCAGGTTGAAGCTCCTCCGCCTGGAAGGGGGAGGCTGGGAGGGGGGGCGGTTTGTTCAAAGGAACAAGCTTACACGTCCTCCGGACAAAAAAAAAGAGCGGCGTGGCCGCTCTTCTCATTTGTTTCTGTTTCGGACGCTTAGCGCCCGCCTGCCTTGCCGGCCACCTGTACCCGGATCAGGGCGCGCTCGAGCGCGGCCTGGTAGATGCGGAAGTTCTTGTCTTCCGGGGTGAGCGACTTGAGCTCGGTCTCGGCACGCCCAAGGGCTGCCTTGGCACGCTCCAGATCGATCTCGTCGGCCCTCTCGGCGGTTTCGACCAGCACGGTGACCTGGTCGTTTTCCACTTCGAAGTAGCCCCAGTTGAGCGCCAGGTGGTGCAGCACGCCGTCCTTCTTGTAGGCCAGCTCGCCGATCTTCAGCGAGGTGAGGAAGGGGGCGTGGCCCGGAAGGACACCGAACTCGCCGAGGGCACCAGTGGCGGTGATCTCGTCCACTTCTTCGGACATGACCTTCTTGTACGGGGTTACCAGTTCAACCTTCAGTTTTTCAGCCATATAAACCTCTTGAGGTAAAGGTGCGAGGGAGAGGGGGACAGGCGGAGCCGGTCCCCTTTCCTCAAGCCTTTAGCCGTACCAGATTAATTACACCGCGAGCTTCTGAGCTTTCTCGATAGCTTCCTCGATGGTGCCGACCATGTAGAAGGCCTGCTCCGGGAGGTCGTCGTGCTTGCCAGCGATGATCTCCTGGAAGCCCTTGATGGTGTCCTTCAGCTCGACGTACTTGCCCGGGGAACCGGTGAAGGCCTCTGCCACGTGGAACGGCTGGGAGAGGAACTTCTGGATCTTACGGGCGCGGGCAACGACCAGCTTGTCCTCTTCGGAAAGCTCGTCCATACCGAGGATCGCGATGATGTCCTGGAGATCCTTGTACTTCTGGAGTACGTACTGGACCTGACGGGCTACACCGTAGTGCTCCTCGCCGATGACCTGCGGGTCGAGAATCCTGGAGGTGGAGTCGAGCGGGTCCACTGCCGGGTAGATGCCGAGCTCGGCGATCTGACGGGAAAGAACCGTGGTCGCGTCGAGGTGGGCGAAGGCGGTTGCCGGAGCCGGGTCGGTAAGGTCGTCGGCCGGTACGTAGATCGCCTGAACCGAGGTGATGGAACCCTTGGTGGTCGAGGTGATGCGCTCCTGCAGCTCGCCCATCTCGGTAGCCAGGGTCGGCTGGTAACCGACGGCGCTCGGGATACGGCCCAGAAGTGCGGACACCTCGGAACCTGCCTGGGTGAAGCGGAAGATGTTGTCAACGAAGAGGAGCACGTCCTGGCCTTCCTCGTCACGGAAGTACTCTGCGATGGAGAGCGCGGAGAGAGCAACGCGGGCACGCGCCCCCGGAGGCTCGTTCATCTGGCCGTACACGAGAGCAGCCTTGTCGAGAACGCCGGACTCTTTCATTTCCATCCAGAGGTCGTTCCCTTCACGGGTACGCTCGCCGACGCCGGCGAAAACGGAGAAGCCGCCGTGCTGCTTGGCGATGTTGTTGATCAGCTCCATGATGAGAACGGTCTTGCCGACGCCTGCGCCGCCGAAGAGGCCGATCTTACCGCCCCTGGCGTACGGTGCGAGCAGGTCGACGACCTTGATGCCGGTGGTGAACGCTTCGACCTTGGTGGACTGGTTCACGAAGAGCGGCGCCTCGCGGTGGATGCCGTACTCTTTCTCGTTTCCTACCGGACCCATCTCGTCAACCGGCTCGCCGATGACGTTGAGGATGCGGCCCAGGGTCTTGCGACCGACCGGTACGGAGATCTGCTTGCCGGTGTCCATGACCTGCTGGCCACGAACCAGACCGTCGGTACCGTCCATTGCGATGGTCCTGACGGCGTTCTCGCCAAGGTGCTGTGCGACTTCGAGAACCAGGTTGAACTCCTGGTCGTCGATCGCGGGGTTGGTTACCCTGAGAGCCTGGTAGATCGGCGGGAGCTTGCCCGGCTCGAATTCGACGTCGATAACTGCGCCGATGACCTGCGATATTTTTCCGAAGTTCTGACTCATGTTTAAACCTCTTCCTTTTGCGGCCGAGAGGGCCACATATTTTTATAAGTGTTAACCCTTGATCGATTCAGCGCCGGAGATGATTTCCATCAGCTCGGTCGTGATGGCCGCCTGACGGGCCCTGTTGTAGATCAGGGTCAGCTTGGCGATCATCTCGGTGGCGTTTTTGGAGGCGGCATCCATCGCCGTCATCCTTGCGCCATGCTCGGAGGCGACGGACTCGAGGAGGGCCTTGAAGACCTGGACCTCGATGTGCTTGGGAAGCAGTTCATCCAGGAGCGCGCCCTTGGACGGCTCGTAGATGTACTCGGTCCCGACTTCGTCCTCGTCACCGGCCTTCGGCGCGATCGGCAGCAGCTGCTCCAGGGTGATGTCCTGGCTCATGACGCTCTTGAACGCGTTGTAGATGATGAAGACTTCGTCGTACTCTTCCGCCAGGTACCCCTCGATCAGTTCGGCAGCCAGCAGGGCCGCGGTCTGGTAGGAGAGGGTGGAGAAGATGTTGCCGTGATGTTTGCGGACCGTGTGACGGTTCCTCAGGAACTCGTAACCCTTGCGGCCGATGGTCATCAGGGTCATTTCCGAGAAGTCGCCCTTGCGCTCCTTCATGAAGCGGTCGGCGGCCTTGGAGAGGTTGGCGTTGAAGCCGCCGCACAGGCCGCGGTCCGAGGTCACCACCACCAGAAGTGCACGACCGCCGTCGCGCTTCACCATGAGCGGATTGGCATCCGACTCCTGGCTCTTGGCGAGACGCTCAAGCACCTCCGCGAGCTTACCCGCGTAGGGGCGCGCCGCGACCACGTTTTCCTGGGCGCGACGCAGCTTGGCGGCCGAGACCATCTTCATGGCCTTGGTGATCTGCCGGGTATTTTTTACGGATACGATCCGTTTCTTGATGCTCTTAAGGTTTGCCATTCGCTAAGTCCGTCCTTGGTTTAGGCAGTAAATTCCTTCTTGAACTCTTCGAGGCCGGCGATGATCTGAGCTTTCAGGTCGTCGTCGATCGCCTTCTTGTCACGCAGGGTGGCGAGAACGTCCGCTTTCCTGGCGTCGAAGAACGCGTAGAGTTCCTGCTCGTACTTGCCAAGCGAGTTGACCGGGTAGTCGTCGACATAGCCGTTGTTGGCGGCGAAGATGACGAGAACCTGCTTCTCGTTGGAGAGCGGCTTGTACTGCGGCTGCTTCAGGATCTCGACCAGGCGGGCACCACGAGCAAGCTGCATCTGGGTGGCCTTGTCGAGGTCGGAGCCGAACTGTGCGAACGCTGCCATCTCGCGGTACTGAGCGAGAGCCAGACGGAGGGTACCGGCAACCTGCTTCATCGACTTCATCTGTGCGGAACCGCCGACGCGGGAAACGGACAGACCGACGTTGATGGCCGGGCGTACGCCGGAGTAGAACAGGTCGCTCTCCAGGTAGATCTGGCCGTCGGTGATGGAGATGACGTTGGTCGGGATGTAGGCCGAAACGTCACCTGCCTGGGTCTCGATGACCGGCAGAGCGGTCAGGGAGCCAGCGCCGCACTCGTCGGATACCTTGCACGCACGCTCGAGGAGACGGCTGTGGAGGTAGAAGACGTCGCCCGGGTAAGCTTCGCGCCCCGGCGGACGACGGAGCAGCAGGGAAAGCTGGCGGTATGCGACGGCCTGCTTGGAGAGGTCATCGTAGATGATGAGAGCGTGCTTGCCCGCGTCGCGGAAGAACTCACCCATGGTCACGCCGGTGTACGGCGCGATGAACTGCAGCGGTGCCGGCTCGGAAGCGGTAGCGGCGACGACGATGGTGTAGTCCATTGCGCCGTGCTCTTTGAGCTTGGAAACAACCTGGGCGACCGTGGAACGCTTCTGGCCGATTGCGACGTAGATGCAGATAACGTCGCCGCCCTTCTGGTTGATGATGGTGTCGATCGCGACGGCGGTCTTGCCGGTCTGACGGTCGCCGATGATCAGCTCGCGCTGGCCACGCCCGATCGGAACCATGGAGTCGATCGCCTTGAGGCCGGTCTGCATCGGCTGGTGAACCGACTTACGCTTGACGATACCGGGGGCCTTCACTTCCACCTTACCGAAGGTGTCGGTGTTGATCGGGCCGAGGCCGTCGATCGGCTGGCCGATAGCGTTGACGACGCGGCCGACGAGTGCCTGGCCTACCGGGACCTCAACGATCCTGCCGGTACGCTTGACGGTATCGCCTTCCTTGATCTCGGAGAACTCACCGAGGATCGCGGCACCGACGTTGTCTTCCTCAAGGTTGAGGCACATGCCGGTGATGCCGTGCGGGAACTCGAGGAGCTCGCCTGCCATCGCCTTGTCAAGACCGTGGATACGGGCAATACCGTCACCGATGGAGATGATGGTGCCGGTTTCGGCTACCGCCACTTCCTTGCCGTACTCCTTGATCTGCTTCCTGATAATCTCGCTGATTTCTTCCGCTTTGATTTCCATAGAACCGTCTCACCCCTTCTGTAATATATCCTGAATGTTAGCTAACTGAGTCCTTACCGAGCCGTCGAATACCTTGTCGCCGATCTGCGTTACCACACCGCCGATGAGCGACGGATCAACCACAACTTTGAGTTCAACCTTTTTCCCGGTCGACTTGGCCAGGGCCGATTTGATCTCCTCGACCTGGGTCGCGTCCAGCGGCAGCCCGGAGGAGAGGGTCGGCCTGATCACGCCGGAGAGCTCGTCGGCGAAGACGCCGTAGTTCTCCGCGATCTGCGGCAGCACCGAGAGGCGGCCGCGCTCGAGGAGGAGCATCATCAGGTTGGAGATCATCGGGGAGATGGAGAGTTTAGCCACCAGGTCCTTGAGGATCTCTTTCTTCTCTTCGATGCCATAGGCAGGGTTGGCGAAGATCGCCGAAAGCTCGCGGCTGTCGGTCAGGACAGTGCTGAAGCGGGACAGTTCGCCGTTGAACCCTTCCACGCTCCCTGCTTCCGAGCCAATCTGCACGAGTGCCTTGGCGTAACGTTTGGCAATAGCGTTAGTACTCAATGTAGAGTCACCACCTTGGAGATATAGTCGCCCACCAGCTTGTCCTGGTCGCCTTTTGCAATGTTCTGCTTGATCTTCTGCTCGGCCAGCTCGACCGCGAGGCGTGCTGCCTCGGCGCGGAGCTCGTCTTTCGCCTTGAGGACTTCCTGTGCCGCAGCGGCCTCGGCCTGAGCCTTGATGCGGGCGGCGGCGTCCTTGGCTTCGGCGATGATGCGCTCTTTTTCGAGCTCACCCTCGCGCTTCATGTTGGCGGAAATCACCTCGATCTCCTGGTTGGCCTGGTCAAGGCGCTGGGAGTACTCGGCGAATTTCTTCTCGGCGGCTTCCTTGGCGGCGACCGCTTCCTGCAGGGTCTTCTCAATCCCTTCGCGGCGTGCGGCCAGGGTGCCTTTCACGTCGGCCTTCTTGAGGGCCCAGACGGCGATGGCGACCAGTGCGGCGAAGTCGATGCAGCGCCACATGAAGTCCTTCATCTGGGCTGCCTGGTGGCCGCCTTCGTGTGCTGCACCTGCGCCCTCGGCAGCTTCCTGGGCGAAGCCAAGGGAAGCCAGGGCGATAACAGCGCCCGCGGTGAGCAGGGAAACTATGAGCTTCTTGTTCTTATGCATGCTAGAGACTCCTCCCCAGAACTTTTTCGCAGATTTCGGCGGACAGGGTCTCGGCGCTGGAGGTGAGCAGGCGACGTGCTTCCTCGGCCTCCTGGGCCACCTTGGCCTTGATGGCGGAAAGCGACTCGGTAGCTTCGGCACGCGCCTTGTCGAGGATGGCGGCCTCCTGCTGCTGGGCCTCCTTCTTCAGGGCACCACGCTCGTCGGCAGCACCGGCGCGGATCTCGCGCATGCGTGCCTCGTAGCTGGCCAGCTTCTCCTGCACTTCCCTGTCGACTTCGGCGCTTTTCTGCTTCGCCCCGTTGACCTGGGCGGCGCGGTCGGCGAGCTGTTTCCTGATCGGCTTGTAAAGGAAGACGTTCAGGAGCAGTACGAGCACCAGGAAGTTCACCAGCTGGAATACAAATGCGATGTCTAAATTGATCACCAAACCACCTCTATTCGAACATTTTTAAAGGCGTCTACGCCTTCATACTGTGCAGGGGTCCGCGCAAAACAGGTGATTGCTATCACATAAATGCTTTTTGTGTCAAGCGATTTATCCGTTTGCGTGAAGAATTGTATACACTTGGACACTGCCGAACATCAGTGTTTTGCGACCCCAAAGCTGTGCCAATCCGGGTGCCGCGGGACTGTCTCAAGAGCGCGAACCGAGAGTTAGCGCGGGTTCTGTAGACAGAATCGTGTATGACATTTGGAACGATGTTCGGAATTGCTCCCCGTGCAGGGGTGGATCTGAAACAGGTACGGCAGGTGTTGCTGAGGAAAAAGGAAGAAGCTTCGTCTTATTCCCCCTCTTGCGGGAGGTGCCCGTTTCCCCTCTCCCGGAGGGAGAGGGGGATGGACGAAGTGGGGAGTACTCTGCTCCGAGCCTAGAGGTTCAACAGCTCCACGATGCGAGTCAGTTCCTTCATGTCGCCGAAGCTGATCTCCAGCTTGCCGCCGCGCCCGGAGCGCTTGAGGGCAACCTTGGCGGCGAAGTGGCGCTGCATGCGGTCTACGAGGTCCTTCTGGTCCGGGTCGAGCGATGGCTTGGCCATCTTCTTGGCCGGCCCCGCCTTCTTGCGCTTGACCAGCGCCTCGGTCTCGCGCACCGAGAGGTGCCCCTTGACGATCTCGTCACGGACGGCCTTCTGCTCCTCGACGTCTTCCAGGGTCAACAGCGCACGCGCGTGCCCCATGGAGATGCGGTCCTCGGCCACGTCACGCTTGATCTCGGCGGGGAGACGCAAGAGACGCAGGGCGTTGGCGATGGTCGAGCGCTCCTTGCCCACCCTCTTGGCCAACTCCTCCTGGGACAGGGAGAAGCGCTCCAGGAGCGCGTGGTAGGCCTCGGCCTCTTCGACCGCGTTCAGGTCCTCGCGCTGGATGTTCTCGATGAGGGCCATCTCCAGGGCGGTCTCCTCGGAGACGTCCTGGATAACGACGGGGACTTCCCTGAGGCCCGCCTTTTGGGCGGCGCGCCAGCGCCGCTCACCGGCGATCAGCTCGTAATGGCCGGCCTTCTTGACCACGACCAAGGGCTGGATGATCCCCTTCTCGCGGATGGACGCCGCCAACTCCTCCAGCTTCTCGTTGACGAAGGTCTTCCTGGGCTGTTCCTTGTTGGGCTTGATGTCTTCGATCGGGCAGGAGAAGTACTTCTTGCCGTGGTCTTCCACGACCGGGAGCAGCGCCCCCATCCCTTTACCCAGTCCCATTTTTTTAACCATGCGACACCTCGCGCGCGATGAGTTCCTTGGCCAGATCCATGTAGCTGGTCGCCCCCTTGGAGGTGATGTCGTACAGGCAGATCGGCTTGCCGTGCGACGGTGCCTCGGAGAGCCTGACGTTCCTCGGGATCACGGTCTGCAGGGTCTCCTTGGGGAAGTGGGAGCGCATCTCCTCGCCGACCTGGCGCGACAGGTTGTTCCTGGCGTCGAACATGGTGAGCAGGATCCCCTCGATGGAGAGTGACTTGTTAAGCCCCTGCTGGATCAGGTTGATGGTTTTCAGTATCTGCGAAAGCCCTTCCATGGCGTAGAACTCGCACTGCAGCGGAATCAGGACAGAATGCGCCGCGGTCATCGCGTTGATGGTGAGAAGGTTCAGCGAGGGGGGGCAGTCGATGAAGATGTAGTCGTAGGAGTCGGAGAGGGAGCTAAGGATCTTCTTCAACTTTCTCTCGCGGTCGGTGACGCTGACCAACTCCAGTTCGGCACCGGCGAGATCGGAGGTTGCCGGAAGCAGGTGCAGGTAGGGGAGCTCAGTTTTCAGGACAATGCGCGACGCCGGTGCATCGTCGATAAGGGCATCATAGATGCTCTCTTCGAGGAGATCCTTGTCGGCTCCCACGCCGCTCCCTGCGTTCCCCTGCGGATCCATGTCCACCAGGAGCACGCGGCGTTCGGCCACGGCCAGCGAGGCCGACAGGTTCACGGCCGTCGTGGTCTTGCCCACCCCACCCTTTTGATTCGCCACACAGATGATCTTAGCCATAGTTTCTTCTCGATTTGTAAATGATCCGAGTGTTGCCGAAAATGCAAAGCAGGGAAAATTACCATACTGCCGGAGCTATGAAAAGTGTTTTCTCAGAGAACGGCGCCGCGCGTTCCTTGACTTAGGTCAAGGCGCCCTGACCGGTCGAGGTTTAAGCTGACGTCGCTGAACCAGCTGATAACCCGATGTCGTGGAAGGAGTCCCCACATGAAGAAAACGCTTTTGGTCCTGTCGTTGCTGCTTGTCGCCCCCGCCGCCTATGGCTTCGAGTGCAACGTCTGTCACAGCAAGAACCCCGCGATGGTGAAGATGCACAAGGCCCTGAAAGGGCGGAACTGTTTCGACTGCCATAAGATGGGCGAGAAGCTGATGGGCAAAGGGATCCCGAAAGACAAGGCCGCCCAGATCAAGCGCCGCGAGACCGAAGAGATCTGCTTCGAGTGCCACAAGAAGAGCTGACGGACGTTCTAAGTTTCTACGTCTAAAACCCAGCACCTGTGCCCCATCCGCCCTCTCCTGCGGATGGGGCTTTTTTGTCCTGCCTCCCCCGGAGGGGAATACCTGAGGGACTTGTCCACCGTAGCCTTGGCGAAGGTGGATTGCGGTTCCTATGTCCCCGGATATACTTGAGGCTTCAGTGCTATGAATTCCAGGAGGATGCATGACTCGCCCGGCAGATTTCTCGATCCGCACCAAGTTCTTCGGACTGATGTCCCTGCTTCTGATCGCCCTCCTGCTCGCCTCAGGAATCCTCCTGTACCAGCGCCAGAAAGCCTTCGTGATCCGCTTCGCGGTGGACAACGCCCGCAGCTTCGCGACGCAGCTCATCGAGACCCGCGAGTACATGTCCTCGGTAGTTAAGAACGAGCCGGAAACGAACTACAGCCTGGTGCCGCAGGTAGTGGCGACCCAGGTCGCCAAGCGGGTCACCCAGAACAGCAAGTTCTACGTGCGCCAGGTGTCGCTGCGCTACCGCAACCCGGAAAACCGCCCAGACGCTTACGAGACGGCACAGTTGCAGAAGTTCATCAAGAACCCGGTAACAGAAAGCTACGACGTCGTAAAAAGCGGCGACACCAGCGTCTTCCGCTACCTGCAGCCGATGCGGGCCACCCCTTCCTGCCTGGGATGCCACGGCAGCTACGAAAGCGCCCCCGACTTCGTGCGGAAGCGTTTCCCACCCGGCCACTACTCCTACAATTACCGCGTGGGCGAGGTGATCGGCGCGGTGTCGGTGAGTATTCCGATGAAGGACCTGTACGCCCAGTTGGGCGCGAATTTCAAACTCGACCTGCTCGCCCGCGCGCTGGTGTACCTCATCGTCACGGTCGTGATGGGGATCATCATGAGCCGGCTGATCATCTCGCCGGTGAAGCTCCTTTCGGACCGGATCATCGATGTCACCCGAACCGGCAACTATCACGAAAGGCTGCAACAGAAAAACCGCGACGAGATCGGCATGCTCATCGCCGCCTTCAATGACATGATGGAGGAGCTCTCGCACCGCACGGTCCAGTCGCGCGAGGCGGACGAGCGCTACCGCCGCTTCATCGAGGTGGCCGCCTCCGCGGTGGTCACCTTCCTCAAGGACGGTAAGATGGTGATCGTCAACGAAAAAGCCGAGGCGCTCTTCGGCCGCAACCGGCAGATGCTGCTTGGCGAGTCCATCTTCGATTTCCTGGAGGGGGGGCATGAGCTGCGGCAGCGGATCGAACAGCCCGGCGAGTTCAAGGAGGAGACCACGCGTCAGCGGGTAATCAGCGCGGCCGGCAAGCCGGTCACCGTCGAGATGGTCGTTTCCGCTTCCAGGGCAGATCGGGAGCCGCTCTACACGGCGATCCTGCGGGAGCGTAACGGCGGCTAAGGCATCGGAGGGAGAGAAAGTTTTGCTGTGCCGTCGCGTGTTGTGTTAGAGTGTGCCGACAAAATCAAGGAGAGTTAGATTCCATGGCAAAAGCAGGTAAAGAACTTTACGTAGGCAGCCTGTCCTACGATGTCACCGAATACGAGTTGCAGAAGCTGTTCGCCGTTTCCGGCACGGTCACCTCGATGCACCTGATCAGGGATCCAGAGACCGGCCAGTTCAAGGGGTGCGGCTACGTCAGAATGTCGACCGAGGCCGAGGCGAAGGACGCCATCGAGTCCCTGGACGGCGCGTGGCTCCTCGACAAGCAGATCACCGTCTCCTATGCCAACCCGCAAAAGATGAAGGCGGGCGGTGGCGGCGCCAAGACCCTGCCCAGGTGGCGTATCGAGGCGGCCGAGAAGAAAGCCGCAGAGAAGAAGGCCGCAGCAGCGGTAACAACCACGAAGCCGGCTGCAAAACCGGCAGCCAAGTCGGCAGCAAAACCCGCCGCTAAACCGGTTGCTCAGTCGTCAGCAAAACCGGCAGCAAGGCCGGCGGGAAGTCCTGCCGCCAAGCCAGCAGGTAGACAGGCAGCCGCCAAAACAGGAGCGGCACGCCCCGCCGGTGGCTCCAAGCCCGCAGGCAGCAAGCCTGCCTCCCGTCCCGGCAACGCTGCCAAGCCCGGCAGCAGGACCGGCAAACGCTAACTGCCTTCCTCTCCCGTCTCTGCCCCCTCCCCCTCCCCCTCCCCCTCCCCCTCCCCCTCTCCCTCTCCCTCCCCCTCTCCCTCTCCCTCTGGGAGAGGGCCGAGGTGAGGGCGTCACGAACAAGCAAGCACTCCCCATCGGCATCGCCCTCACCCGGCCTTCGGCCACCCTCTCCCAGAGGGAGAGGGCACCATCGAACCCCCCACCCGCCTTCTCGTGAACACGTCCCAGCTTCCCTTCTAACCAGCAACCGTCTATACTACGCCTCATGATAACCCAGGAGATGATCAAGAACTTCCCCACCTCCCCCGGCGTCTACCTCATGAAGGCCTCGGACGGCACCGTCATCTACGTCGGCAAGGCGCGCAACCTGAGAAACCGCGTCCGGGCCTACGTGGGCGACACCCGCGATTCCCGCGTCCACATCCGGTTCATGGTGCAACTGGTCCAATCGGTGGACTACCTGGTCACCGATACGGAAAAAGAAGCGCTGATCCTCGAAAACACGCTGATCAAGCAGCACCGACCGAAGTACAACATCAACCTGCGCGACGATAAGACCTACTTCTCGCTGCGCATGGACATGAAAGAAGAGTTCCCGCGCCTGTCACTGGTGCGCAAGATCCCCTCCGACGGCGCGCGCTACTTTGGCCCCTATTCTTCCGCCACCGCCGCGAAGGAGGTGCTGAAGCAGCTCTACAAGATGTTCCCGCTGCGCCACTACCCGCTGGCGACCTGCATGGCGCGCAAGCGCCCCTGCCTGTACCACCAGATCAAGCAGTGCTCCGCCCCTTGCTGTGGGCTGATCACCAAGGAGGAATACGCGGCCCTCGCCGAGGGGGCGGCCCTGTTCCTGGAAGGTAAAAACACCGAGATCGCCCGCCTCTACCGGGCCAAGATGAACCAGGCTTCCCAGGACATGCGCTACGAGGACGCCGCACGCTACCGCGACCTGGTGCGCGCGATCGAGGTGACCGTGGAACGCCAGAAGATGGTGGCGCAAGGGGGTGACAGCGACGTGTTCGGTGTGCACCGCGAGGGGGACCAGATGCAGATCGCCCTCTTGCACATCCGCGGCGGCACCGTGACCGGCGGCCGGACCTTTCTGTTCGACTGGGAGCTGGAGACCGAGGAGGGATTGGCCTCCTTCCTCAACGAGTACTACGACCTGGACGCCCCGCTCCCCCCCCAGGTGTTGATCCCGCTCCCCATCCCGGAGCCGGGTCCGCTCGAGGAGCTCCTGTCCGAGAAGGCGGGCAAGAAGGTGGTCATCGCCGCACCGCAGCGCGGTCCCAAACTGGAGATGGTGAAGCTGGCCCAGAAGAACGCGGAGACCGCGGCGCAGGAACGGCTGGCCAAGGAAAGCTCGTCCGCAACGCTCTTAACCGAGCTCGCCGAGAAGCTGCACCTTGCCCGCACCCCGAGGAGGATCGAGTGCTACGACATCTCCAACATCCAGGGGGAAATGGCAGTCGGCAGCCGGGTGGTCTTCATTGACGGCAAGGCCGACAAGAACCTGTACCGGCGCTACCGCATCAAAGGGGTATTCCAATCCGACGACTTCGCCATGATGCGCGAAGTGCTGTCGCGTCGCTTCAAGGCGGAGACCACTGAGGACCAGCCCGACCTGATCGTGGTGGACGGCGGTCTCGGCCAATTGGGAGTACTCAACGCGGTGTTGGACGAGCTGGGGGTGACCGGGGTGGAGGCGGCGGGCTTGGCCAAGAGCCGCACCTTCCGGGACATGGAGAGCGAGCAAATCTCGAAGAGTGACGAGCGTGTGTTCCGCCCGGGGCGCAAGAACCCGATCACGCTCCGGCAGAGTTCCGCGCCGTTGCTCCTTTTGGCGCGCATACGGGACGAGGCGCACCGCTTCGCCGTCACCTACCACAAGGCCGTGCGCAGCAAGACCCTGACCGGCTCCAGCCTGGACCAGGTGCCGGGGATCGGCGCCAAGAGGAAGAAGGCGCTCTTGAAACATTTCGGGAGCTTGAGAGGTGTGCAGGGTGCGGCGCTGGAGGAACTGATTGCCGCGCCGGGAATGACCGAGACAGCAGCGCGGGCGCTGTGGGAACACCTGCACGGAGAAAAGCAGCCGACGTAACTCCTCCCCCCGGAGGGGGGAGGAGCAGTCGCGACCAAAAACAAAAGGGGGCGCCGGTTTATCCGGCGCCCCCTTCTCTTTATCTCGTAACCGCCATCCCTGCCGGCTCTGCCTACTTCCCTTTCTTCAGATCGAACAGGATCAGCTTGGCGATGGCCTTCAGGGTCTCGAAGACGCCTTCGCCGGTGGTGGCGCAGGCTTCGAAATCGGGAACGTTGGTCGGGTTCAGCTCACGGCGCAATTCCTCGACGCTGACCACGTTGGGGAGGTCCCGCTTGTTGTACTGGACCACGTACGGGATCTTGTCCAGGTCGTACCCCTGCTCGATCAGGTTGATACGCAGGTTCTCGACGCTCTCGATGTTGGCGTCCATGCGCTCTTCCTGGGAGTCGGCCACGAAGACCACCCCGTCGACACCCTTCAGGATCAGCTTGCGGGAAGCGTCGTAGAAGACCTGGCCGGGGACCGTGTACAGG
This sequence comes from Geomonas agri, assembly GCF_020179605.1. Classification (NCBI taxonomy): domain Bacteria; kingdom Pseudomonadati; phylum Thermodesulfobacteriota; class Desulfuromonadia; order Geobacterales; family Geobacteraceae; genus Geomonas; species Geomonas agri. The sequence continues at coordinate 546,004 of NZ_JAINZO010000002.1, forward strand.
TGGAAGCGCGTCTTGAAGCCACGGATCTCGCCCAGCGCGAGGGGAAGGAAGTCGAAGAAAAGGGTGCGCTCGGTCTCGGTTGCGAGACTGATCATCTTACCTTTCGCGTCGGCCGCGGTCTTCTGGTAGACGTACTGAAGATTGGTAGTCTTGCCACACAGGCCAGGGCCGTAGTAGACGATCTTGCAGTTTATTTCACGGGAAGCGTAGTTGATGAAGGACATCCTACATTACCTCTTATAAATTACTGCACCACAGGGTTTTGGGGCACAGGCCGCCACCCCACTCACCGAAAATGTTCCGTTAGCTGAACAGGTTGTCGATATCGTCGTCGGTGATTTCCGCAAAGGGGAACTCGCTGTCGCCGCTCTTCTCCTTCTCCTCGTTCTTCTGCAGCAGACGATTGAAGATGGCGGTGAGTTCCTCGGAGGCTTTCTTAACGCGCAGGCGAACCAGCCCCAGCGAAGAGCGGGTATCGAAGAGCACCACCAGGATGACACGGCCGGCAACGATGGAGATGTGCAGGTTATCCTTCTCCCCTTCGTGGAAGAGAATGGAGAACTCCTTCTCGCCGATCAGCTTGGCCAAACCACCCGTGGCGGCGATGTTGCCGGCGGTGAGCGAGGCGAGCGAGGTGGTGTCGAAGCGCTCGGTCTCGCCGCAGCCGGTGATCAACTGGCCGTTCTTGTCCACCAGGAAGATCACCTTTGCATTGGCCTCGCGCAGCAGCTTCTCCAGCGCAACGTTTATCTGTTTGAATTCCTCATCGTACATAATCAACTGAGGATTCGACATGAATGTCTCCTTGGTGGGGGGTACTTTTGCTGCGAAGCTTATTCTATAACAGAAGCGTTACACCATTTCAAGGTAATTGCCTGAGCGATAACCGCTCCTTACACGCTCGCTATACCCCGTGCTGCCTTGAGAAGCAGGGCAACTTTCTCCGGATCCCCCGCCTCGCTGTAAAGCCTGAGCACCGGCTCGGTCCCGGAGGGACGTATCAAGAGCCAGGCTCCGTCCTCGAAGATGAACTTGAAGCCGTCGCTGAAATTGTGGCGCGCCACCTCGAACCCGGCGATGTTGGTGATGCCACCCTCCTGCATCCGCTCCAGCAGTTGCCGCTTCGCCTGCGGGTCAATGGGGAGATCGATGCGGGAGTAGTGGAAGTGGCCGATCTCGTCCATGGTCTCTTCGAGCAGCGCCCGCAGCCCCTTGCCACTCATGGCCATCGCCTCCAGAAGCAGGAGCCCCATCAGGATGCCGTCGCGCTCGGGGATGTGCCCCTTGACGCCGAGGCCGCCGGACTCCTCCCCCCCCATCAGTATGTCGTTCTCCAGCATCAACTCGCAGATGTGCTTGAAGCCGATCTGGGTCTCGAAGAGTTCCAGCCCATACTTTGCGGTCAGGAGGTCGATCATCTGGGTGGTGGAAACGGTCTTGACCACGGCACCGCGCACCCCTTTCCTCTCGTAAAGGTGGCGCAATAGCACCGTGAAGATGCGGTGCGAGGAGAAGAACTCGCCGGTCTCGTCGACGGCGCCGATACGGTCGGCATCGCCGTCCAGCGCCAGGCCGACCTGGAACTTGCCTGCCTCTACCAGCGCGGAGAGCTCGCCCAGGTGCTCGGCGATGGGCTCGGGGGGGTGGCCACCGAAGGCCGGGTTTTCGGCGCCGTGGATCTCCTCGATCCCGGGGATCAGCAGGGGCAACAGGCCGGAGCCCGCGCCGTACATCGGGTCGACGACCGCCTTGATGCCGGCGGAGCGAATCAGCTCCAGGTCGACGTAGCGCCCCAGCTGGGCCAGGTAGGGGGCGGAGGCGTCGAACAGCTCGACCTGCCCGGTCGCCTGGGCCTCGGCCAGCTCCAGCGCCTGCACCGGGCGGGAGGCGGCCTGGTTCTCGGCCACCATCTGCTCCAGCACCTTGGTGGTGGAGGGGCGCGCGGAGCCTCCGAAGGATTCCTTGACCTTGAAGCCGTTATAGCGCGGCGGGTTGTGGCTGGCCGTGATCATTACCCCGGCGCCTGCTTTCTTCTCGTGGACCGCCCAGGAGACTGCGGGGGTGGGTGCGTAATCGTGAGAGAGCCAGGTCTTGATGCCATTGCCGGCCGCGATGGCGGCGACCCGCTCGGCGAACTCTTTGGAAAGAAAGCGGCGGTCGTAGCCGATCACCAGCCCTTTTCCCGCAAGACCCTCTTGGTGCAGATAATCCATGGTGGCCTGCGCCACCAGGGCAAGGTTGTCAAAGGTGAAGGTGTCGGCGATGACGCCGCGCCACCCGTCGGTACCGAATTGTATCTGCAAGTGCAATCCTCCATAAACGTTAATGATTGGGCATTTTCCATGGCGGCGCCTGATCTGTCAACCCTTAGTTGCCGGAAAAGCTCCGAAGTGGTTGACCCCAGGCGGGGATTGGCTTATAAGAATGCAACTATTACCAATCCCAGAGGAGGTACGAAAACATGCTGAAAAGATTCATCTACGCTCTGATCCTGGGGCTCTTCCTGGCGGGCGGCGCCTTCGCTGCCGAGACGAAGAACCCGGTAGTGCTTATCGAGACCAACCAGGGCAACATCAAGGTAGAGCTGAACCAGGAGAAAGCGCCGATCTCAGTCAAGAACTTCCTCGACTATGCGAACAGCGGCTTCTACAACGGGACCATCTTCCACCGCGTCATCCCCAACTTCATGATCCAGGGTGGCGGCTTCGGCCAGGACCTGATGCCCAAGCAGACCAAGGCCCCGATCAAGAACGAGGCGGCCAATGGCCTTAAGAACGAGCGCGGCACCATCGCCATGGCCCGCACCGGTGTGGTCGACTCCGCCACCGCGCAGTTCTTCATCAACACCGTGAATAACGGCTTCCTGAACCACAACCCGGCCGGCGGACCCGCGGGGTACGGCTATGCAGTCTTCGGCAAGGTCATTGAGGGGATGGACGTGGTCGACAAGATCGCCGCCACCAGGACCGGGCGCGGGGCAAACGGCATGCCGGACGTACCGCAGACGCCGATGATCATCAAGAGCGTCAAAGTCCTCAAGTAAACAAAAAGGGGCGCCGCCAGGCGCCCCTTTCTTTTTATCTCCCCTTGCGCTGCGCCAGAAGCATCAGGTTGCCCACCGTAAAGATCAAGGCACCGATGAAAGCCGTCAAGGCCCCCGGTTCCTTGTGCACCTCGAAGAGTGCCACCGGTACCGGGCTGAGTTCCACGTCCTTCACGTAAATACCGTACCCCTTGTGGAAGAGCGGCTGGTTGGGCTGCACCGCGTGCAGGCCGTCCGAGAGCCGCAGGTCCGCACGATAGGTGCTCATCATCCCCATGGGACCGATCTGTCCCGAAATGCGCTCCACCACTACCCGCTCCCCGTCTGGAAAGCCGAAGGAATCGCCTTGTGGCAGTTGCATCTGCTGTTTGAACCCGCCGTAAGCCGAGAGGAGGTGTGCCAGGACGATGAGCAGGAAGCCCGCGTGCATCAGGTGCGGTGCCACGCTGCGGCCTTTGCGGCGCAGGGCGTCGATAGAGCAGATGAGCGCGTTGACGAAGAGGACCGCGATGCACGCGACGCAGAGCCAGAGCCACCAGGAGTAGCCCAGGGGCGCGCGCTGCAGCCAGAAGAGGAGCGGCATGTCGTTGAGGCCACCTTGCTCCGAACTGGCGCTGGAAAAGGAACCCAGGGCCAGGGTGACCATGACTCCGGTCATGAGCCAGAGGCCAAGGTTTAACGAGCAGAAGGTTGCGTAGAGTTTTTTCAGCAAGGGCGTTCCCTCTTTTTTCGGTTTGGGGACAGGCTCCGCAGGTGCCTGTCCCCAGACTACCGACTAGAAACTATGCGAGCTCCGCATGAGCATGCTGACGCCCAGGTAGGTGAAGAGCGTCACCAGGAAGCCGACGATGCCAAGCCAGGCAAAGCCACGCTCCCAGGACTGCCCCTTCAGGCGCAGGTGCAAGTAAAGCGAGTAGAAGATCCAGAGGATGGAGGTCCAAAGCTCCTTAGCGGTCCACAGCCAGTAGGTGCCCCAGGCGTAATAGCCCCAGATACCACCCGAGACCATGGAGAGCGAGAAGAAGCTGTAACCGACCAGCGCGGCCCGGTACTGCAGGTCAAGCGCGGGTTTCCCCCCGCCCTGCAAAAACGCTATGCCCAGGAGCGCAGCGATGCCGAACAGGCCGTAGGCGAAGAAGGCCAACGCCACGTGCAGCTCGAACCAGTAGGTGTCGAGGATGGGGGGCAGCGGCATGTTGATGGTCGGGAAGGGAAGCGCCAAGGCGGCGAAGAGACCGGCCAGCGCGCCGCACCCCCAGCAGAACCAGCGTATGCCCGCGGTCTGGCGGCTATAGATGAAGGGGAGCGCCATGAGCCCGAGCGACCCGGAGAAAAAAGCCAGGGTGTCCTGCGGTCCGATCAGGGGGAGCCGTCCCAGTCCCATCCCACGCGAGGCGAGGTAGGCCAGGCTGCAGCCGAGCGCCACCACGAAGATGGGCCGGCGGATGGAGGCGACGAAGAGCAGCGCGGATGTGATGAGAAGCCATTTCATAGGAATCCGGAACCCGCCTTGGCACGTTGTGCTTTAGTGGATGATCGAGGTTGCTTGAACAATCTCCCTCTCCCTCCGGGAGAGGGTCGGGGTGAGGGCCTTGCCAGGGGCAACTAAAAAGCGGAGGGAAGCTCCCTCACCCGCCCTTCGGGCACCCTCTCCTGGGGGGAGAGGGTAGAGAGTTTATTTGTAGCTTTTCCTGCGGAAGAGGCCGGTTTTAAGCGAAGCGATGCGATCCAGGAACAGGAAACCGTCCAGGTGGTCCATCTCGTGCTGAATGGCCACGGCCTCGAAGCCGGAGGCATCGAACTCGCGCACGTTGCCGTCGGGCTCGGTGAAACGCAGGGTGAGCTCGGTGGCGCGCTCGACGTCGCCGGTGTAGTCCGGCACGCTCATGCACCCCTCGCGCATCACTGCGCCGCCGCTCTTGGCAACGATCTCCGGGTTGATCATCAGCAACAGCCCGTGGTTGTTCTCCTTGCCGTGGCGGTTTTTGGAGACGTCGATGACGCAGACGCGCCGGGAGACGCCGATCTGCGGCGCAGCGACGCCAACGGAACCAGGCCCCGCGTGCATGGTGTCCACCAGGTCTTCGATCAGCTGCTTTATCTCATCGTCGATGGCCTGCACCGGGGCGCAGACCTGCTTCAATATTGGGTCGGGATAGACGACTATCGGTTTGACTGCCATATCAGATCAGAGGGAGACGGGTGTAATGAGGCGCACCGAAATCTCCACACTCAGCTCCTTTTTCAGTTTTTCCAGCAGGGCGGAGGCATCCTCCACCGTGAGCCCCTGGGGCAGTGCCGCCTCGAGCACCAGCACGTACACGGGCTCAGTCGGCTTGCCGATCAGCTTGGTGTTGAGGTCGGTGATGCTGACGCCGCGGTCGGCGAGCTCACGGGTGATGCGGTAGACGATGCCGGGCTTGTCGGAACCGTACACCGAGATCAGGCAGAGCTCCCCTTCCGGCCCCTGGTAGCAGACCTCGTCGTCCTTCAGGGTCCTGACGAAGGCGGAAAGCCCGGTGCCGGCGGTCTTGGCGGCGAACTCTTCCTCCAGCTTCTTCTTGGAGAAGGGCTTCTCGTGGGAGACGATCAGGATCATGGCGAACTCGCCACCGAGCATGGTGCAGCTCGAGTCCTCGACGTTGCAGCCGAGCTTGAAGAGCACCTCGGAGGTGTCCGCCACGATGCCGGTGCGGTCCTTGCCGATGATGGTGACGGCGAAATGAGCCAGGTTAGGCTTGCGACAAAGGTTCATTGGGCCTCCTTGTAAGGGGGACAGGCGCCTGCGGAGCCAGTCCCCTGAATGACTAGATCTTGTTGATAAAAACTTCGCGGGGCTTGCTGGTGCCGTCGGAGGGTCCGATGACCCCTTCCTGCTCCATCTTCTCGATGATGCGGGCGGCGCGGTTGTAGCCAATGCGCAGGCGGCGCTGGATCATGGAGATGGAGGCCATCTTCGCCTCGGCCACCAGGGCCAGGGCGTCGTCGTAGCGCTCGTCCACCTCTTCCTCCTCGTCGCCACCTCCCTTTTCCTCGGCCTTCATTTCCAGGATCGACTTCTCGTAAATCGGCTTCCCCTGCTTCTTCAGGAACTCGACCACGCGCTGCACCTCGGAATCGGAGACGAATGCACCGTGGGCGCGCAACATCTTCGAGGTTCCCGGCGGGAGGAAGAGCATGTCGCCCATGCCGAGCAGCGACTCGGCGCCGTTGCCGTCCAAAATGGTGCGCGAGTCGATCTTCGAGGAGACCTGGAACGAGATCCTCGCGGGGAAGTTCGCCTTGATGAGACCGGTGATGACGTCGACCGACGGGCGCTGGGTGGCGAGGATCAGGTGGATGCCGGCGGCGCGGGCCATCTGGGCCAGGCGGGCGATAGACTCCTCGATCTCGCGGCCGGCCACCATCATCAGGTCGGCGAGTTCGTCCACGATGACCACGATGTAGGGGAGGTGGCCGTGCTCCAGCTGCTCCTCCTTGGCAAGGAAGGCCTGGATGGCCGCCTCTCGCGCCTCCATGTCATCCGGGTCCTCGATCTCCTCCATGTCCTCGATGATCTCGTCGACCACCACGGTCTCGCGGGCAAGGTTCTCGGCCTTCTCTTTTTCCTCACGCTCCAACTCGCGGTTGTAGGAGTCGATGTTCCTGACCCCCTTGTCCGACATGAGCCGGTAGCGGCGTCCCATCTCCTCGACCGCCCACTTGAGCGCCAGGGCCGCCTTCTTCGGGTTAGTGACGACCGGGAGCAGGAGGTGCGGGATCCCCTCGTACACCGAGAGTTCCAGCATCTTCGGGTCGACCATGATGACCCTGACGTCGGTGGGCGTCGAGGTGTACAGGAGCGACAGGATCATGGTGTTGATCGCGACCGATTTACCCGAACCGGTGGCGCCGGCCACCAGCAGGTGCGGCATCTTGGCCAGGTCGGTCACCAGCGGGTGGCCGGCGATGTCCTTGCCGAGCGCCATCGGGAGCTTCATCTTGCCGCGGTGGAACTGTTCGGTGGCGAAGATCTCGCGCAGCGAGACCATCTCGCGCTCGCGGTTGGGGAGCTCTATGCCCACCACCCCCTTGCCAGGGATCGGGGCGACGATGCGGATCGAGTGCGCCTGCAGCGCCATGGTCAGGTCGTCCTGCAGGCCGGCGATGCGGCTCACCTTGATGCCGGGGCCGGGGGAGAACTCGTACATGGTGATGACCGGGCCGGGGCAGATCTCCACCACCTCCCCTTCGACACCGAAGTCCTTGAGCTTCTTCTCCATGAGCCGCGCGTTCATGGTCAGGGTTTCTTTGTCCTGGCGCTTGGTCCCCTCCGGCGGCGGATCGAGCAGGGACAGCGGCGGGGTCTTGAAGTCCCCTTCCGCCTTGATGAAATCGAAGGCCTCCTGCACTGGGGCGGTCTTCTTGTCGTCCTTCTTCTTCTCCTTCTTGGCCACCGGTGCGGGAACCGGCGCCGGCACCGCGGCCGGCTTGATGACCGGGGCCGCGTGCTGCCGAGGCTTCTCTTCCTTCTCACCCTTCTCGGAAGCGAGCTCGCGCTGCAGGGCGCGGCGCTGCTTGCTCTTCTCCCAGTTCTCCTTGAGCGCGGTCAGCCACCAGTTGGCGAACAGGACGAAGGAGAAGCGGGACAAGAGCATGGCGCTCGCCGCCAGCATGGGAAGCAGGATGAGCAGTGCCCCGATCTTGCCGAAGGCGCGCTTCATAAGCTCAGCGCTTTGGTAGCCGACGAAACCGCCGGTCGGAACCCGCTGGCCCAGGAACTCGGTGAACTGCAGGTTGAAGGCGAACAGGCCGGAGATGGAAAGCACCAGCAGCCCGAAGCCGACCAGCTTGTAGCGGCGCCACCGGATCGTGTCCGAGCTGAAGGCGCGGTAGGTAAGATAGAAAAGGGTGCAGGGAAAGATATAGGCGGCCAGGCCGAAGAGCTGCAAGAAGAGGTCGGAGAGCTGGGCACCGAAGCGTCCTCCGAGGTTCTTGGTCTGGGCGAACGTGGAGACGCTGTTGAAGGACAGGTCCTCGCCATGGAAGGAGGCCAGCGCGATGAACAGGAACAGCCCGGCCACGCCGAAGGCCATCCCCTTGACTTCCTTGGCCACCTTTTCCTTTTTTTCGATCTTCTCTTCAGTCGTCATAGTCAAAACCTATTTGCCACGGAGGCACGGAGAAAATCGGAGAAAACATTGCGAAACCACCAGCCGTTCATCCCTTCTCCCACCGGGAGAAGGTGCCCGAAAGGCGGATGAGGGCGTTGCCACGAAGAGGTGGCTACCGGCGGCGGAGCCCTCACCCCGTCCCTCTCCCGGAGGGCGAGGGGGAAAATTGCCTACATTTCCAATACCAGCGGCAGTATCACCGGGCGCCGTTCGATGGTCTTGTTGAAGAAGCGGCGCAGCACGCGGCGTACCTCGAGCTTAACCTCGTTCCAGTCGGTCATCGCCTCGGTGCTCACCAGGGCCAGGGTGTCCAGCACCACCTTCTTCGCCTCGTCCAGGTACTGCTGGCTCTCGTCTTCGAAGATGAAACCGCGCGATACGATGTCGGGTCCGTAGATGATCTCGCCGCTCACCTGGTTGATGCCGACGATGACCACCACCATGCCGTCCTCGGAGAGATGCTTCCTGTCTTTGAGGACCACGTTACCAACGTCGCCGACCCCCTTGCCGTCCACGAAGACGCGACCGGTGTTGACGTGGTCCACGATGACTGCCTCGTCGCCGGAGAAGAGCACCACGTCGCCGTTTACGGCCAGGATGCAGCGCTCCTCGGGGGTGCCCACCCTTTGGGCCAACTGGGCGTGCTTCACCAGGTGTCGATACTCGCCGTGCACCGGAACGAAGAAGCGGGGCTTGACCAGGTTGTGCAGGAGTTTCAGCTCTTCCTGGCTGGCGTGACCGGAGACGTGCACCTCGGAGACCTTCTCGTGGATCACCTCGGCGCCGCGGCGGTACAGGTGGTTCATCAGGTCGGAGATGGTCTTCTCGTTGCCCGGGATGAAGCGGGAGGAGAGGATGACGGTGTCACCGCGCTCAAGCTTGATCTGTTTGTGATCGTCCATGGCGATCCGGATCAGCGAGCTTCTCGGCTCCCCCTGGCTCCCGGTGGTGATCATGCAGACCTGCTCCTTGGGGAGCCTGGGGAGCTCCTTCAAATCCATGAGGAGATCGTCGGGGATGGTGAGGTAGCCGAGTTCGCGGGCGATCTGCACGTTGGCGATCATGGAGCGGCCGTTCAACAACACTTTCCTGCCGCTTTTCTGCGCCGCGTGCACCACCTGCTGCACCCGGTGGATATTACTCGAGAAGGCGGCAACGATAACCCGGCCGGGACAGTTGGGGAAGATCTCGTCGAAGGCCTCGCCCACCACCCGTTCCGAAAGGGTGTAACCCTCGCGCTCGATGTTGGTCGAATCGGCAAAGAGCGCCAGTACCCCCGCCTGCCCGTAGCGGGCGAAGGTGGGGAGGTCGGTGAGTTCGCCGTCCACCGGGGTCTGGTCCAGCTTGAAATCGCCGGTGTGGATCACCACCCCCTCGGGACAGGTGAGGGCCAGGGCGCAGCCATCCACGGTGGAGTGGGCCACGCGGATGAACTCCACTATGAAGTCGCCCAGTTCCACCACGTCCCGGGGCTTCACCACGCGCAGGTCGACCTTCTCGTCGAGCTCGAACTCCTTCAGCTTTTCCTTGACGAAGCCCAGGGTGAGGGCGGTGCCGTAGATGGGAGGATTGATGTCCCGCAGCACGTACGGGAGCGCACCGATGTGGTCCTCGTGCCCGTGGGTGAGCAGGATGGCGCGGATCCGGTCCGCCCGTTCCACCAGGTAACCGATGTCCGGGATGACCACATCGATCCCCAGCATGTACGGCTCCGGGAACATGAGCCCGCAGTCGACGATGACGACGTCGTCGCCGTACTCGAAGGCGGCCATGTTCAGCCCGATCTCGCCGAGCCCGCCGAGGGCCACGAACTTCAGCCCGGTATTTTCAATGCTGCTTTCTTCCAAAAATTATCCTTTGCACGCAATGGCGTGGAACTGCCCAAAGACCGTGGTGTAGCTGCATGGGGTTTACTCCCCCCCCAGCTACTAGTCCCTGTTTTTACCGCCCCTGCTCAGGCACCGTGCCGCCCGTAGCCTTGGCGGACGTGGAGACGAGTACCGCGATGCGGGAGTCGCAACGCTGAATCCAATCCTGGCCCGGCGAGTAGAGGCCGGCCACAGCGTAGAACGAGCTCCTCAGGGCGCGGTAGGCGATCAGCGCGCGCGCCGTGTCGTGGTTCGCCTCCGCCATCTGCCCGAGGTCCCACAATTTTTGTGCGCTGCGGGGGACGATGGAACTGCCCGGGGTGTACATGTGGATGGCGGCCTCGTAGCCGGCCACCGCCGCGGGGAAATCTCCCGACGCGGTACCCTTCTCACCCTTTTCGAACTGGACGTATTGTCGGTACAGCGCGTTGCCCCAGAACAGGGCGATGGAGATCAGCGTGATCGCCGCGACATTTACCGCTATGGTTTTGACCTTTTCCATGTCCTTTTCTGTTTCCTGTGGCTTCAGGGTTACCCCTGGAAGAAGTGGGGGGCGACGGCGAGCAGCGTGCCGAGCAGGGCGAGTACCACCCCCAGGAGGACCGTCGCGGCAGCAACGACGTCAAGCGGTGAGCGCAGACGGTGCGCGGCGGGGAGCCCCCACGCGATCAGAGCGACCCCGCCAAGAGCCAGCGCCAGGTAAACCATGACCATCTAACTACCCTCCAGGTTTGCTGCAATCGCTGCGCGTACCCGCTCCAGGAGTTCCTGTTCCGGGACCCCCGCCACATCGATGGGCGCTCCGAACGTGATCCTGATGGTCCCCGGCCGCAACTCGATGCGGTTGCGCGGGTTGATGGCGCGGCTGCCGTTAATGGTGAACGGGACGATGGGAACGCCGGCCTTGGCCGCCAGCAAGAAGGCGCCGCGCTTGAAGGGGAGCAGGGAGCCGTCCTTGGTGCGGGTCCCTTCCGGGAAGATCACCACGCTGGCGCCGGAAGCGATGCGCTGGGCGGCCTGGTTCATGCTCCGCAACGCTTTCCTGCCGTCGCTGCGATCGAGGGGGATATAGCCCGCACGACGCATGGCAGCGCCGAACACCGGCACCCTGAAAAGCTCTTCCTTGGCTACCCAAGAGAACAGGCGCGGGATGGCTCGACTCAGGGCGAGGATGTCGAAGTTCCCCTGGTGGTTCCCCATGTAGATGACCGGCCCCTCGGTGGGGACCTGTTCCAGCCCCTCTACCTGAAGCCTGATCCGGGCTGCCCAGAGCGAGCCAATGCCCCAGACCCTGGCGACGGCGTGACCAGCCCTGCCGGAGGCGTCAAAAAGTCCGCCGATCACGGCGGCGAGGCTGCATAACAAGGTGTACGGAACGAAGAAAAGAAGGTAGATACGAGCTCTCAGCATGACCGGTTACGTTACTTTTTTTTACCGTGAGAGTCAAACAATATCGCTTGCCATGAGACCCCGATTTCTATACACTTCCCGGAATTCAAAACGGACACGAACAAAGGAGAATCCCCATGGCAAGTCTCAACAAGGTGATGCTCATAGGCAACCTGGGCAAGGACCCCGAGGTGCGCTACACCGCCGGCGGTACTGCCGTAGCTTCCTTCTCCCTGGCCACCACCGACCGCATCAAGGGCAAGGACGGCAACTGGGAAGACAAGACCGAATGGCACAACATCACCCTCTGGGCACGTCTGGCCGAGATCGCCGGCGAGTACCTCTCCAAAGGGAAGACTGTATATATCGAAGGACGTCTGCAGACCCGCAAGTGGACCGACAAGGACGGCAAGGACCGCTACACCACCGAAATCGTGGGCGAGAAGATGCAGATGCTCTCCGCTAAGGGTGAAGGCGGCGGCCAGCGCCAGGGTGGCGGCAGGCCCCAGCAGGACTACAACCAGGGCGGCGGTTACGAGGAGCCGGTATTCAACCCGGACGACGAGATCCCGTTCTAACCAGTACCTTACAAGAATGTGAATTTTAGCCGCAAGCCTTCGGACTTGCGGCTTTTTTGATTCATCACTCCCAAACCGGGGTGCTCCAGTTGTTACACCTAAAACCAGACAATCCCACAAAGACGGCTGCAGGTAACCCTCCTCTCCATGTTTCGGCAGGAGTTCCGGAGCGCCCCCTCATTACCAGCGTGACAATCCCCCTGTCGCTGATTACCCTGTTTTTTTTCCTGGCACGGGAGCCAGAACTGCGACTGGAAGTGCCGCTCCTGGTGGGGATTTCGGCTGCGGCAACCATGGTGCTGGCGTTGGTATTGTACCGGGGAGAGCGGCGTCCGTGGGCCTGGTCGCCAGCTCTCATCCTATGGGTAGCCCTCATCCTGCGGCTCATGTTCGTGCTGGCACCAGCGCAGTTGTCGGATGACATCTACCGCTACCTGTGGGACGGCCACAACGTCCTCTCCGGGGTCAACCCGTATGCTGCCGCTCCCGGCGCCGTGGTGCCGCCGAAACAACTGCGGCAGATCCATGCCGCCATCAACCACAAGGAGTACACCACCATCTATCCGCCCGCCGCGCAGTTCATCTTCGCCGCGGGCACGGCGCTGTGTGGAACGGTGGCAGGGCTGAAGGCTTTCCTGGTGCTGATCGACCTCGCCCTCTGCGCGCTGATGATGTACCTTTTGCGCAAGGTGGGCTTACCGGCCTGGCGGGCGGTGCTCTACGCCTGGAACCCGTTGCCGATACTGGAGATCGCGGGATCCGGGCATGTGGACGGGGCCGGCATGGCGCTCTTTCTCGCCGCCTTTTCGTTGCTGCTCGTCTACGGCGGGAAGCGGGGAGGCGCGGCCTGCGCCGGAGCCGTCTACGCTGCGGCGGCACTGGTGAAACTCTTCCCCCTGGTGCTCGGGCCGGTCCTCTTCCTGCTGGCTCCGCGCCCCCGCCGCCTGCACTTTTTAGGCGGATTCTGCTGCGGGTCCTTGCTGCTCATGATTCCGTTTATGCCGGATCTGGCGCGGATCCTGGACAGTCTCGCGATCTACGCCAAAAACTGGGAGTTCGCCGGGTTCGCCTTCAAAACCTTGCGCGGCAGCACCGGTTCCGGCAACTTCGCGCGCCTTGCACTGGTTTCGGTGCTGCTGCTTTGTGTCGCAGCGCTGAGCCGGCGCGTGGCGGTTGCCCTCGAAGCGCCGGATGGAACCGACACTGACATGCGGGGAAGGCGCGCGCTCGGGACCTGCTACGCGGTCACCATGGTCCTGCTACTGACCACCCCCACGCTGCAGCCGTGGTACGCACTGATGCTGGCGGCCTTGCTCCCTTTTGCAGCCGGGCCGGCGGGGATCGTGCTCTGCTGGGTGGTACTGCTCACCTACCGGGTACAGATTCCGTATTTTATTTTGGGGCAATGGATCGAAAGCGGCTGGGTCACGGCGGTCGTCTTCCTGGCGCCGGCCACGGCGTGGGGGGTGGGGCGCCTGCTGTCGCGGCGCGGGGGGGCGTGCCCGGGCCCTGCGCTCAGTTCGTCCGCTGAGAGATGAACAGCTCGTTCAGGTCCTTGAGGAACACGAGCGCGAAACCCATAGGGAACAGGAGGAAAAGCGGCACGGCGCCGACCACGCCCCGTTGCCAAGCAAAAGCGATCGGAAGCAGGGAGTAGGCGAACAGGAGCGCATTCAGGATCAGATAAACGAAGCTCCGCTGGCAGTAGAGAAAGGCAAGGCCGGGCACACGCTCCCGCCCCCGCACCCCGAACTTGGGGGTCCGTTCGAAACTGCCGCCGGAGGAGAACATCCCCTTCAATACCGAAAGGGAAATGCTCGGTGCCAGGCCAATGGCGAGCGCGGGGAGCAGGCAAAGTTGTCTGAACTTCAACGTCCCGCTTCTGGCGGCGTAGCAGAGAAAATATCCCATGATGGCGCCGCTCGTTCCCAGGAAAAGAGGGAGGTCGACGCGCAGGATCTGATGCAGCCCGATCCCCACCCGAAAGATGACGGCAGGATAGAGGGTGAGCATGACCAGGACGCCCAAAAGCCAGTAGCAGTTTGCGGTGAGATGCACCACAGCCTCGAGCTTCACGGCAAAGGGGAACTTCGACCTCAGCAAGCGAGGCAGGATTTTCCGGGCGGTCTGGATCGACCCCTTGGCCCAGCGCTGCTGCTGGCTGCGCAATGCGCCGACGGTGACTGGAAGCTCCGAGGGAACCGGGCATTCGTCGCGGTAGACGAAGCGCCATCCGGCGAGCTGGGCCCGGTAGCTGAGGTCAAGGTCCTCGGTGACGGTGTCCGACTGCCACCCCCCCGCTTCCTCGATGGCGCACCTGCGCCACACCCCCGCGGTCCCATTGAAATTGAAGAAGAGCCCCTTCTGGTAGCGCACCCGGTGCTCGATACTGAAGTGCGGTCCGAGCAGCAGGGCCTGCACCCCGGTGAACCAGGAATGCTCGGCGTTGCAAAATCCCCAACGCGCCTGAACCATGCCGACCCTGCCGTCGCGGAACCAGGGCACGGTATGCTGCAGGAAGTCCGGGGCCGGGATGAAATCGGCATCGAACAGGGCCAGGAATTCCCCGCGCGCATGACGCATCCCCTCGGCGAGGGCCCCCGCCTTGAAGCCTGCGCGGTGGTCGCGCCGCAGCACATGGATCTCCACTCCCCTCCCCCGCCAGTAAAGCACCCGCTCGTCTACCATCGCCGCGGTGTCGTCGCTGGAGTCGTCCAGCACCTGGATCTCGAGCCGGTCCGCGGGCCATTGCAGCGAGGCTGCGGCGTCGATCAGGCGCTGCACCACGAAACGCTCGTTGTAGAGGGGAAGCTGCACGGTGACGAAAGGGAAACCTTCCTGCGCCGTGAAGGGAGGTGGGGGGGCTGCGGCGGACGTATCGAAGCGGAGGCATTTGAGCAGCCAGAGCCGGTGCGCCCCGTAGAGGCAGAGGCCGATAAGGGCGCAGAAATGCAGTGCGGTCAAAAAGGGGGGGAGCAGCGACATCAGGGTTCCTCAGGTTCGGGGCAAGCGCAGGGGACGCCAAGCGGCTTTTCCTCGAACAGGTAGCGCTCGGGCCGCCACGCCCTCGGGGTGGCCGCGGAACCGGGCGCGCCGGCCACATCCTCTCCCGAGACCACCCAGAACTTGCCGAGCCAGGTGTGCCAGGTCCCCTGCAGCACGAGCTTCCCTTCCGTGTCACTAGCGCCTCTGGCCAGGATTTCGCCGCGAGACGGGGCCTCGTGGTAGCGCACCAAGGCGTAGGGAGAGCGCGGGGCGAGACCGGATGCCGTCAGGGTAAAGGCGCCGCTCGCCTCGCGGTAGCTCATCGTCCCATGGGCACCACCCTTGACGATGGACCAGGTGGCGGGGTCCTTGGCGAAGAGGAGCAGCCTCTTCTGACCCGACGCCGCTCCGACAACACCGACCAGAAGGAACAGCAGTACCCCCGAAGGCATCATCGCTCTTACCAAGACAGAGATACGCAAAAAACCTCACGTAACGCAAAGGTGCTAAGACGCAAAGAAAACAAGCTACACAAAATGGACACGGCTGAGGCGTCGGGCTACCGCCCTTCCCTTTTATCCCAGGCCTCCCAGCCACCTTTGTAATTTCTCGCTTCGGGGAGACCCGACAACTGGTGCACGGTCCAGGCATAGCCGGAACGAACGCCGCCCAGGCAGTAATACACGACCGGCTTTTTAAGGTCAACACCATGCTTGGTCAGGAGCTTCCGCAGTTCCGCCGCGTTGAGGGGCCTGCGCTCCTTCCCGGTGTAGAAGTCATCCCAGGGAATATGCACCGAACCGGGAATCCTCCCCTTCAGCCACTCGAAGGTGGAACGGACATCGATCAGGGTGTAGGCATCCTTTTGCCCCCGGAGTTCTTCGGTCGAGATCACCGTGCGCGGCTTGACCTGGAACAGGTAAGCGACCTTCTTGACCTGCCGCTGCTCCGCCCCTGCCACGAGCGGGAGTCCGGCGCCACGCCAGGCCTGGATGCCGCCGTTCAGGAGACGAACCGGTCCCTTGTGCCCGAGCCATGAGAAAAGCCAGGCATCGTACCCTTCGCCTCCCCAGCTCTTGTCCGCATCGCCGTAGATAACTAGCGGCGTACGCTCGGAAATCCCCATCGCCCCCAGGAGGGAGGCCAGTTCGTTAGGTGGAAAGGAGCTGTACTTCACGCCGCGCGCGTCGGTACGGGTGTATTCGTCCCAGGAAAAGGAGATGGCGCCAGGGATATGGCCGGCCAGCCACTCAGCGCGGGGGCGGGCATCGAGAATGACCCAGTTGCCGGCGCTCCCCTTCAGCTGGGAGGCCTCGATGAGCCCCAGGTCCGTCGCTTGAGCGGACCAAGGGAGGAAGACCTGCACAAGAAGTCCCGCCAGAACAGCGGTCACAAGGCGCATCCGCCCCACCGCCGGTATCATCCGCATGATTTTAAACATGACTAGCTCCTGATCTCCTGAATCCGCACGCCTAGCCGATGCGGTTAATCCGTTTTCGTTTTCTTCCAGCAAGCTCCACACGCAACTCCCGCGCGATCACCCAAAGAATGGTGCAACCGGCCTGCACGGTGCCGCTCACGGTCCGGCTGATCTTCGATATGCCGGCCTTGCGCCGGCGGTACGCTACGTCAACCTCGCCGATCTTCAGCCCGTGGCGCACCGCCCTGACCTGCATCTCGACAGTCCAGCCGAATGCCCTGTCCTGCATGGAGAGCCTCTCCAATGCATCCCACCTGATCGCCCGCATCGGCCCCAGGTCACGGAAACGGTGCCCCCAGAAGATCCGGATCAGCGAGGTGGCCAGGAGGTGTCCAAAGCGCTGCTGGAAGCTGAGCGCACCGTCTTCCACCGGGACGCGCCGCCCCAGCATGAGATCCACCTCCCCGGCACAGACCGGGGCGAGGAGTTCCGGGAACAGCGACAGGTCGTCGCTGCCGTCCGCATCGACAAAGGCGACTACCGCAGGCGGATTGTCGCGCAAAGCGGCCAGCCCGGCGAGACAGGCCCGGCCGTAGCCGGGCACCGGCTCGTACACCACCGCCGCGCCAAAGGATGCCGCCACCTGTGCCGTCGCATCGCTGGAGCCGTTGTCGACCACGATGACGCGGCCGATCCCGGCCGGGACCCGAGCCAGCACGCCGGGAAGCGCCTCCTCCTCGTTCCTCGCCGGTATCACCAATACTGTTTCCACTGCACCACCATTCATTCAGTCGCTGCGAAACCTCCCTGGCGCGCTTTGCGGCGACGGTAGCATACCGGGACCAGGACCACTACCAAAATGAGGACCAACCCCGCCAACGCCGCCGGCGAAACGCGGCCGCTCAAAAGATCCAGAAGCGAACTGGAGAAGACGATGAAGGCGACGGTCGCGGGAAGCATGCAGATAAAGCTGGCAAGCACGTAGTGGGCGAAGCGGACCTTGGTGAGACCGAAGGCGTAGTTCAAAAGGTTGAAGGGGAAGGCCGGAATCAGGCGGGTGAAAGCGACCACCTTCCAGCCATGCTGCGCCACCTCGCGGTCGAGTCGCTCCCACGTGGGGCCGGTGAGCCTGGAAGCGACCCAGTCGCGCGCGCCGTAGCGGGCCACCAGGAAAGCGAGCGACGCGCCAACGGTCGCTCCGATGATGGTGTAGATCACGCCCCAGACGGGGCCGAAGACGATTCCCCCAACCACGGTAAGCGGCAACGCGGGGAGGAAAAGGACCGGCGCCAGGGAGTAGATCAGGACGTAGATGACCGGGGCAAGGGCGCCGTAAGATGCGATCAGCGCGCGCAGGCGGTCCTGCTGGAGATACTCTCTGGCTCCCGAGAACTGGACGCCCGCAGCGGCGGCGACCAGCAAGGCGATCAGTAAAACCGGGCCCCAGGGGCTCTTCCCGCGAGTTCCCTGTCCTGCCGTATCGTTACGTTGCCGTGTCACTGACCCCTCCTTTTGTTACGGCGTCTTGAAATAAAGTGAGACCGAGTAGTTGGCGCCGGCCGCGGTGTTCTGGCCGTAAAGGTCGGGGCGGTAGCCGAGCTCTACCCCCATGGCCGGCGTGACCTGGTAGCCCAGGGTCAGATCGAGCTTGCCGAGGTCGAAGTTGTTGGTCGTGGTCGGGTTGCCGGAGCCGTCCAGCCTGCTGCCGTTGTCGATGCTGTAGATACCGTCCAGCTTCGCGCGGGTGAAGAAGTTCTTGCCCAGGTCGAAGCCGACCTCAACCAAGTAGCGCAGTTCATCGGAGGGTTCACCAGCGCGCAGGCGGTAGCCGACCTCCAGGTTCGCATAGCCGGGCAGCTGCGGGTACAAGGAGCGGCCGTAGAGTAGGCGCAGTTCCGTGTCGTACTGGTGGTTCCCCAGCGGGAGCGGGTCGTTCCTATGGTAGCCGCCCGGAATCTTCACCAAAAGCTGGGTCGAGACCACTCCGACGGCGTCGCTTCGGTAGAGCCGGTAGCGGGCCCCGAGGTCGACGTCGCCGATGCCATGCGCCGTGGCGCGGCTCAAGTCGTTGTCGTTCTCGATCCACTTGTAGGAGAGTGAGTTGAGAACAGTGAGGCTGTCAGTGACGCCGTACTCGAAGTAGTTACTCAGGTTGTAGTCCGTGAACGTCCCATGATCGGAGAGGTCCCTGCGGTTGCCCTCCCGGTCGAAGCTCTTGTCTGCGTAGTAGAAGTTGAAGGAGGCTTTTTCATAATACCCACCCTGTGTGGCGGTCCAGGCCCCGGCGAAGCAGGACGAAACCGGGAAGGCCGCCACAAGGGCGACCACGGTTAGCGATGCGAGAAGCTTTTTCATGATTTTCTTCCTGTCTCAAAAGGAAGGCGCCGCTGCCGGCGCCTTCCCTGCTATAGAGTCACTGGTTCGTCTTACAGTCCGCCCGTCGCCACCGGGCGTCCTGAGGGATCCTGGCGCCAGCCGTCGGTGCTTCCCGGTACGGCCGGGGTCGCCAGGTAGGCGGGATCTTCCACATAGTTGGTGGACCACCCTTCCCAGCCATCCGAGTAGTTGCGGATGTTGGTGTACCCCATCAGGTGCGCGTAGAGGTAGGCCAAGGCGGAGCGGTAGCCGCTGCCACAGTAAAAGATGGTTTCCTTGCTGAAGTCGATGCCGAGGTTGCTCCAGAGCGACTTCACCTCCTCGTAGCTTCTCAAGGTGGCGTCGGCGTCGACGTAGATCCCGGCAGAGTCGTCCGCGTTGTAGGCCCAGGTGGCACCTGGGATGCGGCCCTTGTTCACCACGTAGCCGTAGCCGCTGATCATGCCGGCAAATTCGCTGCCGGAGCGGACGTCGACCATCTTGGCGGTCGTGTTGTAGACCGACTCCACGTAGGGGGTGGTGGCGATAAGCGCGGGGTTGGTGGCGCCGGTGTAGGTGGTGGCCACGGGGTAATTGATGGTGGTCTCGGTCGGGTACCCCGCGGCCTGCCAACCTTGAATGCCGCCGTTCATGAAGCGGACGTCGGTGACGCCGGCGTACTTGAGGATCCACCAAAGGCGGGCCGCGAAGATGTTGGAATCGCTGTAGACCACGACGGTGGTGTCGGGGGTGATGCCCATGCTCCCCAGCGCGGCCTTCAGCTCGGCGTCCGGACGTAGGAACCAGCGCGGGAAGTCGTTCTCGTAGACGTCGGAATTGGAGTGAATGGCGCCAGGGATGTGCCCGAGGAGGTAGGAGTTGTCAGCCCAACCGGCGGTCATGTCTGAGAAGCTACCCCACTGGGTCTCGAAGATGACGTACTTGTGGTTGCGGTCATAGGAGTACTGCGGCGGAGCGGCCGAGGTGCTCCCCGGTTTGTGGTAGTCGATGAGCGCCTTGACCCAAGCGGGGTAGACCGCGTCGGCGTAATTCGTCGCCTTGTCCATCGGATAGGACGTGTTGTCAGCCCAGTCCCAGGCGGAGGCATCGTAGTTGGAGCATTTGCCGTAGCCCATCAAGCGAAGCAGGAAATAGGCGTAGCCGCTGCGGATACCTGCGGTGCAGTAGGCGGTGACTTCCTTGTCGGGCGTGATGCCGCGGGACTCCAGCATGGTTTTGAGCTGCTGGTAACGGACAGTGGACTTGTCGCTGTTGTAGTACCAGGCGTACGGAATATTTACCGCGCGCGGTATGTGGCCGCCGCGGGTTTCGCCGTAGAGCTGCCACCCGACGAACTCCTCGTCGGTACGGGTATCGATCACGGCAAAGTCGTTGTCATAGAGGCGGCTTGCGATCTTTGCGGAGGTCGCCTTGAGCGATCCCTGCACGCTGGGAGTGAAGGTCGCGGCAGGCTTGGTCACCGCTGCGCTCTGCGTCGGGCGAGCGTCGGCGGACCACTTGTCCCAGCCGCCGTCCAGTATGTGGACGTCCGTGCAGCCCAGGTACTCGAGCATCCAGAAGAGGCGCCCTGCCGCACCCCACGAGGCCGTAGTGTTGTCGTAGATGACGATCTTCTGCTGCCGCGTGATACCGGCGGCGCCGA
This sequence comes from Geomonas agri, assembly GCF_020179605.1. Taxonomy (NCBI): domain Bacteria; kingdom Pseudomonadati; phylum Thermodesulfobacteriota; class Desulfuromonadia; order Geobacterales; family Geobacteraceae; genus Geomonas; species Geomonas agri. The sequence continues at coordinate 566,458 of NZ_JAINZO010000002.1, forward strand.
GCTGTGAGGCGAGCGTGTCGGTGTCCTTAAGCCCCGCCCCCTTGGTCCAGAACGCGCTATGCTGCAGGTTGATGGCTCCGGGTAGATGTCCCGCCCCGTAGGCCGAAGCGCTACGCGCATCGATGATGAGGAGATCCGTTGCCTGCAGGCTTTGCTGCACCGAATCGGCCGAGACCAAAAGATCGGCATTGGGAAAGTCCGTTGCCGCAGCCGCGAGTCTCGCCTTGTTAGCGGTTTTGTCCGTTACGCTGCTGCCGCACCCGGCCAGCACCAGTGCACAGAGCATCAGCAGCAGCATCCCCTTCACTAAACATTTCATTACCTTCCTCCTCGGTTTTTCATCTCATAACCCGCAGTAACTGCGGATAACAAACCGGCAGCACTGCTTTTCGGGCGGCGTGAACCTACCAAGGAGATTTAATAAAGTCAAATTGGTATATTTAAAAAACAACTAGCTGGTTATCGCTTTTTTAAATACAGGTAAGGTTGGGGTAAACGAACCAGCTCTGGTGATGGTGACAGGTGGCCGAGCCGGCCCCGACCTGGGAGGGAAGATTTTCATGCCTTGTTAAGGAGCGGGGTGCATCGAGGAGTGGAGGAATGCAGGGAAGGCTAGTTCTAGTCCATATGGCAGCTTTGCCGTGAATGTCGGGATTGGATAGTGCAGTTGAGGGGCGTCAGTGATTATACACGGCCAGTACACTGACAATCGTCCCACCGGCTGAGCTTGCGACGACGTCGGAGGTGATGAGGAGCAAAAAGGTGAGGGGTCGGTCAGTAGGCGTAGCCGAGTCCCTCGGTGAAATAGAAGGTCGACCCGCTGCCGGGCTCGGATTCGGCCCAAACCTTGCCGCCGTGCATCTCGATCACCCGCTGCACGGTGGCCAACCCGATGCCGGTGCCGTCGAACTTGGCGGTGGCCTCCAGGCGCTCGAAAGGAAGGAATATCTTGTGGACATAAGCCATGTCGAAGCCCACACCGTTGTCCCGCACGTAATAGATGCTCTCGGCCCCCTTCCGGAAGTGGCCGAACTCTATCTTCGCCGCATCGATTCTGCTGGTGTATTTCCAGGCGTTGCCTAACAGGTTGTATAGCGCCAGCTTCGCCAGCGCGGGATCGAACTGCCCCCAGGTTCCCTCGGCTACCTCCGTCTCGACCTGCCGTCCCGGCTCCTGCGCCACCAACTCGTTGACGATCTCGCCGACGATGGCGCTGAGGTTGACGGTCTCCCTTGCCATCTCCCTGCGGGTCACCCTGGAGAGCAGCAGGAGCCCCTCGACCAGGTGCCCCATCCGGGAAGCGCTTGCGGCGATCCGTTCCAGGTAATTCCTTCCCTCCGGGTCCATCAGCTCGCCATACTCCTCCAGGACGATGGAGCTGAAACAGTTCATGCTCCTCAGGGGAGACCCGAGTTCATGGGCGACCGAATAGCAGAATGATTCCAGTTCCTTGTTGATGGCCATCAGTTTCACGGTCCGCTCCTGGACCCGCTGTTCCAACTCCTGGTTCAGCAGACTCAACGCGTCGTGGGCCTGCAACGCCTCCTGCCTTGACTCCTCCAGATCCTTTGCCTGTATGCGCAGTGCCTCGTCCGCGCGCAGGCGGCAGATCATGTCCGCGGTTTGCCTGGAGAGCAGATCGAGCCGGCGCAGCGTCGCCTCGTCGGGACGGTGGACCTTGTTGTAATGGGTGGAGAACATCCCCACCAGTTCGCCGGACCGACTGGTAAGGGGGGTTGACTGTACCGCCCGCACTCCCGCACGCTGCTGGATCTCCAGCGCCTCCTGGTCGAACAAGACTTCGCTATGCGCCACGTCTTCCACAATGACACGACGGCACATGGCGGTCGCCACCCCGGGAGTCCCCTTCCCCTTCCCCTGCCCCGCGTGGTCCCAGTAATCGATCCACCATCGCGGCAGGCCGCAGTGGGCAGCAACGGCCAGGTTGCCTGTCTCCGGATCGACGAGTTGGATGGTGCCGAAATCCGCTTCCGCGATGGCGATACCTGCCTGCAGCACTTCCTCCAGCACCGACTCAAGGTTGCCTTGGTGCACAAAGAGCGTACTGAGCTTCTGGAGCCGGGTCATGGTGTCGAGCTCGCAAGCCAGCTGGCGTTCCACCTCTTTACGCTGGGTGATGTCCTCGATGAGCGCCGCGGTCCAGCGGGGGGTGCCATCGCAATCGCGAATGAGCGACACGCTCTTGCGCACCCAGATCGATTCCCCCCCTTTGCGCAGGTATCGGTTCTCAAGCGAGAAGTCCGCCATCTCGCCCTCGATCATGCGTCGGGTCAGATCTACGTTCTTTTGCCGATCGTCGGGATGAATCAGGTTGGGCAGGCCGAGTTGCTGCAGCTCAGGAAGCGTGTACCCGGTCAGGGCGGTGAAGGCGGGATTGGCGTCGATGAAGCGTCCCTTGACGGTGGTCATAGCGAAGCCGATGGTGGCGTGGTTGAAGGCGGTGCGAATTTTTTCGTCCGCCCCGTTCAGAGCTAGGGCCAGGATGTCGTCGAAAGTCTCCCCGCTGCTTTGTGCGCTCTGCTCCGCCACAAGCAGGGCCACCAGGAAGTACAGCTCGCCCAGGTACAGCGAGAGCCGCCCCACCCAGCCGACCAGGCTGCCAACGCTGTGTTGAAGGAAAAAGCCGCCCATCCCCGCGGCGGTTAGCCCGAGCGCTCCGGCGTACCACAGCAGGAAAGGCCCCCGGTTGCGCAGGTAACACGCCAGAAAGACCGTGAACGAAAACAGGTTTAACACGATCGCCGCCCCCAGCACCACTTGCCGCACCGGGGTCGCCCCCGCTCCCTGGACGAAGAAGAGCGGCAGCACCCCCTTCATGCTGCCGAGCATGAGCAGGGCGATGAAAACCGTTACGGCACCGTAATAGAAAGCGAGCAGCGCGGTACGCCGCCGGGGTACACTCTGCGGATTGAGTCCGGCAGCGAGGATGAACGCCGCGACGGCCTGCAAAAGACCTCCCAGCAGTGCGGCGCAGTTATAAATGGTGACATTGAGATTGACGCCGTCGGGCCAGCCGCGCACGATACCGGCCAGGACGCCGCTGGCGCCCACCGCCAGCATGGCCGAACCCAGTAGCAGCATGTTGAGGCGTCCGGTCCTGTAGTAGTTACGGGCGGAGATGGCTGCCAGCAGGAAGCTGACGCCGCCGACAAAGAGGGTGTTGGTGATTAACAGGAGCCACGGGGGATCGTAGGAGAGCGAGGACTGCATGGTACCATGCAGAAAAAGCATTAGTCCTAGCAAAACCATGAAGGGGAGCAAAACGTAGCGATGTCGCAACTCAACTAGGGAAGTCAGCTTCATCTTGGCATCTCGCACGCTATTAGCAGCTGGTTAATTAATGGGGGCCAAACCTTATCATAATCACTCTCCCGTCTACAAGGTTTTTATAGATTGCCAGCGACCAAACAGTCAGGATCAGACCAGCACTCGGAACCTCGCGCCACCATTGGTGTTATTAGCGGTCAGCGAGCCTCCCATGTTCCTCTCGATGATCATCTTTGCCATGTACAGACCGATCCCGGTCGCCTGCGGCCCCTTGGTGGTGAAGTAGGGATCAAAGATCTTGTCACAGATTTCCTCCGGTATTCCTCCCGCGTTGTCCGAGAGGGTCACCTTGGAGCGTCCATCTTCCTCCCCCACCTCGATGCGAATGATCGGGTGCGCAATCTTTCTGGCGACGAAGACGTCCCTGGCGTTGATCAGTATGTTGAGCAGGACCTGGGAGTAGTCGCCGGGATACCCCTCGATCATCGGGTCGGCAGACGAGGAAACGGCTATGTCGATGCTGAGTTCGCGTAGGCTGGTATCGACCAGCGAGACCGTCTTTTGCACAGCTTCCAACACCCGGAAACGAACCTTCTCCTGCCCGGGGCTGAAGAAGTTCCTGAAATTGTCGATGGTGCGCGACATCTGGATGATGGCTTCCATCATCTTGCGCACCTTGTCGTCGAGGTACCCCTCATCGAGTTCGCCCATGCGATAGGTCATGGGGAGGTCCTGGGCCAGCAGGGCCAGCACGTTGAGCGGCTGGCGCCACTGGTGGGCGATGTTGCTGATCATCTCCCCCATGGCCGCCAGGCGCCCCTGCTGGATCAGCATCTGGTCCATCTGCCGCAACTGCTCGGCGGTGCGCAATCGCTCCGCGCTTTCCCGCTGCAATTCCCGATGGGCCCGGCACAACTCCTCGTGTTTTTCCTCCATCCGCTGCTCCGCCAAGGTCCGGGTGCGAATCTCGGAGCGGAGCTGGATCTCGGTCATCACCGAAGCCGCCAGATCCTCGATCACCGATACCTGCGCCGGGGTCCACTTCCTGGGCTTGCAATCGATGACGCAGAACGAGCCGAGGATGTAGCCGTCCACGGTGGCGAGGGGGATGCCCAGGTAGGCGATCACCTTCAGGTCGCTTATGGCCGGGTTGTCCTTGAAGAACGGGTGGACACGGGCGTCCTCGATGATCAGCGGCTGCTTCGCGATGCGGTTGTACTGGCAGAAGGAGTGGCTGAGTGGGGTTTCGCGCCGGGACAGCCAGGGTTCGGGGAGGCCAAGGCAGCTCTTGAAGAACTGCCGGTCGGAATCGATCAGGCTGACCAGGGAGACGGGGGCATCAGCGAACTGGGATGCGAGCCGGGTCAACCGGTCGAAGGCTTCCTCGGCGGGGGTGTCGAGCAGGGCCACGGCGCGCAGCGCCGCGAGTCGGGTGGGATCGGCCACATGGGTCGAGATGTCACTGAAATCGTAATTTGTCATTTGCTTCCCGTGATAGCGGCCAAACAGCACAGCTGGAAAAGTATCAAGATTTTTTGGTGTTTCAAGCAATCCCTTCCGCACGCCACGAGAAATGCCAGCGGCGACCATGTTGCCACCACCGGGCCCGCGCCGCATCGCAGATGAAATTTTCCTCTCAATTTTAGGGATTTACACCGTTCGCGGAAATCAAATATGATGTGGTGGTTTGCTGGATTAACCGCACCACTAGCGAGCAGGAACAGGCATGGCCAAGATCATTTCGTTGGAGAAGACACGGCAGGCGATCAAAAAGAGAAGGGAAGCGGAGGCACTTTTGCGCGGAACCGAGGATGACATCACCGCCATCCTCAACGACTACTCCCTCACCCCCGCCAACCGGCGCTGGAAGCTGGAGAACATGCTGATGGACGTCGACGAGCAGCTGGAGCAGTACCGCAAAGACCTCGAGGCCGCGGAGCGGAAGCTTAATGCGCTGGTGGCACGCGCCGAGGGTGAGATCGCCCGCGCCTATGGCGAATTTGAAAGCAAGGTAAGCGGCATGACCATGGCGGTCAGGAAGCTCACCGGCTCTCCGCACCCCGAGCCCATCACCGAATAACAATCGGCGCCCCTCCGGGACGCCGCCCCCTCCCTCGCCACCCACCGCAGGTTAAGGTTTCCAGAGGCGTGCGTTTGTGCTAGTTATGTAGACGCTCGCCAGACCGTTCCCTGCAAGGAGGTGGACCATGAAAATCCGTAAGAAGATCCTGGATTTCGAGTATGAGGAAGTTCTCGAGGTAAAGTACCGGGAACTGATCCGTGTCGCCTGCGCCGTGGCCGTCGGTTGTCCCGACTGACTTAAGAAGCACTTCGCGGTCGCGAAGGAAGCAGGCGCCACCGAAGCGGAACTGAACGAGGCCCTGGCCTACGGCATCATCGCGCCGTCAGGACGGGCCAAGAACTTCGTGCGCAGCCAGGAAGAGATTTTGAAGGAGCTGTAGGACTAACTGGGATTACAAGGATAAAAGGGGTGGAGCGGATCAGACGGGTGTTTCATCCGTTGTATCCCCTTCATCCCTGTTTCTTTTAGGGTTGCCATCTTGAGACGCCTCACTTTCAGAAAATCCACCAAACGGGTTTCCATCCGGCGCAACGTCGCGGCGCTGTCGATGCCGGTGCTCCTCTCCTCGCTGTTCCAACGCCTGGTGTCCATCGTGGACATCTTCATGGTGGGGGGGCTCGGAGCCGCCGCCATCGCAGCCACCGGCCTCGGACAGTTGCTCATCTTCGTCACCATGACGGTGTTCTGGGGCTTCTCCACGGGCGCCAACGTGGTCATCGCGCATCTCTGGGGTGCGGGACGCCGCCAGGAAGCCCGCAGGACCGCGTTTGCATCGCTCCTGTTCTGCGCCGTCCTTGCCGTAGCAGCCACCCTGCTCGGCATCGGCTTCGGAAGGAACATCGCCGTCTTCCTGGGGGCACAACCCGACGTACTTGCCTACGCCTCGGACTACATCCGCCTGGTCTTCCTCTACTTCGGCTTCACCGCCGGCCTCAATATCCTCTCCGCCATCATGCAGGGGACCGGCAACACCCGCACCCCGATGGAAGGGATCCTGCTGGTGAATGTCCTGCACGTCGCCATCGCCTACCCGCTGATCTACGGGCACCTTGGCTTCCCGCGCTACGGCGTCCTCGGAGCCGCCTACGCCATCAACCTCTCTGAGGCCGCCGGGTTCAGCTACCTGTTGATCCAGGCGCTCCGGAAGGGATACCTGAAGATCGGCCGTCCCGACCTGGTCCTGTTGAAGAAGGTGATCGGCATCGGCTACCCGGTGGCGCTGGAGCGCGTGGCCCAGCAGTCGGGGCAGCTGTTCTACTCCAAGTTCATAATCGGCTTTGGTACCGCCGCCTACGCCGCGCACCAGATCGGCCTCTCCATCGAGTCGCTCTCCTTCATGCCGGGCGCTGGGATGGGGATCGCGGCGGCGACCCTTATGGGGCAGTCTATCGGCGCCAGGAAACTCCGGCGCGCCCACATGAGCCACACCGAGGCGCTCCGGCTGGCCGTGCTAGTCATGGGTGTCATGGCTCTCCTCTTCTTCTTCCTGCCGCACCACCTGATCGCCCTATTCACCCACGACCCGGACGTCATCGAAAAGGGGACCGTCTTCCTGCGGCTGGTCGCCTTCGCCCAGGTGCCGCTGGCCCTCTCATTCGTCTATGCCGGGAGCCTGCGTGGCACTGGTGACACCCATTACGTGTTCCTGGTCACCCTGGTGTCCATGTGGGGCATCCGGGTGCTCCTCTCCTACATCGCCGCAGTCCCACTGCAGCTTTCACTGTACGCCGTCTGGAGCGTCTTCCTCCTCGACTGGTTCTTCCGGGCCGGCGCCTTCTGGTGGCGCTACCAGCGCCGCGACCTGCACCGGGTCATCATCTGACATGGAGCGTTCCTTCGTCCCGACCATCGACCAAGGGGAGATTCGGCAACGGCTGGCGCAGCTCCTGGTCCCCGGCTCTCTATTCGACGCCGCGCTGGAACGGCGCATCGAGCGGCTCTCCGCCGAGTTCGCGAGCTACGCCGGCAGCTATCCCCTCCCCCTGTGGGCACCAGGACTCGCCGTCACCAACGAGATGCGGGGGCTGACCGAGGCCCTCTTCCCCCTGGCCCGCCCACGCGCCTTGTTCGAGCTGATCCTGCGCCGGGGCTGCCGCTTCGATCCGCTTCTCCCCGGAAGCTACCTGCACAGTTCGGCGAGCTGGCTCGACCTGCTCCAGAAACTCGCCCCATGGCTCGGATGTGCCGACCCCGCTCCGACGCTGCGTCAACTGGCTGAGGACGGCGACGCGCGCGCAGCTTTCCTGTTCGCCCTGATGCTGCCCCAACACTTCGGCGGCGGCTTCGACCGCTATCGTGAGCAGTATCGGTGGCTTGCGGGCTGGCTTGGTGAGCAGGCGGGTTCTTTCCCGGCGGGGATGCGGGTGCTCGATGCCGCCTGCGGCAGCGGCGAGGGAACGTACCAGGCCGCACAACTTGTGGCGGAGGCGGGGCTTGGCGCGGGCAGTTCCGTGCACGGGTCTACGCTGGAACCGATCGAACTCTTCGCCGCCGCTCATCTCCACTTCCCACACGACCGGGAGCGGGAGCGCGATTACCGGGACCGGGTCCAGCCTGTGCTGGACAGCACGACTGGGCCTGCCCTGGAGTTCTACCTGGACCGGGTCGACGCCGCGCCGCTGCGGCAACCCTACCACCTGGTGCTCTGTAACGGGCTGCTGGGAGGGCCGCTACTGCACGAGCCGGCCGATCTTGCAGCCGCCTTTGCCGGCCTTGCCGCCCGGCTCGCCCCCGGCGGCCTGCTCCTCGCCGCTGACCGTTTCCACGCCGGTTGGCGGCTCCGGGTCCCGCGGGAGACGCTCATAGCCCAGATGCGAAGCCACGGCCTCGACCCGATAGAGGTCCCGGAGGGTGTAGGCGGGATAAAGGCAGCATAGGATCACCATCCAGGTCTCGTCTTATTTGAAGTTCCCCCTCGCCCTTCGGGGGAGGGGCTGGGGTGAGGGCGCAGCCACCGCCATCACCGCAGAACCAGCCGATAGTCCATTCCCTCACCCCGGCCCTCTCCCAGAAGGAGAGGGAGAATGGACAAGACGGTTATTGACAGTCTGCAAATAAAAAGGGGACGGTGCCGACAGGCCCGTCCCCTTTTGTCATTTCTGTTTTTCCTCAATCTTTATCTTTGTCTCAATCTCGCTCTTGCCTGCCGGCTTTTACGCCCTGAACAGCACCCCGCCCCAGGAAAGCCCGCCACCGAAGCCCATCATCAGCACCAGCTCCCCAGGCTTGATCACGCCGTTTCTCCGGTTTTCGTCTAGGGCAAGTCCCACCGAGCCGGCGGCCGTGTTGCCGTAACGGTCCAGGTTGAGCAGGAACTTCTCCTTGGGAATCCCCGTCTTCTTGGAGATGAAGTCGATGATGCGCACGTTGGCCTGGTGCGGGATGATGTGGTCGATCTCTTCCGGCTTGATGCCGCCACGCTCGGCGAGATCGGTGATGATGCGGGGGATGACGTCGGTGGCGAAGCTGAACACGCTCTTGCCTGCCATTCTGAAGGTGTTCTCCTTGGCCGCGATGCTCTCGGCACTGATCGGCTTCCGCGACCCCGAGGAGGGGACCTGGATCAGTTCCCAGCCGGTGCCATCGCTTTGCATCACGGAGTGCTGAATACCCTTCCCTGACAGCCCCGCCCCCAGGATCACCGCGCCGGCGCCGTCACCAAAAAGTGGTGCCGTGGTCTTGTCGTCCATGTCGAGGATCTTTGAATAGGTGTCGGCGCCGATCAGGAGCACCTTGCGGTACTTTCCGGAACGGATCAGGTTGTCCGCCAGCTCCACGCCATAGATGAAGCTGCTGCAGACCGCGTTCATGTCGAAGGCGAACGCCTTGGACGCGCCGATGTTCTTCTGCACCATGCAGGCAGTGGCGGGAAGGATCATGTCGGGGGTGGAGGTGGCGACGATGATGCAATCAATCTCGAGGGGGTCGATGTCGGCGTTTTCGAGGGCGAGGAGGGCGGCGTTGGTGGCGAGGTCGGAGGTCGCCTCCTCAGCTGCCGCGAAGCGTCTTTCCCTGATGCCGGTCCGGGAGTGGATCCACTGGTCCGCGTCATCCACCAGGTAGTCGAAGTGAGCATTGGGGACGACCCGCGCCGGAACGTAGCCGCCGGTCCCCAGAATTTCCGCACGTATCATGTAGAGAGCGCCTCCCTTGCTTCCCGCTTGGACGGCCGGGAAACGCTACCCTTATCTCACAATAAAATACTGTTTGTCAATTATCTCCTTTGAAAAATGCGGCATCAACCACTCCGTAGGCCCAAACGATCATGAATCCGCCCAAAAGCCATTTTACGTAAGGGGAATCCATTTGGATGGCCGCGAGCACCTGTTCCGGGGTCAGTCCCTGCGTGCCGGCCGCCATCAGTTTACCCGCGCTCCTGAGCCCGATGAACAGCCCGCCCAGCAGGAAAATGTTGTCGAGCAGGAGCATTATCCCTCCCTTGACACGGCTCCCCCGGTACAGTTGGCCCAGCCCGGGGAGCACCAGGGCGGAAAGTGCGATGCATTTGATCCTGTTCGACATCCATATCTCCTTATCTCGCCCGCCGCTGGGCGGGGGATTGATTAAATTGTGTTGTGCCGCGGGCCGAATTTTGCTAGTTATCATCGCTATGGACCATGCCGAACGCATCAAAAGGCGCGACGCCATCATCCCGCTTTTAAAGGACACGGACCCGGAGGTGCGCCTGGCCGCCTCGACGGCGCTGGAGGCCCTGGAGGCTGCAGAAAGCCTGGAGGAAGTCTTCGACCGCCTCAAGCGCGGCGACCGCGCCACCAAGGTGGCCGCCATCTACGCCCTGGGCCGGATCGGCGACGACAAGGTGCTGCCCATCCTCTACTACTGCGCGGGGAGACCCGAAGATGACATCCGCTGCGCGGCGGTCAAGGTACTGGGAGAACTGGCGCGTCCCGATGCACTCCCCACACTGCTGGAGAAGCTCCAGGATCCTGCCGTCACCGTACGGGCACTGGCCATAGAGGCGGTGTCGCGCTACCGCGACCCCTCGCTGGCAGCCAAGCTCGCCCCGTTTCTCGACGCCAACGACGGCATCCTCGACGCCGAAGCCGCCCTCGCCCTTGGTCGCATTGGCGGAAGCTCCCTCGCCGATGCCATGATCAAGCTTCTCTCCTCGCCCTTCGACAAGACCCGCGCCGCCGCTGCCACCGCGCTGGCACAGCTTCCCTGATCAGTTCAAACACCCGCATCCGTCAGTTCAAGGAAACCTTCCACTATGCTGCCGTCCAGCACGGTGCCGCGCGCCCTTCTGAGCGCCTCGACCGCTTCGTCCCGCTGCATCGGGCGCTGGTATGCCCTCAGGGTCGTGGTCGCATCGTAAAAGTCCGCCACCGCGACCACGGCGCACGGTATCCCGAGGCAGAGGGTGCGCGCCGACTCGGGGTAGCCGGTCCGGTCGAAGCGCACGTGGTGTGCAAGCACCGCCTCGACCACGCTGGCCGGCACACCTGCCATGCCGCGCACGAGCTCGGCGCCGTACTCCGGGTGCTTCTGCATCTCCAGAACCTCGTCACTGGATAGCTTTCCCGGCTTATCCAGGATGCAGAGATCGACCCTGGTCTTGCCGATGTCGTGGAGAAAGCCCGCCAGCCCGCAATGGGCCACCTGTTCGGCGTCATGTCCAAGCGACGCCGCCAGTGCCAGGGCCAGCAATCCGACGCTCACGCTGTGCCGGAAGGTATAGCCGTCATCTTCACGGTTTGGATCGAGTTGCAGCAGGGAAGCCGGATCCTTCAGGGTGCCCAGGGCCAGGGCACGCACCCGGTCCATGAGCGGCTCGGCCGGCGGAATCATCCCACTGCCGATTTCCTGAAAAACCTCCCTCAGCGCGTCGACGGCGTCGCGGCAAAGCGCGGACAACCGGTTCATTTCACTGGGCGAGAGTGACTTCGTTTTTTTGTTGTCGGCAATCGCCACCGGGCCTCCTGGTTCGGGCATACCGTTAAAAGGAAGCAGTGATTTTATCTTAGGCGGGGAAACGTTGTCAAACTGAATGGAGGGCGAGGCCCGAACGCGCGCCGGAGTTGACACTGTTAGCCAAAAAGCTTAGGATTGCGTAGCTTTTTACTCGCCGCCGGCGAGGCTTTGGGGGGGTATGGCAAAGGTAAAGGTGAAGACCGGGTACGTATGCTCCGACTGCGGCGCAACCTATCCCAAGTGGCAAGGGCACTGCAGCGCCTGCGACGCCTGGAGCACCATCAAGGAGGTGCGCCTGGGCGCCGAGCCCAGGGCCGGACGACGCGACGGTTTCGCCGGGGCCACCTCGGCGGTGACCCTGCTGGGCGAGGTGAGTTGTACCGAGGAAACCCGCTTTTCCAGCGGCAGTGAAGAGTTCGACCGGGTGCTGGGGGGAGGCTTCGTCCCCGGCTCCGTGATCCTGATCGGCGGCGACCCCGGTGCGGGCAAGAGCACCATACTGCTACAGACCATGTGTCATGCGGCGGCCAGCAAGGAGGTGCTCTACGTCTCCGGCGAGGAATCCCTGCAGCAGATCGCGGGGCGCGCCCGCCGACTGCAACTGCCGCTGGACCGGGTCAAGATGCTGGCCGAAAGTTCGGTGGAGCGGGTCCTGGAAGCGGCCGAGAACGAGCGCCCCGAGGTGGTGGTGATCGATTCGATCCAGGTGATGCAGTGCGCGGGGATCGACGCCGCGCCGGGCGGGGTATCCCAGGTACGCGAATCCGCCGCCGCCTTCACCTGCTTCGCCAAGACCTCCGGCGTGGTGCTGATCATGGTCGGCCACGTCACCAAGGACCAAGCGCTGGCCGGCCCCATGACCCTGTCGCACATGGTCGACACCCAGGTGATGCTCTCCTCCACCGAGGACGCCCGCTACCGCCTTATGCGCACCACCAAGAACCGCTTCGGTCCGGTCAACGAACTGGGCGTGTTCGCCATGACCGAGCGGGGGCTGCGCGAGGTGAAGAATCCCTCCGCCATCTTCCTGTCGCGTACCGAGACGGAGGCACCGGGAAGCCTGATCAGCGTGCTCTGGGAAGGGACCCGGCCGCTGCTGGTGGAGATCCAGTCGCTGGTGGTATCGGCCCAGTACGGCTCGCCGCGCCGGCTCGGCATCGGCCTGGACCAAAACCGCATCGCCATGATCCTCGCCGTGATCACCAAGCACGGCGGGCTGGTCCTCTCCGACCAGGACGTCTTCGTCAACGTGGTGGGCGGGATCCGGGTGCTGGAGACCAGCGCCGACCTCGCCGTGGCGCTGGCCATCGTATCCAGTTTCAGGAATACCGTGCTCCCCCAGGACCTGCTGGTATTCGGGGAGGTGGGGCTGTCCGGGGAGATTCGCCCGGTTTCCAATGGGGAGTCGAGGCTCAAGGAGGGCGTGAAGCATGGTTTCACCCGCGCCGTCGTCCCCAAGGGGAACGCCCCCAAGAAGGAGATTGCGGGCATGAAGGTGGTCGGCGTCACCTCCCTGGCCGAGGCGCTCGACGCCATTTAGAGCCGTTTTAGGAGCCTGGGCCACGGGCATTACGTTTTTGACCGTCTTTTCGTTAAGAGGAAAATTTTACTTTACTAATTTAGAAAAATCCTCTTTAATGTCGTATTGATTAGAAAGGGTAGGTGTCATGAATTCCGAAAAGCTCGAGTACTTCAGAGGTATCCTGCAGGAAGAGAAACGATCGCTCTTGGAAGAGGCCGGCCGGACCGTCATGGAAATGAACTCCGACACGACCAACTTCCCCGACCCGACCGACCGTGCCACCCAGGAATCGGACCGCACCTTCGAACTGCGCATCCGGGACCGCGAGCGCAAGCTGATCGTCAAGATCCAGGAAGCGCTCAACCGCATCGATCAAGGCACCTTCGGCATCTGCGAGGTGTGTGAAGAGGACATCAGCGAAGCGCGCTTAAAGGCCCGCCCGGTGACCACCCTCTGCATCGACTGCAAGATGGAGCAGGAAAAGAAAGAAAGGTTCCGCTAGATCTCCCATCCCACGAGTTTTCGTCCTTCGGAGTGCGCATGGCTGCCCGGAAGGGAAATAACCTCCTGGAGCAAGCGTTACGCGTTGCCCAGTCTTCCGGCCGCTCGCACCAGGGCCGGCTCCGCGGCCTGCTCCGCGCGGCTGCCCGCGTCCCCGGTATTGCCTCTGCCTCACTGTTTCTTCCCGATTCCACCGAACCCGCTCTCACTGAATGTTTCAGCTCGGTGCTCTCCGGAGCCAGCCGCGGCTGCCTGATCCCTTACGGGCAGGGGTGCGCCGGCCGTGCCGCCGCCGAATTGCGCGAGGTGTACGGCACCTCCGTCGACCTGCACCCGGAAGAGCGCGGCAGTGGCGAGTCCGGCCAGTTCGCAGCCATCCCTATCCTGGACGGCACCGGGCTCGCTGCCATCCTCTCGCTCGCCTGCCCCGACCCCGAACTCCCCACTGAAAGCCTGGCGTTTTGCCGGCAATTGGTCCCCGTCTTCTCGCTCACCCTGTCCGGCCTGGCGGCCGAACAGGAAGCTCACAAGGCGCGTCGCGACCTGGCGCTGGTCTCCGCGCTGGGCCGGTTGCTGGAGGCGCCCGCCCCGGCAGCTACATTGTTGCCGCAGGTGGTGAAGCTCTGCACCGGCTCGGGTGTCGCCGGCTGTGCCGTCGTCCGGCTGGCACCCAAGGGACGCATCCGGAACAGGGTGTACAAAGGGTGCCACAGTAGTGTGAGGCGAGAGTTGACCGCACTGCTGGAGTTCGAGCAGAGGCTCTCGGCGCGTGCCCTTGCCGCCGGCGCCACCCGTACCGACAAGCTCGCCCTGCCGGGAGCATGCCGCTATGCCCTGTGCACCCCGCTTATTTGCAACGGACAGACCTTGGGCGCGCTCACCCTCTTCGGCGGAGCCGACCTCGTGTCCACCGGGCAGGCCGAACTGGCCGAGACCGTGGCGCGCCTGGTCGCCGGTGCGCTCACCGAGGCCATCTGCGAGGAGCGGGTGGCCAGCTTCGATACGGAGAACGAGAAGAAGCTGAAGGAGTTGTCCCTCCTGTACCGGCTGAGCAACACCATGCTCTCCACCATTAAGCTGAACAAGCTGATCCACCTGACCCTGACCGCACTCACCTCCGGCCCCACCCCGTTCTTCGACCGGGCCATGCTGTTTCTGGCCAACGAGCGCTCGGGATCGCTGGTAGGGATGCTGGGGGTCACCGCCGAGAACGCCCCTCCCCTTTCCATGCCGCCCGGCGGAGGCGACGACCTCCTCTCCAGCCGCTGGGACATCACCGAAGCCGAGATGGCGGCCCAGCGGGAGTCCGAGTTCTCCCGGCAGGTCCAGGGCAAGAGGTTGGAACTGGACCCGACCCTGAACATCGCATCGCAGGCCGTGCTCGAGAGGCGGTTGATCTACATTCCTGAAGAGACCGGCATCGGCCCCGATGCCTCCGCTATCTCCCGCACCGCGCTGGCGGCGTCTCCGCTCATCGCCCACGGGCAGACGGTGGGGGTGGTGCTGGTGGACAACGCGCTCACCCTCTCCCCGATCACCCAGGAGCACCTGCGCTTCTTGCAGCTCTTCACCAACCAGGCAGGCATGGCGATCGAGAACTCGATGCTCTACAACAGGATTGAGGACGCACACCGCCAGTTGAGCGAGGCCCAGGAGAGCCTGCTCCAGAAGGAACGGCTGGCCGCCATAGGCGAGATGGCTGCCGGCATCGCCCACGAGTTGAAGGGGCCGTTGGTGTCCATCGGCGGTTTTGCCGGGCGCCTGGCACGCAAGCTGTCCCCCGAAAGTGACGAGTGGGCCAGCGCCGACCTGATCGTGCGTGAAGTGATACGCCTGGAAGGGATCCTTTCCGAGATCCTGCTCTTTTCCAAGAAGACCACCATCTGCTACACCCGCTGCAACATCGTGGACATCGTCAAGGAAAGCCTGACCATGACCGCACCCACGGCCGAGGAGAAGCAGATCGGGATCAACACCAAGTTTCCGCGTCAGCGCCAGGTTCTCCTGGGCGACTGCCAGCAACTGAAGCAGGTGTTTCTCAACATCATTCAGAATTCGCTCGAAGCCATGGCCCCCGGGGGGCAGCTCTCGATCCAGGTCCACCCCGGCGAACTGGACGGCAAGGACGCCATCTCCGTCAAGATCGTCGACACTGGTGGCGGCATCCCGCTCGAGCAGTTGAACAACATCTTCACCCCGTTCTTCACCACCAAGGTAAGCGGCACCGGCCTGGGCCTCCCCATCGCCAACCGGATCATCACCAACCACGGCGGCAAGATCCACGTCACCAACCACCCCGGCCTCGGCGCCGAGTTCCGCATCGTCCTGCCCAAGCACTGGTAAACCGGTTAACCGCAGCAGCCGAAGGTATCTCTACGGGTACTATGGCACCAAAAGGTTCGTACTTCCCACGATCGCCCCGATGTTTTATGCTGCCGGAAATTTCGCTTTCGCGACTGCTGCAGGAACCATTACCAGGAGGACATCCATGAAAGTCATCGGAATCAACGGCAGCCCCAGGAAACAATGGAACACGGCGCAGGTGCTGCAAAAGGCTTTGGACGGGGCGGCGGCCCAAGGGGCGGAGACGGAGCTGATCCACCTCTACGACATCGACTTCAAGGGCTGCACCAGCTGCTTCGCCTGTAAGCTCAAGGGGGGCAAGAGCTACGGAACGTGCGCCATGCGGGACGGTCTGACGCCTGTTCTGGACAAGATCGCCCAGGCCGACGGGCTGGTGCTCGGGTCGCCGGTCTACTTCGGCAGGGCGAGCGGGGAAATGTGTTCCTTCCTGGAACGACTCCTGTTCCAGTACTTCGTCTACGCCCAGCCGCCCGAGTCGCTGTTCGAGCGAAAGCTCCGCACCGCCTTCATCTACACCATGAACGTGCCGGAAGCTGTCATGCAGCAGGTCAACTACGCGGTGCACATGGGGGGCAACGAAGCCTTCCTGCGCCGGATCTTCGGCGAGTGCGAAACCCTCTGCTGCAACGAGACGCTCCAGTTCGACGACTACGACAAGTACGTTTTCAGCTACTTCGATCCGCAACAGCGCCGCGAAAGGCACAGCGTGCTGTTCCCGGAGAACTGCCAGAAGGCTTTCGAGCTTGGCCAGCGGCTGGTCTCGGCGTAGTCCTCCAGAAGCGCTTGCACCTACACCCCAAAAGGCGCCTGCATCTATGATGCAGGCGCCTTTTCTTTTGCCGTCAGCTCATAGGACTTTTAGCAGCTGCGACTTCTTCAAGTTTCGTTGCCTCGGCACCGATATAGACTGCATTACCTTTGAACCGGGAGGGTGAAGTATGCCTATTGTGACTTGGGACGGAAGTCTTGCGGTTGGACACGAGATGATTGACCAACACCATGAACACCTGGTGGAACTACTCAACAGGACCTATGACGAGTTCTGTGACAGGAAATCCAGGCATAACCTGGAAGCTGTGCTGGATGAGCTGATCGATTACGCCACGTACCACTTCGCACAGGAAGAAGTGCTCATGGGCCAGATTGATTTTCCTGCCACAGAAGAGCATCTGGGGGAACATGCTTTTTTCATCCGGAGGATCGACGAGATCCAGAAGGAGTTCCTGTCCGGGACCGGCGCCATCTCCCTGGAAATCATCACCTTCCTCAAGGACTGGCTCGTGAACCACATCTCGCAGAAAGATACTCAGCTGGGTGACTATGCCAATGCGCACCAGGGTAAACCGGTGATCATCGACCTCGGTTGATCTACTAGACTCGCCTCATCTTTCATGACTCCCCCGTCAAGCCGCCCCGGTCAAACCAGGGGCGGCTGCGCACAAATTGCTTTAAGTTCCCGATGATATTTCCGATACGCTGTGACTAGCGGCAGGTATGGAAAAGACTCATCGCACGTGGGATTTGTCGCAACAAAAGTGGCCAGAATGGTCACTGGTACGGGTAGAAGCCATGCGGAAACTGATCGGCCGTTTGCCGATTCGAAAAAAACTGATGCTGATCCTGCTGATCGCCAGCGGCTTCACGCTGGTGCTCGTCTCGCTCACCTTCGTGGTGGGCACCTTCGTCCTTTCCCGCATCGGGATGCATCAAGAACTCTCCACTCTCGCCTCCATCGTTGGACATAACAGCTCTGCTGCGCTCGCCTTCGGTGACAACAAGGACGCCCAGCGCACGCTGCAATTCCTGGAAAACAAGAAGTACATCCTCGAGGCCTACGTCCTGTCCGAAGACTGGCAACCCTTCGCCTCCTACCAGGCACCGGGTGTCGCGCCGCATGCGAAAACCGCCAAGGCACTGGCCCTGGAAGCGGCAGGAGGGGACATGTGGGACGTGGATGGCGACATGGTGGTCAGTTCCAAGATCCTCCTGGAGGGGCAGCAGTTGGGGACCGTGGTGATCCGCGCCGACTACCGCGAGGTCAACTCCAAGCTGATCTGGGTACTGTCGGGCGCCTTGCTGTCCATGCTGGGGAGCCTGTTTTGCTCCTACCTTGTATCCCTGAGGCTGCAGGGAGTGATCTCCGCACCCATCGTGCAGTTGGCCCACACCATGGAGGCGGTGTCCCGGGACCAGGACTACTCGGTCCGGGTGCAAAAAGGCAGCGATGACGAGCTGGGGGCCCTGATGCTCGGTTTCAACGGGATGCTGGAGCAGATCCAGGCCCGCGACGACGAACTGGCCAGCTACCGCGACAAGTTGGAACAAAAGGTGGCACAGCGCACCCAGGAGCTGGAGCTGACGGTGGCCGAACTGCAGCGGGCCATGGAGGCCGCGCAAACGGCAAGCCGCGCCAAGAGCCAGTTCCTCGCCAACATGAGCCACGAGATCCGCACCCCCATGAACGGGATGCTGGGCATGACGGAACTGCTCATGGCCACCAGGCTGGACGAGCAGCAAAATCGTTTCGTTTCATCGGTGCGCCGCTCCGGTGAGGCGCTGCTCAGCATCATCAACGACATCCTCGATTTTTCCAAGATCGAGGCCGGCAAGCTGGAACTCGAGGAGACCGCGTTCAACCTGCAGGACACGGTGGCCGACGTGGTCGAGCTCCTGGCCGAAACTGCGCACCGCAAGGGGCTCGAGATCGTCGCGCTGGTGGAAAGCGACGTCCCCCCGGTGCTGGTGGGGGACCAGGTGCGGGTACACCAGATCCTGATGAACCTGGTGGGCAACGCGGTGAAGTTTACCGAGCGGGGCGAGGTGGTGATCCGGGGCACACTCGTGGAAGAGCGCGGCGAGGAGGTCGTGGTACGGATCGAGGTGGCCGACACCGGTATCGGCATCTCCCCCGAGGTAAAGGAGCGCATCTTCGAGGGGTTCTCCCAGGCCGACAACTCGACCACCCGCAAATACGGCGGCACCGGCCTGGGGCTCACCATCGCCCGGCAGCTGGTCGAGCTCATGGGAGGGGAGATCGGCCTGGAGAGCAAACTCGGCGTAGGCTCGACCTTCCGCTTCACCCTCAAGCTGCGCCGCGATGCCTCGCAACGCAGCACCGTCCCCGACCGAAGTACCCTCGCCGGCTACCGTGCCTTCATCGTCGACGACAACTCGACCAACCTCAGCATCATCCACCACGAGTTGCACGCCTGGGGGATCAACGCCGACATGGCGGACAACGGGGCGACCGCGCTGGAACTGATGCGGCGGGCGGCCCGGGAGGCGACGCCGTACGATTTCGCCATACTGGACATGCAAATGCCGGGGATGAACGGCATCGACGTGGCCAGGGCCATCAAAGCGGACCCGGCACTGGCCTCGACCAAGCTCCTCATGGTGACCTCGGTCGGTCAGTACGGCGACGAGAGCGAGGCCATCAAGGCCGGCATCGCGTGCTACCTTAGCAAGCCGGTGCGCCAGTCCCGGCTCTACAATGCCATCATGGACCTGCTGGGGGTGGGTATGACTCGTGCGGCACAACCGCAGGTCGACGCGGAACAGGGCCCGGCGCCAGTACTCTCGGCGAGCGTGCTGCTGGTGGAGGACAACCCGGTGAACCAGGACGTGGCGACCGCCATGCTGGAGGCGTCGGGCTGCCGGGTCAGCGTGGCCAACAACGGCGCGGAAGCGCTGGAAGCCGTGGCGCGGCGCGATTTCGACCTCATTTTCATGGACTGCCAGATGCCGATCATGGACGGTTACGCCGCCACCCGCGCCATCCGGGAACAGGAGAAGAACGCGCCGCAGGACAAACGCCGCACCATCATCGCGCTAACCGCCCACGCCATGCGCGGCGACCGCGAGCAGTGCTTTGCCGCCGGAATGGACGACTACCTGACCAAGCCCTTCACCCAGGCGCAGATGGTCGCCTTGCTGCAGCGCTGGATCACGCCGCAGGCTCGCAGCGACAAGGAACCGTCCCCACCGCGTCAGGACGGACAGGCCACGGGCAACGCGGCAGCCGATGACGGCTCCGGCACCATCGACCCGTCCCTGCTGGACGAGATCCGCGCGCTGCAGGCCCCGGGCAAGCCCGACCTGCTGGCCAAGGTTGTCGGCTCCTTCCTGAAGTCGAGCCCGCTGTTGCTGGCGTCGATGCGCGAGGGGCTGGCCGGCGGAAACCCGCTGGTGGTACGCCAGGCCGCGCACACCCTCAAATCAAGCAGCGCCTCCCTGGGCTGCCTGGGGCTCTCCGACACCTGCCGGCTGCTGGAACTGCTGACCGTTGAGGGGACGCTGGAGGGAGCCGAACCGCTGTTGCGGCAGATCGAGGCGCAGCACCGCAAGGCGGTGGAGTACCTCGCGGCAGTACCGGGCTGCGGGGATACCACATGGGGGAGATGACAGGGAAAATGGATTCATACGTAAGCGACGAGGAGAACGAACTGCGTCCCGAGCTGGTGCTGGTCGTCGACGACGACGAGATGATGCGCGACCTGGCCGTGGCGGCCCTGGAGCAGGCCGGCTTCTTCGTAGCCACCGCGGAGAACGGGGTGGTGGCGCTGCAGCGGTTCCGGCAGTTGCAGCCCGACATCGTCCTGCTCGACGTGATGATGCCGGAGATGGACGGTTTCGCTACCTGCCGCGCCCTGCGCGAGCTCGCCGCCGGCGGCGACGTGCCGGTCCTCATGATGACCGGCCTCGACGACACAAGGGCCATCGAGCAGGCCTACCACGCCGGGGCCACCGATTTCGTCACCAAGCCGATTCACTGGGCCATCCTGCGGCACCGGGTCCGCTACATGCTCCGCTCCAGCAAGGCCATGCGCGACCTCCGGGTGAGCGAGGCACGCCTGAGCAACGCGCATCGCATCGCCCACATGGGGAGCTGGGAGTGGGACGTCCTCAACGACAAGTTCTACTGGTCCCAGGAGATCGCCAACATCTTCGCCGTCGACGCGGCAGCATTCGACTCCTCCTACTCCGCCTTCATCAGCACCATCCACCCGCTGGACAAGGAACTAGTCAACAAGGCCTTTGAGGACGCCTGCGCCTTGCAGCGGCCGATCAGCCTGGACCACCAGATCGTGCTCCCGCGCGGCGACGAGCGCTACTGCCACACCGAGGGGGAGGTCGGCACCGACGAGAGCGGGCGCGTGGTCTATATCTCCGGCACCATCCAGGACATCACCGAACGAAAGCATATTGAGGAGCAGGTGCGCTCCCTTGCCTACTACGACAGCATCACCGGCCTTCCCAACCGGGTCCTTTTCGGCGAACTGCTGGAGCGCGCCCTCACTTTCGCGCGCCGTTACCGCAAGAAGGTGGCGGTGCTGTTCCTGGACCTGGACCGGTTCAAAGAGATCAACGACACCCTGGGGCACGCGGTGGGGGACAACCTGCTCCGGGAAGTGTCGGAGCGCCTCAAGCACTGCATCCGCGGCTATGACTCGGTTTGGCAGGGGATCGGGGCGACGGAGGGCACGCCGGTGGCCCGGCTGGGAGGGGACGAGTTCACCGTCATCATGGAGGACATCCAGGACAGCAACGGGGTGATCGCCGCTTCGCAACGCATCCTGCAGCTCTTGTCGGACCCCTTCCTCCTGGACGAGGGCGAGATCTGCATTTCCGCCAGCATCGGCATCAGCATCTACCCCGATGACGGCGAGGACGCCATGACCTTGGTGCGCAATGCCGACACCGCCATGTACCACGCCAAGCGGGAGGGGCGCAACAACGCCCAGTTCTTCATGCAGGCCCTGAACGACGCCGCCTGCGAAAGGTTGCAGCTCGAGCGGCAGCTCAGGAAAGCGCTGGCCAACGAGGAGTTCGTGCTCTTCTACCAGCCGCAGATCGATGCCGTCAGCGGTACCATCGTGGGGCTGGAGGCGCTGATCCGCTGGCAGAGCCCGGAACTTGGCTTCGTCCCCCCGGCGAGTTTCATACCCTTTGCCGAGGAGAGCGGGCAGATCACGCTGATCGACGAATGGGTGGTGCATGCCGCATGCCGCCAGGTGGCCGGCTGGCTGGCCCAGGGGATCGCCCCCCCCAGGGTGGCGATCAACCTCTCCGGCTGCCATTTCCTCAAGAAGAGCCTGGTGGAGATGGTGGCCGAGTGCCTGCAGAACTGCACCCTGGAGGGGCGTCACCTCGAGGTAGAACTGACCGAGGGGGTGATCATGCGCGACGTGGAGCAGGCGACCGCCACGCTGGCCGAGTTGAAGCGCATGGGGGTGACCGTCTCCATCGACGACTTCGGCACCGGCTACTCCTCGCTGAGCTACCTCCGGCGCTTCCCGATCGACACCCTGAAGATCGACCGCTCCTTCATCACCGGCGTAACCAAGGACCCCGACGGCGCGGCCATCACCACCGCCATCATCTCCATGGCCACCAGCATGAGGCTGGAGATCGTCGCCGAAGGGGTCGAGACCGCCGAACAGATGAACTTCCTCCTGGAGCACGGCTGCACCGTAATGCAGGGGTACCTTTTCTGCCGCCCGGTCCCCCCGGAGGAGATCACCCGCCTGCTGGTGGAGGGGCTTGCCATGCCGCAGCGACTTGACGCCGCCGCGCCAGCGAAAGAAAGGTAGCGTATGGCCACGGTAACCCTGGAAGAGGTGAGCCCGGACCTGCAGGTGATGCTCGTTACCGGGAAACTGGAACACGCGGAACTGATGGCGCTCATCGCCGAGTACGGCCCTAAAATCCGACGGCACCTGGTCTGGGACCTGAACCAGGCCGACCTCGGCTCTCTTTCCGGGGACGAGTTCCACATGGTGGCGGCCCTGCTGCTGAAAAGCCTCACCAACCGTGTGCCAGGCGGGAAAACAGCCCTGGTTGCGACCAAGGACCTCACCTACGGCATGTCGCAGATGTACGGCACCATCGCCTCGCTCAGTCAACTACCGTTCAGCTACGCCGTCTTCCGAAGCATGGAGGAGGCGATGGAGTGGATCGCGGCATAGTTGCAATCTGCTGAAAATGTCTTACCCTTTCCCGAGAATTCAACCTGCGCAGGAGGAACTATGCCTAAAGTTACTTTCAAGGGAAACCCGGTGACACTGGTGGGGCCTGAACTGAAGGTGGGAGACGCCGCTCCCAATTTCGCCGTGGTAGACAACTCTCTCAACCAGGTGACCCTGGCCAACTATGAGGGAAAAGTGAAGATCATCAGCGCCGTTCCTTCACTGGACACGCCGGTCTGTGACACGGAGACGAGGCGCTTCAACCAGGAAGCTGCGGGGCTCCCCGGCAACGTGGTGGTCCTGACCGTCAGCGCCGACCTCCCCTTCGCCCAGAAGAGGTGGTGCGGGGCCGCCGGCATCGACAAGGTGGTCACCCTCTCCGACTACCGCGACCGTTCCTTCGCCCTGGCCTACGGGGTGCTGATCGAGGAACTGAAACTGCTGGCCCGCGCCATCTTCGTCATCGACCAGAAGAACGTGATCCGCTACATCCACTTCGTCCCGGAGGTGACCCAAGAGCCGGACTACGCTGCGGTGCTGGCGGCGGCGAAGGAACTGGGATAGCCCGGACACCGGTATAAATGCCGAAGGCGCCCGCAGCTGAAGCCGCGGGCGCCTTTTTTTGCTATCGCGCCGCGCCGGTTATCGTCCTGATTTTACTGGACGCGGTGCACAGGTTGATAGTAAAAGGATTGTCATGGAAACCCGAACCATCCCCACCACCTTGCAGATCAGCTACGTGCTGGCGGTGCTCGCCGTGATCACGGTGCTGCACTTCCACCTGCTGCCGGCGGTTTTCGCCGGGCTGGCGGTGTACGCGCTCACGGCGAAGCTGGCGCTCAAGCTCCCGGTACGCTGGGGGACGCTGACCCAGAAGGTGGCGCTGGCTGGTATCATCCTGTTCGTGATCGGCTTGGTATCGGGGATCTGCCTGGGGCTATGGTCCTTTATGCGCGGGCACCACGGCATGTCCAACCTGCTCGACACCGCGGCGGAGACGCTCGACAACCTGAAGCGGAACCTGCCGGCGGACCTGACCGCGCTGCTGCCGGACACGGTAGACGAGCTGCGCGAGCAGATCGTCACCATGCTGCGCGAGCACGGCAAGAACATCTCCTCGGTGGGGATCTCGGGGGTGAAGACCTTCGCCCACCTGGTCTTGGGCATGGTGGTGGGGAGCCTCGCGGTCCTGCACCGCTTCAACAGGGAGGAAGGGTTCCCCCCCCTGGCCGGCCACCTGCACGACCGGCTCCTGAACCTGGCCAGCGCCTTCGACAAAGTGGTCTTCGCCCAGGTGAAGATCTCGCTGTTGAACACCGCCCTCACCGCGCTGTACCTGGCGGTGATCCTCCCCCTGTGCGGGGTGTACCTTCCCATGGTGACGCTTTTGATCCTGCTCACCTTCATCGCCGGCCTCCTTCCGGTGGTGGGGAACCTTATTTCCAATTTCACCATCGTGCTGATCAGCCTCGGGGTCTCCCCCATGGTCGGCGTCGCCTCTTTGGCCTTCCTGGTGCTGATCCACAAGCTGGAGTACTTCACCAACGCCCGCATCGTCGGCAGCGAGGTCAAGGCAAGCGTCTGGGAGCTACTCACTGCCATGCTGGTCATGGAAGCGATCTTCGGCGTGGCCGGCTTGGTCGCCGCCCCCGTGGTCTACGCCTGGCTCAAGGCCGAACTGAAGGCATACCGGCTGGTGTGAGCCTCCCCTTGGCCAAAGGGACCGCCCGTAGTATCATTTCCGGCATGGTCGCCAAGCTCCCCGCAAAAAATAACCCCGTTCCATGCTCCGTCCCCCGCGTCGGCGCGTCGCGTCGCCGCACCCTCCCCGGCATATCAACCCTGCACCGTTTCCCGCTCCTCTTGTCGCGCCTGGCCTGCGCCCTGCTCCTGGTCGCGCTCTGGGTCGCCGGCCCGTGCTCCCCGGCCGAGGCCGCCCCGACCGCCACCCTGTACTTCTTCTGGGGCGAGGGATGCCCGCACTGCGCCGAGGCGAAGCCCTGCCTGGATGAGCTGCGGCGCCGCTACCCCGGCCTCAGGGTGGAGGCAACGGAGGTGCTGAAACACCGGGAGAACATACCGCTTCTCATGCGGATGGCCAAGGAGCGGGGACGGGAGGCGACCGGGGTACCGGTCTTCATCATCGGGGCGCACTACTTCAGCGGGTTCTCGGAAGGGACTTCGGCGCAGCTGGAAGAGGCGGTCAAGGAGGCGCTGCAGCAGCCGGCCCGCCCTCCCCTGCCCCAAGCAGCCGCGCCCGGGGTGGCGCCGCTTACCGTACCGGGGGTGGGCAAGATCGACCCGCGGCGCTCCCTCACCGCCTTCACCCTGGTGCTCGCCTCTCTGGACAGCTTCAACCCCTGCGCCTTCTTCGTCCTCTTCTTCCTGTTGAGCCTTCTGATCCACGCCCGCTCGCGGCGTCGCATGCTGCTCATCGGCGGGGTCTTCGTCTTCGTCTCGGGGCTTTTGTACTTCCTGTTCCTGGCCGCCTGGCTGAACCTGTTCCTGATCGCCGGGGCACTCCCCGCCGTCACCACGGCCGCGGGCATCCTGGCGCTCCTCATCGGCCTGGTCAACGTGAAGGATTTCTTCCTGTTCCGGCGCGGCGTGACCCTCGGCATACCGGAAGGGAAAAAGCCCGAGCTTTTCGCCCGGATGCGACGGCTTCTGAAGACGGACTCCCTGCCATCGCTTCTGGCCGGGACCGGCGTGCTCGCCGTTGCCGCCAACAGCTACGAACTCTTGTGCACCGCCGGCTTCCCCATGGTCTTTACCCGCGCCCTGACCCTGCACGGGCTCACCGCGGCGGGGTACTACTTCTACCTCGCCCTGTACTGTCTGGTCTACGTGGTGCCGCTGACGCTGATCGTGGCGCTCTTTACCGCGACACTCGGGGGGAGCAAGCTGAGTGAATGGCAGGGGCGGGTGCTGAAGCTTGTTTCGGGGCTGATGATGCTGGGGCTTGGCGGGATGCTGCTGGTGAGGCCGGCGCTGTTGAGCAACCCGGCCGTCTCGGGTCTGCTCCTCGTGGCGACCCTGGCGCTCGCCGGTGCGCTCGCCATGTGCTGGCGGCGGGTGCACGCGGGAGGGGACGGCGGCGGGAGGACTACTCCGCGGCGAAGGAGCCGGTAAGGGCCGACTTGATCTTCTCCCCCAGGCTCGCCATGTCGAAGGGCTTCTGGATGAAGTTGACCCGGCTGTGGTCCACCCCTTTGTCCAAGAGCGTCTCCGGGGCATAGCCGGACATGTAGATGATCTTCAGGTCCGGGCGCAGGGCGAGGATGGTTTCCACCGCGTCCTTGCCGCTCGCCCCCGGCAGCATCACGTCCGAGAGCACCAGGTCGATACTGTGTTCCGCCCGGCACAGCTCCAGCGCCTGGGTTGAATTCTCGGCCAGGAGCACGCGGTATCCCATGTGCTCCAGCATCTTCAACGTCATCTTCCCCACGATCTCGTCGTCCTCGACCACCAGCACCGTACCGGTCGCCTGCCCCACCGGCACCGCCTTAAGCTCCTGGACCCGCTCCTGGAAGCGCGGCAGGTAGACCCTGAAGGTGGTGCCCACCCCGCGCTCGCTCTCCACGGTCACAAAGCCCCCGTTCTGGGTCACCATGCCGTAGACGCTGGCAAGGCCAAGCCCGCTCCCCTGCCCCACCTCCCGCGTCGTAAAGAAGGGTTCGAAGACCCGCCGGCAGGTCTCGCGGTCCATGCCGTGCCCGGAATCGGAGATGGCGATCTCCAGGTATTCGCCGGGCACCGCGTCTATGTTGGTGCTGCAGACCTCTTCTCCTACCGAGATGTTTTTGGTGCCGATGACCAAGTCCCCGCCGTGCGGCATGGCAGCGCCTGCGTTACTGACGATGTTGGCAACGATCTCTTCCAGCTGGGCCGGATCTATGCGCACCGGCCACGACTCCCGGCACAGCTTCAGCGCGATCCTGGCCCCGCTCCCGGCAAGGGTTGACACCTTGCGTGCAAGTTCTGCCAGCGCCTCGTTCGCGTCGATGGTTTTCGGGGAAATGAGCTGCTGCCGCGAGAAGCACAGGAGCTGCGCCGTGAGGTCGCGGGAACGCTGCGCCGCCTTGCAGATCTCGTGCAGATTCTCGGCGATGCGCTGGTGACCGTGGTACTCCATCGCCAACATCTCCGCGTAGCCGATGATGACTGACAGCATGTTGTTGAACTCGTGCGCCACCCCTCCCGCCAGGCGTCCCACCGATTCCATCTTGATGGCCTGCCTGAGTTTGTCCTCCAGAAGCTTCTGCTTGGTGATCTCGTTGATGATCATGCCGCAATAGCCCGGCTTGGGACGGAACAGCCAGACCTGGCACCACTTGCCGTTGAAGAAGTAGCGCTCCAGGAACAGCGGCGTCCCCTCGCGGGCCAGCCGCCCCAGGCTTTCCAGCTGGGAAGGCTCGAACTCAGGGAGCAGCTCCAGCATGGTGCGCCCCACCAGGTCCTCCTCGCAGTGGCCGGTGAAGGCCTCGAAAGCGGGGTTGACCTCGACGAAGCTGAAGTCGGCAGGGGTCCCCATCGGCCCCAGCAGCATCTTCAAGAGGGCGAAGCCGTTGCCCATGTTCTCGAACAGCAGCCGGTACTTGTCCTCGCTCTCCTTCAGGTTGCGATAGACCGTTCGGGCCGAGACGATAGCCATGGCGCAGACGTTGGCGGCGCTGACCGCAAGGTTCAGGTACCTTTGCAGGTGCTGGGGCATAGCGAAGTAGCCGGCCCAGAGCCACCCTACCAAGCCGTTGTGGTCCAGGCGCACCATGAAACCTGCGCCCTGCGCCGTTATCTCGAAGCTCCCTCCTACCCTACCGGCGAGTTGGCGCAAGGTGACGTCCTTGGTAAGCACCTCGCCGTGACGGTAGAGCGGTCCGCCGTTGCCCGGGATGAAAGCAACCTCCCTGGCCCCGAACAGCATTGCGAATACGGAGAGCAGCTCCTCGACCACCCGTTGCTCACCGCTGCTACTGGACAGCCTGGAGAGCAGATCGAGCAAAAGCGCGTAATCGGAGGCCGGCGCGACGCCGTCGTCCCCTTCCCCCGTCTCCTGCAGTTCCAGTTCGTCGTGCGCCCTTTGCAACTGCAGCGCGAGAAGTTCCAGTCCGACCGGTACCGACTCAACCGGCCGCTGCACGAAGGCGCCGAACTCCGCCAGGGTAGTGAGGCTTCCCGGCAAGCTCCCGGTATCGACCAGGGTGATCCTGGCACAGCTCTCGGCGAAGAATTCGGCCCCGGTAATCTCGTCAAACCCCCAGCCCTCGACGAAAGAGCGCCAGCGGCTAAGCCAACCCGGGGTGACCAGGTAGCCCCCGGCGGCGGTGAGCCTGTCGAAAGCGTAGTCGCCGCAGATCAGGGCGGCGCAGTGCCGCTTTTTCAGCAGCTGGATCCGGCGCAGGTCGTCGGGGGGGGCTCCCAGGTGTCCCAGGCATTCGCCCCCCACCACGATCGCCGGTGAGCCGCCGCACAGGCGACGCAGATCGTCCCAGGAAATCGGGGGACGGCCGCAGCACCCGGCGAAGGTGGTGCACTTCGCCCCCTGCAGGCATCCGCCAGCCAGGGCGCTATTCACCTCCTCCCCGAGGGCCTCGCAGCAGTAGATACGCGTGGTGGCCATGGTCACCCCCTCCCGCCGGCGAGCGGATAGCGCCCGTATTCCCGCACCGCCTGCCCGATAAGGCCGAGGGTCGTTTCGGGCACCTGCCACGGGATCTCGCCATGCTGATCCGAGAGGACGAAGCCACCGCCGGAGGCCCCGGCATCAATTGCCCCCTGCACCGCCGCGACGGTGGCGGCCTCGTCCCAGCTGCGCATCTGGACGCCGTTGAGGTTGCCCAGTACCGCCAGGCGCCCGCGGCAGGCCGCCTTCACCGCCGCAAGGTCCTCTTCCCCCCCAACGCCGACCATCTTGGTGCCGGTGTCAACCAGGTCGTCCACGACCTGCAGGCAGGGCCCCGACGCCAGGTGAGTGGCGGTCGGCCCCGCCATGGCGGCTATGGCCTTTTGTGCCACCGGACGGCCGAAGCGGCGATACAGGGTGGGGTCGATCATCTTGGCAGAGGCGAGCGGGTCGAAATAGCAAATGGCGTGGGCTCCGGCGGCAAGCTGGGCGTTGCCCCATGCCGCGCAGAAGGCGCCGTTGATCTCCATGAGCCGGTGCATGAGGTCGGGACGGTCGAAGATGAGGTCGAGATAGTGGTCGAAGCCGAGCTGCATCACCGGCAGCGAGAAGGGAGACATGACCACGCCGATGATGGGGACGCTGTCGCCGACCGCCTGCCTCAGGGCGCGCTGCGCTTCCAGTACCCGCGTGAGCCCCGGCACGTCCGCTATCCGCGGCGGGGTGAGCGAGGCAATGGTGTCGGCCTTGAGCGGCGGCGGACCCGCGTTGGGAGGGCCGTCCTCCCTGAAGATGGTGCTTCCCCCCCAGGCCTCCGCTTCCAGCGAGGCGTGGAAGAATGCGTAGATGCAGTCGTGCCCGTAGCGCTTGAGCATGCGCAACTGCCCCTGCACCACGTGTTCGGCTTTGGCAAAGTACTCCTCGATGGTGAGCCCGAGTTCGCGGGCGCCGTGCAGGGAAAGGAGCAGGAACAGGGGCACCCGGTCCGGCTCCCGGTGCGACAAGGTGGTGAGGACGCGCTCCATGCTGGTCATGACTCCCCCTCCCTGAGCTGCGCCAGTGCGGGCAGCACCTGTGACGCCGTGTCGCAGCTCAGGTCCGCCCCCACCTCACGGTGCAGCGCCGGGTCGAGGCGGAAGGGGGCACCTCCCACCACGATGCTGCACGTTATCCCGAGCCGGTCCAGGGCTTCACGCACCTCGCGCACCTTGAGGGCGGAGGGGAGCATCAATGCCGAGATCAACAGCACCCGCACCCCGTCCCGCTGCACGCGCCGGACCAACTCCTGCACATCCACCGTGCCGTAATCGAGGTACGGGATGCCGGCCCCCTTGAGCACGAACCCCACCAGGCGCTTGCCCAGCAGGTGGTAGTCCTCGAGCACCGCCAGCGCCACCCGCCGGCGTTCCTGCACCGACCCGGAACGCCCGCCGAGCACCTCTTCCATGAACTCCTCGCACAGGCGTCCGCTCATGTAGACGTGGGAGAGGGAAAGATCGCCGCGGTCCCACTTTTCGCCGATGACAGTCAGGGCCGGAGCGATCACCTGTTCGCAGAAGTTCAAAGGGGAGAGGCCGGAATCGGCATGGATGCGCTGTATGGCCAGCCGGTCCATCCCAACCAGGGCGGATTCCAGCAGCAGCACGGGGGAACCTTCACGATAATCGGCAGCGTTACCGGAATAGCAGGAGGTGACCATGTATCTCTCCAGATAGCAACTTGTTGCACGGAAAACGACAAGCAGATCCAGTCAATACAGCTTAAACATCAGGGGAATCGAAGAAGACACTTCGGTTAGGACTAAAACTTACACCTCCTTCGGATATTAGTCCACTGCAATGTTCACCTTTTTGACAGCCATGGAGCTCTTTTGACTATTTTTTGGATTCTTTGTGACTGTAATCACTCTCGCTGTGTCAGTCTTCGCGGCAGCCTCCCTGCCGGCCAAAGCCCGGCATTGACTGGAGCGCCCAAACAATTATCATACTCTAATTATTCATCGGAGGTGATAGCCATGGGCGCATTTGACATTGTGGTCGTGGGAGCGGGAATTTCCGGGTCGACACTGGCGGAACGTTACGCCGCCCGGGGTGCACGGGTGCTGGTGCTGGAGAAGCGGCACCATATCGGCGGCAACTGCTACGACAGTTTCGACGACCACGGCATCCTGGTCTCCAACTATGGCGCCCACCTGTTCCATACCGAGTACGAGGACGTGTGGCGCTACGTGAACCGCTTCTCCCAGTGGTACCCCTACCAGCACCGCGTGCTGGCCCGGGTGGACGGCAAGCTGGTGCCGATCCCCGTCAACATCACCACGGTCAATTCCGTGTTCGGGCTCACCATGCAATGCGAAGCCGAGATGCAGCGCTTCCTGGACCGGGTCCAGGTGAAGCACCCCGCCCCCGCAAACGGAGAGGACGCGGCTCTGGCGCGGGTGGGGCACGTCCTGTACGAGAAGATGTTCAAGCACTACACCAAGAAGCAGTGGAACAAGTATCCGCACGAACTGGACGCCTCGGTGCTGCAGAGGATCCCCATCCGCACCAACTTCGACGACCGCTACTTCAGCGACCGCTACCAGGCGCTACCCCTGGAGGGGTACACGAAACTCTTCGAGAAGATGCTCGCCCACCCCAACATCGAGGTGCGCCTGAACACCGACTACTTCGACGTCAGGGACAGCGCCGAGGTGCGCGGCTGCCGCAAGCTCTTCTACGCCGGCCCCATCGACCGCTTCTTCGACTACCGGCATTCGCGGCGCCAGAAGCTGCAGTGGCGCTCCATCCGCTTCGAGTGGATCACCCTGGACCAGGAGTACTTCCAGGAGAACTCGGTGATCAACTACCCCGACCCCGTCGACGGCGACTTCACCCGCATCGTCGAGTACAAGCACTTCACCCGCCAGAAGCACCACAAGACCACCATCTCCCGCGAGTACACCACCGACGAGGGGGAACCGTACTACCCGGTCCCCAACCCCGAGAACGAGGCCATCTACCGGCGCTACCAGGAGGAGGCTGACCGGCTGGCCAACGTTCACTTCGTCGGGCGCCTGGCCAACTACAAGTACTTCAACATGGACCAGGCCTTCAAGAACGCCCTCGACCTGTTCCACGGCCTGGAGGGGGCCGACGCCGACTTGTTGTAAATCGCGGTTGCCCTGCTAGTCTTTGCGGATGAATTTTTTTTAATCCTTCATCGAGGCATGGCGCATGGAATATCCCCGCCCCCAACTGCAGCGCCCGGAATGGCTCTCCCTGGACGGCCCCTGGCGCTTCACCTACGACGACGCCGGGCGCTACGGCATCCCGTCCGACATCGAGTCCTGGCCGCTCACCATCGAGGTCCCCTTCGCCCCGGAAGCCAACGCCTCCGGCATCGGGGACACCGGTTTCCACAAGGTCTGCTGGTACCAGCGCGACTTCGAGTTGCGCCCCGAACCGGGCAAGAAGGTGCTGCTGCACTTCGGCGCCGTCGACTACCTGGCCCACGTCTGGGTCAACGATATGCTGGTGGCCAGGCACCGTGGCGGCTTTACCCCCTTCAGCGCCGACATCGGCCACGTGCTCTCCGCCAACGGCATCCAGCGGGTCACGGTGCGGGTGGAGGACGACCCCGAAGACCTGGAAAAGCCGCGCGGCAAGCAGGATTGGCGCCCAGAGCCCCATGCCATCTGGTACTACCGCACCACCGGCATCTGGCAGACGGTCTGGCTGGAGCAGGTGCCTGAGACCTACGTCAGGAGGATCCGCTGGTCGCCGCACCTGGAACGCTGGGAGATCGGATTTGAGGCCTTCATCCTGGGGCCCATCGCCGACGAACTCGAGGTGCAGGTGCGCCTCTCCAGCGACGGCGACCTCCTGGTCGAGGACCGCTACCGGGTGATCCGCGGCGAGGTGCACCGCAGGATAGCCCTCTCCGACCCCGGCATCGACGACTTCCGAAATGACCTGCTCTGGTCCCCCGAGCACCCGCGCCTGATCGATGCGGAGGTGAAGCTCATGCAGGGGGGCGAGGTGATTGACAGCATCACCTCCTACACGGCGCTTCGCTCCGCGAAGGTGCACCGGGACCGCTTCCTCCTGAACGGCCGGCTCTACCCCCTGAAGCTGGTGCTGGACCAGGGGTACTGGCCCGATACCCTGATGACGCCCCCCTCCTCCGAGGCGGCCCGGCGCGACGTGGAGCTCGCCAAGGCGATGGGGTTCAACGGGGTGAGAAAACACCAGAAGCTCGAGGACCCGCGCTACCTGTACTGGGCGGACCGGCTCGGCCTCGTCGTCTGGGCCGAGATGCCATCGGCCTTCCGCTTCACCAACCGCGCCGTGAAGCGCCTGATGCGGGAGTGGACCGAGGCAATAGAGCGCGACTACAGCCACCCTTGCGTCATCGTCTGGGTCCCTTTCAACGAATCATGGGGGGTCCCCGACCTCACCGCCACCCAGGCCCACCGCGATGCGGTGCACGCCTTCTACCACCTCACCAAGACGCTCGACCCGGAGCGCCCCGTGATCGGCAACGACGGCTGGGAAAGCTCGGCAACCGACATCATTGGCATCCACGACTACGACAACAACCCGGACACGCTCCGGGCGCGCTACGGCCCGCAGGTGAAGCCGGACGAGCTCTTCGACCGGCGCCGCCCCGGGGGACGCATCCTCACCCTGGACGGCTACCCGCACCGGGGCCAGCCCATCATCCTCACCGAGTTCGGCGGGGTCGCCTACGTGAACCCCGCGGACGAGTCGCACCGGGGCACCTGGGGCTACTTCAGGCACGACAACCTGGAGCAGTTCGAGAAACTGGTGCTCGCCCTGATCGACGTCGCCCGCGGCACCGCCATGTTCAGCGGCTTTTGCTACACCCAGTTCGCCGACACCTTCCAGGAAGCCAACGGCCTCCTCTACCCGGACCGGACCCCGAAGATCCCGCTGGAGAAAATCGCCCAGGCGGTACGGGGACAGGTCGAGGAGGGGGCGCTGCATTGGGAAAGCACCTAGCACAAATCCCCCGCACAGATACCCTCAGGCCCCGACGCCGAGGGAAAGGGACGACGACATGCTCTACAGGGAAGAGATGAAGAAGCCCGACGGACGCAGCCTCACCCTCTACGGCCGCACCCCGATCCGGGTCGAGGGGGAGGCCCCCTGCCCGAACCGCGAGCCTTTGCAGGCCAACCCGCACCTGCGCTGGCACCCCCTGCGGGGGGAATGGGTCGCCTATGCGAGCTACCGCCAGGGGCGCACCTTCATGCCCCCCCCCGAGTTCAACCCGCTTGCCCCCACCCGCGACCCGGAGAACCCGACCGAGCTCCCCCAGGGGGAGTACCAGGTGGCGGTGTTCGACAACCGCTTCCCTTCGCTGGCCCAGGCCGCCCACGACCCGCCGCGGGAGGCGGTGAAGACCGCACCGGCCCGGGGCAAGTGCGAGGTGGTGGTCTTTACCAAGGACCCGATCGCCTCGCTCGCCTCGCTGCCCCTGGACCACATCGAGCTCCTCATGGAAGTCTGGGGGGACCGGGTGGCCGTGCTCGGCAGCGACAAGTGCATCAAGTACGTGCTCCCGTTCGAGAACAAGGGGGTCGAGGTTGGGGTGACCCTGCACCACCCGCACGGCCAGATTTACGCCTATCCCTTCGTCCCGCCGGCCCCGGCGCGCATGCAGACCGAGGAGCTGATGCACTACCGCGAGCGGGGGCGCCCGCTGCTCGAGGAACTGATCGAGGGGGAGGTGATCTCCGGAGAGCGCATCCTCTACGCAGGCGAACACGCCGTCTCCTTCGTCCCCCCCTGCGCCCGCTACCCCTACGAGGTGTGGGTGGCGCCGCGCCGGGCGGTCCCCGGGTTCGACCGGCTGGAGCCGGCGGTGCGGGCCGACCTGGCCCGGGCCCTGAAAACCACGCTCCTCAAATACGACGGACTGTGGCAGCGCCCTTTCCCCTACCTGATGGCGTGGTACGGCGCCCCCACCGACGGCAGGCACCACCCCGAGAGCCACCTGCACGCCGAGTTCTATCCCCCCTACCGCTCCAGCGACCGGCTCAAGTACCTGGCCGGCACCGAACTTGCCGCCGGCATGTTCGCCAACGACGCGCTCCCCGAGGAGAAGGCGCGTGAACTGAAAAATGTGGAGGTGCTGCTATGAACGACGCCATCCGCGCGGCCGAAGCGGCCGAAAAGGTACGGCTGATCCGGGAGTCGCTCTGCCCGGATATGGCGGTGCGCCTGAAAGGGGTCGACTGGTTCGCCTGGATCACGGCGGGCGGCTCTAACGAGGTGCTCCTCGCCGCGGAAACGGGGATTGCCCAGGTGGTGGTCACACCCGACGGGGCCTTCGTGGTGACTAACGAGATCGAGGCGCAGCGTCTGGTGGACGAACAGCTTCCGGACGGTTTCGAGCTCCGGGTCCTGCCGTGGGCTTACCCCTCGCAGGTAGACGTCGTTTTGCGCGAACTGGTTCACGGCCTGCCGGTCTGCTCCGACCGCCCCGAGGAAGGGGAGCATGAACTCCCCGCGCCGCTGGTGACCGCCAGGCGGGTGCTCACGCCGACCGAGGTGCAGCGCTACCGCTCGGTGGGGCTGCTCGCCGCGCAGGCGATGACCGAGGTGCTCACCCAGGCACAGCCACAGTGGAGCGAACGCCAGCTGGCGGGGGCGGGTGCCCGCGCCCTCTACGCGCGCGGTCTCGCCCCGGCGCTCATCCTGGCCGCCGGGGAGCGGCGCTGTCAGCTGTACCGGCACCCCCTGCCCGGCGACGACCAGCTCGGTCGTCATGCCATGCTGGTCTTCTGCGCCCGGGGCTTCGGCCTCTACGCCAACCTGACCCGCTTTGTCGCCTTTGCCCCCCTGGCCGAGAAGGAAAAGGAGCGGCACCGGCTGGTGCGCGAGATCGAAGCGCGTGCGCTCGCCCTGTCCCGCCCCGACGAGCAGTTGAACGAGATCTACCGGGAGCTTAACTACGCCTACGCGGGCTTCGGTTTCGGCGACGCAATTCGTGAGCACCACCAGGGGGGTACCACGGGGTACCTGTCGCGCGAGGTGATCGCAGGGCCGGAAAGCCAGGAGGTGCTGCAGGCGGGAATGGCGGTAGCCTGGAACCCGAGCCTGCCGGGCGCCAAGATCGAGGACACCTTCCTTATTACCGAGATCGGCCTTTTGAACCTCACCATCGACCCCGTCTGGCCCAGCGCACCGGTCGCCGGCCTGGAGAGGCCGCTGGTCTGGCAGGGGTAGAGAAGAGGACGCCATGGACGAGACCAGCTTCGAGAACACCTTCGGCTTTGCGGTACAGGCCGCGGCCAGCGCGCCCGGTCGAGTGAACCTCCTTGGCGAGCATACCGACTATAACGACGGCTTCGTCCTCCCTATTGCCATTCCGCTCGAGACCCGGGTGGAGGTGGCCAGAAGCTACGACGGCCTGAACCACTACTACGCCAGCGAACTGAGGGAGCGGGCCTGGTCCGAAGCCGGGGGCGCCGTGCCGAGCGGCTTCGCCGCCTACCTGCATGGCTGCCTCGCGCTGTTGCGCGTCTCCGGCTACCACTGCGACCCGGTCTGCGCCCGGGTCTCCTCGAAGGTCCCCATGGGGAGCGGGCTCTCCAGTTCCGCCGCCCTCGAGGTCGCCTTTTTGCGCGCCATGCGCACGCTGTTCGGCCTCGACCTGGACGACCTCTCCCTGGCCCTGATGGCGCAGCAGGCCGAGGTGCGCTACGCCGGGGTGAACTGCGGCATCATGGACCAGATGGCGTCGAGCCTGGCCGACACCACCCACATGCTCTTTCTCGACACCCGCTCGCTGGAGCGCAAGCTGGTGCCGCTGCCGCGCAACTCCGAGCTCCTGGTGCTCGATTCCGGTGTGCCGCGCCGGCTGGGCGAGAGCAGGTACAACCTGCGCCGGCAGGAGTGCGAGGAGGCGGCGCGGCTCCTGGGCCTTGCCTCGCTTCGGGACCTGGACAACCCCACCGAGCTGAGCCGCCTGCCGCGGGACCTGGCGCGCCGGGCCCGGCACGTGCTCAAGGAGAACGAGCGCGTGCTGCAGGCGCTGGTGGCGCCGCATGCGTGCCAGTTCGGCGAGCTGATGAACGAGTCGCACCGCAGTCTCAAGGAGGATTTCGATGTCTCCACCCCCGAGCTTGACCTCCTGGTCTCGCTGCTACAGCAGCAGGTCGAGGTCTTCGGCGCCCGCCTCACCGGTGCGGGGTTCGGCGGCGCCTGCGTGGCGCTGGTCCGGACAGGCACCGCCCGCGCCGTCGGCGAGCGGGTCCTGGCCCTGTACCAGGACCAGGACCAGGGACAGCAGGGCACCCTGCTGGTCCCGCAGTAAGGAGGGAGGACGTGACCGGCGCGCAGGGGAGGCGACTCTTTCCCGAGCTTTGGGGCGGGGTCGAGTGTACCCTGCACCGCGTCGGCGACAGCTTCCACAGCCAGATCGAGCTGAGCGGCCACCTGGGGCGCCCGGTCGACCTAGAGCTCTTCGCCACTCTCGGTATTACCGCGCTGCGCTACCCAGTGCTCTGGGAGATGGTAGCCCCCGACTCCCTGGACCGCCCCGACTGGAGCTTCAGTGATCAGCGGCTGCCGCTGTTACGCCGGCTCGGCATCGAGCCCATTGTCGGTTTCCTGCACCACGGCAGCGGCCCGCGCTATACCGACCTCACCGATCCCGCTTTCCCCGACCTCCTGGCCCGCTACGCCGGCATGGTCGCCGCCCGCTACCCCTGGCTCACCTCGTTCACCCCCGTCAACGAACCGCTCACCACCGCCCGTTTCAGCTGCCTCTACGGTCACTGGTACCCCCATGGCCGCGACGACCGCAGCTTCGTCAGGGCCATCATCACCCAGTGCCGGGGCATCGTGGAGGCGATGCGCGCGATCAGGCGGGTGATCCCGGGGGCGCGGCTGGTGATGACCGAGGACATGGGGAGAACCTCCTCCACCAGTGAGCTGGCATACCAGGCCAACTACGAGAACAGCCGCCGCTGGCTCAGCCTCGACCTTCTGGCCGGCCGGGTGGACCGGGACCACCCCCTGCGCCCGTGGCTCGCCGGAACCGGGGTAACCAAAGAGGATTTCGCCTACTTCCTTGGCTGCGAGATGACCCCGGACGTGATCGGGCTCAACTACTACCTCACCAGTGACCGTCACCTGGACGAGCGACTGGAGCGCTACCCCGGGCAGAGTCACGGCGGCAACCACCGGCACCGTTACGCGGACGTCGAGGCAGTGCGGGTCTGCCCGGAGGGGATCCTGGGGCACGAAGAGGTGCTGCGCGCGGCCTGGCTGCGCTACCACCGCGAGGTGGCCCTCACCGAGGTCCACGCCGGCGCCACCAGGGAGGACCAGCTACGCTGGTTCCACGAGGCGTGGCAGGCCGCGCTAAAGCTGTGCCGGGAGGGGGTCCCAGTGCGGGCGGTCACCTCGTGGGCGCTCTTGGGATCCTACGACTGGTGCGGGCTGCTCACCAGTATGGACGGCAGGTACGAGCCGGGCGTCTTCGACGTAAGCGGCTCCGCGCCCCGCCCCACTGCCCTCGCCACGGCACTGAAACAGGTTGCCCTCTTTGGCCGTGCTTTCCACCCCACACTCACCCGTCCCGGTTGGTGGCGCCGCCCAGAGCGGTTTCTCCCCGGTTGCCGCCCGATGCCCACTATCCCGGACCTGCCTCACCCCGCGACCGGAGGGGTAGTGGTCATCGGCAAGACCGGGACCCTGGGGCGTGCTTTCTCCCTGGTCTGCGCCAGCCGTTGCGTCCCCTGTCACCTGCTTTCCCGCGCCGAGCTCGATATCACCTCCCGAGGCTCGGTGGTCGCGGCGCTGGAACTGTTCGCCCCGTGGGCCGTCGTCAACGCAGCCGGCTTCGTGCGGGTCGACGAGGCTGAAGAGGACGCCGCCACCTGCTTCGAACAGAACGCCCTTGGCCCGGGAATTCTCGCTGAGGAATGCGCCCGCAGGGGGATCGCCCTGGTCACCTTCTCCTCCGACATGGTCTTCGACGGCAGCAAGGGAGCCCCCTACCACGAAAGCGACCCGGTTGCGCCCTTGAACGTTTACGGACGGAGCAAGGCCGAGGCGGAGCGCCGCGTACTCGCGCTCCATCCCGGGGCGCTGCTGATCCGCACCAGTGCCTTCTTCGGCCCCTGGGACCGGTACAACTTCGTCACCGAAACGCTGCGCCGGCTTGCCCTGGGGGAGACCGTCACCGCCGCCTCCGACCTGGTGGTCTCCCCCACCTACGTCCCCGACCTGGTGCACGCCTGCCTGGACCTCCTGGTGGACGCCGCCCGCGGCATCTGGCACGTCGCCAACGTCGGGGCCGTGACCTGGGCGGAACTGGCCACCAACTGCGCCACCATGGCGGGGTTCGATCCGGCCGCCGTAGTACCCCGCCCGGCCGCCACCCTGGGCCTGGCCGCCCCCCGTCCCCCCTTCTCCGCCCTCACCAGCGAGCGTTGGGGAGCGCTCCCCCCCCTCCAGGATGCCCTCACCCGCTACCTGCATGAGGCCGCCGCGGACATGCTGGCCCTCCAGTTGGAGCACGCCGGCAACGGCGGCACGAAAAAAGGCCCCTGAACGGGGCCTTCTTCTTTCCTGCTGCCTGGCTTGGGTCCGCTACCGGTGTGGTGGCCGCGTAGCCGCCAGCAGTTCCTCCATGGAGCGGACCGTGGCATCCCACGAGGTCCCCGCCACCACCTCCCGCATCGCCCGCACCATCTCCTGCTGCTTCGCCTCGGTCAACGCGAGGGCGCCTTCGCACCCGGCGATGAAACTCTCGATACCATCCCCGATGAAGACTATGTCGCCGTAGGGCTCGGCCACGTCCGTGATTGGTGTGCTTACCACAGGTTTTTCTGCCGCCATGTACTCCAATATCTTGGTGGGGCTGATGAAGCGGGTCGCTTCGTTCAGGGCGAAGGGGATCAGGCAGACATCCCAGCCGGCCAGGAAGCAAGGCAACTGGGCGTACTCCTGCTGGCCGTAGTAGCTGATGTTGTCGCGCCGGGGCAGGGTCTCGGGGGAGATCTTCAGCACCGGCCCCACCATGACGATCTGCCATTCCGGGTGCGACAAGGCCAGCGCGTACAGCAGGGGGAGGTTGAGCCGCTCGTCCAGGACCCCGAAGTAACCCAGACGCGGGCGCGGCAGGGGGCGCTGGCTTTCGTGCTCAATGTCGGGGTCGCAGGCGAGGCCGAAGTGGGCCGCATCGACGCTGCTCGGGAAACAGTAGACCCGCGCGTGGTGGCGCTGCTTGGCTCGGTATAGGCTGGGGCCGCCGGTGAAGACCAAGTCCGCCAGCTCCAGCAGCGCGCGCTCCCGCTGCGCCAACTCCTTTGGGGCATCGAGGAACCCGGAGAGTTCGTCCATGCAGTCGTACACCACCAGGCGGGGCTTGAGGGTGGCCGCGAGCGGCAGCGCCATCGGAGTGTAGAACCAGGCCACGTAACGCTCCAGCCGCTCCTCGTGCAGGAGTTCCTCGAGTAGCGGGGTCAGGCAGGAAATCTGTTCGTCGTCGTATCCCGGTCGCTCCACGGGGGTGTGCGGACGGCAAACCAGCACGCCAGGGGCCGGGTTGGTGCACTCCAGAAAAGGATCCGACTCCCTGTCCAGCACCGGTTCCTCGAAGAAGATGACGCGGCGGCGTTCCGCCATGCGCGCCAGCAGCTGCTGCGGACGCTGGTAGACGAAGCTCCAGCGCAGGTGGGAAAAAACGATGATCGCTTCGTGCATCCCCGCCTCCTGTCGACGGCTGCCGCGTCAGACTGGCTGCCGTGCGCTATGATACCGCCCTCAGGCAAGTTCCCCGCTTAAAATTAACAGTAGAGGATTTTAACATGAGCCAACGTGAAGGGAAGCTGCGTAACGCCAGTCGCGTAAAGTCCCACATAAAAACGGTGAATACTACTGCCTCACATTAAAGCTTTAGCTTTTCCTGCCGATGAAGATATCTGACCCATGCGTCTCCCCGCGCAATGCTGCGCCGGGGTAGGCACTACCGAAGCGGCGCCTGGCCAGGCGCGGAGGGAGAACTCATGAAACTTTTCGGCAACTCCTGTCAGTCGAAGGTGGACGAACAGGCGGTGGAAATCGCAAAGATGGCCCAGATGCTCGACAACGTCGACAACATCGTCATGCTCTGCGACACCAGCCACGAGAACAAGATCATCTACATGAACAAGCCTGCCCGCGCCCTGATGCAGCAGTTCCGCGGCCAGTTGAACGCGGGACTGCGCGGTGCCGACGTCGCCAACGCCGAGGGGAACAGCATCCACCAGTTCCACAAAGACCCGGCTCGTATTCGCGGCATCTTCGGTGAGCCGCGCGGCCGGATGCCCCACACCGCCGAGATCCCCATCGGCGAGGTAACCCTGCGCACCTCCACCTACCCCATCTGGGACAGCCGCGATCCTTCCAAGGTGCTCTATTACATGGCCTGCTGGAACGACATCACCGCCGAAAAGGCGGTCGCGCAGCACCAGCACGACGCCATCGAGCGCAAGGAGTACCTGGAGACGCGGGTGACCCAGATCGCCACCGCCATGGAGGAAATGAGCATGACGGTGAACGAGGTGGCACGCAACACGGTCAACGCCGCCGACTCCGCCGCCGAGGTGGCAGGCAACGCCCGCGAGGGACAGAGCGTGGTGAGCCAGGCCGTGAGCGAGATGCGCAAGGTGGCTGAGATCGTCAGGGATTCGGCGGAGATCGTCGGGAACTTGGGGGAAAAATCGGCGAAGATCGGGGAATTCGTTTCGGTCATCAATGATATCGCCGACCAGACCAACCTGCTGGCGCTGAACGCCGCCATCGAGGCTGCCCGGGCCGGCGAACAGGGACGCGGCTTCGCCGTGGTGGCCGACGAGGTGCGCCGCCTGGCGGATCGCACCGTCGCCTCCACCAAGGAAATCCGGCTCATGGTCGAGGAGATCCAGAAGGAAACCGCCTTGGCGGTGGAATCGATCGAGCGTGGCAAGAGCGAGGCCGAGGTGAGCGAGGCGCTCTCGCACCAGGTCGACAGCTCGCTCGTCAACATCGTCAACTCCATCGAGCAGATCGAACACGTCATCGGGCAGATCGCCACGGCGTCCGAGGAACAGGCCGCGACCTCGACCACCATAGCCGCGAACCTCGAGGAGATCGTGCGCGGCTAACGAATCCACCCCACCTCTCACCTCCTTGAGCCGGGGAGGGAAAGCCCCGCCGGGCCCGGTACTCGGCGGGGCATCTTTATTTATCGCCCCTGCCGGTCCGTCAGAATCCCCACCAGCTTTTCCAGATCTCCTTCCGGCAGGGTTACCGGCCGCATCTGGGTCTGCGCCCGGCTTTGTCTCGGGTTGTCCAGCCATTTCTTCAGGGCAGCCTGGCTCCAGGGGGTGCGCCCCTCGGCCGTCTTCGGGTAGAACTCCGACAAGAATCCGGAGAGGTTGGGGCCGATGGCGCCGTGGCCCAGCCCCCCAAGGGTACGCGTGAGCGCCCGGTGACAGGCGCCGCAGCGCTTCTCGAAGACGTTGTCCCTACGGGTGTCCCCATCCTGGAAATGCACCACCTGGGGTGATTCTTCCTTACCGCGTCCCCCCTTCGCCCTTTCCTCCCGTGCCCCCGCCAGTACCGCATTCACCAGGTCCGTTTTCTGTCGCTCGTTAAAGTGAAACTGGGGCATCAACAGCGCCGGGTTGCCGATCGCCTCAAAGATCGTCTGCGCCGTGGTCCCTGCCGGGAGCCGGTCCAGGTCCGCGGCGAGCCGGTTCCCCTTCCCCGCCAGAATGTGGCAACGCCGGCAGGCAAACTGCTCCACGAGGTCGCGCCCACGCCGCGTAGGCGCCGAGCCGGGCACAGTAAACCAGGCAAAGCGCCCCGGCACCAGGTCGTGGTGGGCGATGCGCGGCCGGTCCGAGCGCGGGTCGCCACCGTGGCAACCCACGCAGCTGCCCAGGGAACTGTAGTGCGCAGGATGGCACTTGAGGCAGGAGGGTCGCACGGCTCCCTGCACGGCCACCGGGGCCACCACGAGACCGAGCGCGATCAGAAGGGGGACACGAACTGCCAATTGGCACCTCTGCAGAACATGGCCACGAAAGTCAGCGCCAACACCAGGATGGCGATAGCGAGTGCCGCGCAGTTGACGGCCCGGCACTCGCGGGGGAACCAGCGGGCGGAGTCGGGCGTCGAGCGGGTGAGCCAGGGAAGAGCGACGAAACACGCGGCCAGCGCCAGCACCAGGTAGATGAGGTATTTGGAGTAGCTGACCAGTTCCTGGATCCAGAGCAGGAACCAGGCAGACTTGACCGGATTGGGGACGCGGGCGAGGTTCGCCTGTTCCTGCAGGGGAGCCGGGACCAGCGTGGCAAGGGCCATGAGGGTCACTACCGTCAGGGCCAGCGCGATCTTGATGAGCCGGAAGAAGTGCGGCGAACTCTTTACGTAGCCTCGTTTCATAGGTAGGGGAGCACCCCCTTGTTCTTCCTGATCCGGTAGAAGTGGAGCCCGCTCAGAAACAGAAGCGCTCCCGGGATCATCAGGATGTGCAGCACGTAGAAGCGCAGCAGAGAGGCAGGTTCACCAACGCCGTCCGGCACCAGTGTGGCGCGCAGCGCCCCGCCCAGCGGCATGATGTGCAGCAGCTCCATCCCGGTCTGGGTGGCCCAGAGGGCGAGCTGGTCCATGGGGAGGAGGTAGCCGGTGTACCCTTCGAACACCGCCAGGAAAAAGAGGGCGCAACCGACCAGCCAGTTCAACTGTCGGGGCTTTTGATAGGCGCCGGTCAGGATGACCCGCAGGGTGTGCAAGACGATCAGCACCAGGAAGAAGTGGCTCGCGAGCCGATGCAGGCTTCTCAGGTAGCGCCCACCCCAGACCGAGGACTCCAGGAGCAGGATCGACGGGTACGCCGCGGCCGGGGTCGGTTGGTAGTAGAAAAGGAGCAGCAGCCCCGTGGCGGCCAAAAGGAGCAGGCAGGTGAAGGCCAGCCCTCCAAGGCAGAGGGTGTAGGAGAGGGTGAGGTTTCGTTGCAGCACCGCCCTCGGAAAGAGATGTTTGAGGAAGTCCTCGATCAAATCAGTTGCTCCCGCTGTTTAACCTGTACCACCTGCGTTCCCTGCCTCGCCGACTTCTTCCTCCCTTGCGGAAGAGGCAGGATGAATGATTATTCGCCCCTACACATGCACGTGATAGGTCTCTCCCACCAGTTCCACTTCATAGCGCTGCAGCGCCCGGTCCGCGGGGCCCTTCAGCACCTTCCCCTCGCGGTCAAATTCGGAGCCATGGCAGGGGCAGACCAGGCCGGCGGGGGTGACGTTGACCGTGCAGCCAAGATGGGTGCAGACCAGGTCCAACGCGTAGACCCGCCCGCCCCGGTCCAGAAGTGCGATGCGTGCCTCGCGGTACACCAGGGCACCGTCGCGCGGGAGTTCCGCCTTGGCCACGGTGAGCAGCGTCCTCTTGCGTTTGCCGCGCGGGGTCAGGAACTTCCCCAGGAACCATCCCCCCGCCGCCAGCGCGATCAGGGTACCGAGGAAGGTTCGACGTGATTGACCAAGTTCTGCCATTTTTCCAGGTAGGCCCTCCGATAGGCCGTGCTCTTTCGATTCAGTTCCAGGTAGCGCCGCTCCGGGTAGAAGGAACCGTTACTGACCTGCTGCCCGGTCGCGTCCCAGAACGAGGCAAGCGTCATACCCTCGGCCTGCAACTGGTAGATCCGGTCCCCTTTGGGCTCCCGCAAGAAACGACGCGGGTTGTCGTGGCACCCCTCGCACATCACCGTGCCCCGGCGCACCGTGTGTGGAAAAAACGCCTTCCACCGCGCCGCCAGGAGCCGGTTTTCGTCCCAGATCGCCCGATCGTTCCTCACGTCGGTGAAGTAGGCGATGAACTCCGGTCTTATCGGGCTCACCATGCCCCTCCCGTTCAACCCGAGCGGCGGTGCGTCCTGGCGCCGCAGGTAAGCGCTTTTCAGGTACTCCTCGGCGCCCTGGTCCCGCCGCAGCCCGTACAGATCCTGCGAGGGACTGTTGGTGAAGCGCAGGAAGAAGGTGCCGTACTCCTGCGCGGCCCAGGCCGAGTGGCAGGCCCAGCATTCCATCTTCTCCAGGTGCGCCGCGATGCGGTGCTCCGGCACGCTTCGCTTCGGTTCGTGGCAATCCCGACAACCCTTGGCCGACTTGCGCCCGGCGACGAGACTCGCCATGGAATGGCAGTCGCCGCAGACAAGTCCTGCCTCCGCGTGCAGGTCCGGGGTCATCTTCAGGTATGCCTCGCCATAGGCCACCTCGCCGCGCTGGTAGCGCATGCTGTCCTCGCGCGGCGCCATCCCGTAGTAGTCGGTCCCGACGAAGTACCCCTTGTGGCAGGCGAAGCAGTCGCGGTCGCGCGGTTTGCCGATGTCGTGCCCCTTGGCGGCATGACAGTCGTTGCACCCCTTCAGGTGGCAGGCGCCGCAGTTCTTGGTGAAAAAGCCCCGGTCAGCCTGGCCATAGCTCGCCGCTACGAATTCGACTTCCCCCCGTCGGCTCCCCATCGCCTGATTGAAAAGCGCGGCGTACCCCTTATGACAGCCGACGCAGCCGGCAGCGCCGCTCTCGCGGGAGGCGGGGTTGGCGAGGGTTTTAGTCTCGTCCAGGTGGCAGGAGAGACAGGGCAGCCC
The DNA here is from genome assembly GCF_020179605.1 of Geomonas agri. Classification (NCBI taxonomy): domain Bacteria; kingdom Pseudomonadati; phylum Thermodesulfobacteriota; class Desulfuromonadia; order Geobacterales; family Geobacteraceae; genus Geomonas; species Geomonas agri. Next base: position 611,373 of record NZ_JAINZO010000002.1, read on the forward strand.
CCGGTGTACCCCCTTGACCACCTTCTTGTGGCAGACGGTGCAGTTCTCCCCGGCCAGCGCCAGCGCTGCGCTAAGGAGCAGGCATAAGGCGACGATGCAACGCATCATTGAGCGCACGATGGTCCAGCTCCTTTCGATATATAGGGTCGCCCGCCTTATCGTGGCAGACCAGGCAGAGGTTGACCGCCAAGGCGCGCCGCACCTCGGCTGCGTTGAGGGGACGGGAGTGCTCGCGGGTGATGGCGGAGTAGGCTCGTACCTTACCCTCTTGCAGTGTCAGAAAGCCATCCAGCGGCTTGTCCGCCGACTGTTCGCAGATCATAGTCCCCTCGATGTTCCTGCCGGAGACCACGTGCTGTCCGAAACCGAGGAACGCCGGGTTGCCGTGGCACTCGCCGCAACCGATCGCCTTCTTCCCGGTGTTGTGCGAATAAAAGGGTGCAAAGCGAAGCTGTTGTTTCCCCTTGAAGCGCGCCACGTACTCGTTTTTGGAAAGGCTCCCGTCCGGCTCCACCACGCTCACGAAGGTCTGGCACCCGGGTGTCACCGTGGAGATCCTGCCGCGCTGGTTCAGGGCCAGCGGGAAGGGATAGAGCATCCGGTAATCCTCCTTCTCACTGAAGCGCCCCGGGGTCGGCACCCCCTTGACGTAATCCATGGCGGACCGGGTCTTGTCGTAGCTGGTGTGGCAGCCGTAGCACTGGACCACGGTGCGGCTGTGGCAGGAATAGCATTCCATGCGACCGTGGCCGACCACGGTGTGCTCCGGGGTCCCGGTGATAACCCGGCTCTTGAACAGCCTGCCGCTGCGCTTGCCCAGCACCCAGACCGCGCCGTCCTTGTAGAAGACGTTGGAGTAGGCGCGCCCCTTGGCGGTGAGGATCATTTTCATCCCCTGCCGCATCTGCATCCGGTACCCCTGTGACTCGCGGAGCGCCTCGTCGCTTTCGCTGGCGATCTCGCGGTAGCGGGGAGGCTTGGCACCGCCGTGGCAGTCCTCGCAGGCGATCTCGGTCTGCAGGTACATGTTGCGGTGCGAGTAGCCGTCCCCCATCAGGTCGCGCGAGGTGTGGCAGTCGATGCAATCCATCCCGGCGGCGAAGTGGACGTCCGGGGCGATGCGGGTCAGGTTCCTGTTGCCACTGGCAAGCTGGGGGCCCGGCAATCCGAAGCGGGTCGGCACCAGCGAGTTGTTGCCGTCGTTCAGTCCCTGGTAGGAGTAGGCGATGCGCCCGCTTCTGTTGTGGCAACGGGAGCAAACCTCGTTGCCCGGGAGCCGCTCCATGGCGTGGCTCGCCGCGTACGTCCCGCGCCCCCGCACGGTGGCGTCCCCCCCACGGTAGACGGCGCGGTCGTTGTAGGGGAAATGGCAGGCGGCGCATCCCGAGGCGTGGCTCGCGCCGTAGACCTCCCCGCTCTCCCGTGCCACGTGGCACTGGGAGCAGAACTTACGGTACAGCTCCCCGGAAACGTGGTCGAGTTCCGCCACCGGCTTGAGCCGCAGCGGTTTGCCGGCGGGATCGTAGACCTCGCCGGCGCGGCTGGCGTACTCCCCCTCTTCCGGCCCTTCCCAGGTGAGCCGGATGTTTCGGATCATCCCGGTCGTCGTGTACATCAGGTTCGACTTAACCCGGTCCAGCTGGTACTGGTGGCAGGAGCCGCAGCTTTTGTCCCAGTGTTCCGGCGCGGAGGGGTTGCTGCGTCCCAGCATGCCACGGTGGGCGACCTGCTTCTCGGTGGCCTTACCGTCGCCGCCGTGGCAGGCGACACAGTCGCGGTGCGTTGCCGAGGCGTGTTCGATGCCGGCGTGACAGGCGAGGCAGCCCCCTCCCGCCGCGCTCTTGCCGTTGCAGCCGGCGAGCGCCAGGACGGGCACCACGGAAAGGAGCAACATGCGGCGGAGGATACCGCCTGCGCTTACCGCTTTTGTTTTCATGCTCCCAGTCGCTTTCATGTCACCCGTTGCTTCTTCCCCTGGACTCCCGCGCATTATAGCGACATTAAGACCATTCTCCAAAACCTTTCATGAGCCGTACACAAAAAAAGCCGGCATCACGGAGGATGCCGGCCATCACAAACCAGGAACCATCTCTTTATGTTACTTGCCGCTCTGACTGATGCTCACCCTCTTGGTGAACTCCTTCCAGACGAAAGGATCGCTGTTGGGAGTGCCGAAGGGGAGATACGTCAGCTTCACTTCCACGTCGAGGTCGTACGCGGCCGGCTTCTCGACCGTCTTGCCGTTCACTTCCACCTCTTCCAGCGGGTAGAAGATCTCGAAGCGCTCCTTCACGAGCTTGCCCGGGGGAAGCCCGGTGTCCTCGATCAGGCCGCTCTTCTCGTAGGGGCCGCGCCCCATCCGGTCACCGCGGCCCAGCTGCTGCGGGACCGGCATGTAAATTTTCTCCTGGTTGAACACTTCCTTGCCGTCTTTGGTCTTTCCGATTACCGACAGAACCAGTCGGTTGGGGGTCGGTCAGCCGTCGGGGATTGAATGTCCCGCCTTGTTCAGCATCTCGACCTTGACCACCGCCCTGGGCCTGATCTTGGCACCGTCGCGCCAGTAGTACCCGAAGGCCTCCGCCTTGAACTCGACCGCCTTGTCGCTCATGGCCGCATCGCGATAGGCCTGGATGTTGTGGCCGAGCTTGGAGTTCTTCATGTGGCAGTCCTGGCAGTTCTCCTGGCCGACCTCGGCTTTGTAGACCCAGAGGTAGCTGCCGTAGGACGTGCAGCACTGGGTCGGCTCGTCGAGCTCCAGGTTCGGCCCCAGGCCGTGGCACTGGCCGCACTGGATGGCCTGGTCCATGATCGGGCTCTTGGCCATCTTGGGGAACTTGTCCGAAGGATGGTCGCCGTCCTTGGAACCGTAGACTACCCCCGCCTTGGGATAGCCGTCCTGCCACTTGTGGGTGATGGCATTCCTGTTGTGACAGACCAGGCAGTTGATGGAGACGCTCTTCAGCTTCTCCTCCAGCTTCTTGGCCCCCTCCTTGTCTTTCTTGGCGCGAGCCTCCTTCCAGCCATACAGGGTGGTCACCAGCTCCTGGGCCACCGAGTCTTCGGCGTCGGCCAGCTGCGGCAGGTGGCACTTGGCACACCCCATCAGGTGCTCGACCTTAACGTCCTTGGGACTCTTCACCCCCGAATACGGCTCTTCCATCAGGCCGTTCTCGATGGTGGTCATGATGGTCATCGCGGTGCGCGCCGTTCCAAAGAGGGAGCGCGAGTGGATCGACTTGGAGGCTTGGTCATGCTGCTCCTGGTGGCATTCCACGCAGGAACTCGAGTCGTACATCTTGGCCAGCTCGGCGAGCGTCTTCGCCTTGCCCGATTTGGCCGCGATGGTATCCTGCCAGCCGATGCCGGCTTTTCCCGCAAAAGAGGGTGCCGTCAGCACCCCCAAAAGAAGGGCGGCGGCTAGGCCACCCCGCACAATAGTCAGGTTCATGGGTACTCCCGTTCAGCCTGTGATTTGCCGGTGCGTGCGCCCGCCGTGGCGGGCCGCACTTTTCGTTAGCAACCCTGCAGTTCGTCCCCTTCGCACTCCGTGATCGACACCGGGGAGTCCACTTTCATCTTCTCCGCCTTAGCCTTCCCGAACTTCAGGGTAACCTCGTTCCCCTGCACGGCGACCACCTTGGGAGAGCCGCCGGCGGCCGAGACAGAGGCGCCTTTTTTCACGAATGCCGGGGGAGCCCCCTCCAGGGTCACCGTGACCTGCTCGCCATCCACCTTGGTTACCTTGCCCTTGGCAGGTCCCGCCGCGAAGGCCATGGCCGCCACGCTCAGCACGGCCAGTGTCGCTGCTGCTATTCTCATCGCTTTTGCTAACATCGCTTTTCCTCCTTTAAGCCGAGGGGGACTGGCACCTGGCGGAGCCAGTCCCCCCTTGGTTGTCAGTGGTTAGAAGATTACCTGGAGCTGGGTCACGTAGGTCATGAAGTCCTCGGTTCCGTCGGCCGTGGTGCCGCTGCCGTTCTGGAAGCCGGTGGAGTTGGCCTCGAAGGTGAGCTTCAGGTTCTGGTCGCGCAGGTAGTAGTTCATGCCGCCGCCGGTCCAGAAAATGCGCTGGTTGTAGATGCCGTTCAGGTTCGCGAACTTCCAGTTCTCGTGGCGCACGAAGAGCTGCAGCGGGATGTTGGGGAGCATGTAGCCGGCTTTCACGTAGTAGCCGTTCTTCTCCCCGTTGATGCCGACCACGTTGGGGTCAGGATTGTCGCCCAGGTAGGCATGGTCGAGGTCGATCTTTTCATAAGCACCGGAAACGGTGAAGGTTCCCACCGCCTCGACCGGGTACTCCACGAAGCCGTCAAAGGTCCAGGCCTTGTAATCCTTCTTGCCGGTCCTGGCAACGGTGTCGGCATAGGCAATCTCAGGCTCGAATTGGTAGGCGGCGCCGAAGGTAGCGACCTTCTTCTTGCCCAAGTAGGTCCCCTTGTAGCCATAGTCGTTTTCCGGGTCGAGCAGGGTCACATGGGCACGCGCCGAGTAGCGGAAGTTCGAGGCTGGCGCGGTTTCGCCGGAAACGGCTTTGCGTCCTTCCATTGCGTCGACGCGGTACTGGAACATGTCGTTGAAGAGGTTACCCCAGACGGCGACCCCGGTGTCGCGGGTGGTCACGTAGGGGGCGCGGATGAAGAGCGAGCGGTCCAGGGTGAGCGGCATCTCGCACGCTTCCAGGTTTTCGCGGGAGAGGTTGTACTTGAATTTGCCCACGTTGACCCGGAAGGCGTTGTCGATCTTGAAGCGAACCACCGCGTCCAGAAGCTGGAAGTTGGAGCCCTGGTTCTCGCTGGAGACATCCAGGGGGGTCAGGTTCTGGTCGTCGGTGTACTCGGTCTGCACGTACAGGGACATCATGTCGCCGTACTTGCCCATCAGGGCGAGGCGGTTACGGCGGAAGTTGAAGTTGGCCGTGGTGTCCTCGTTGTTGTCCCCCGAGCCGATATCCCGGAAGGTCATCTGGAACTGCCCCTTGTAGTCCAGCTGCAGGGCACCCTCGTCGTTGGGGCCGAAGGTCATCTTGGGCCCCGCGTATGCGGTCCCGCTAGCCAGCACCAGCCCGAGCAGGGCCGTACAGACGGTCTTGTTTATCTTGATCATGGTCGTCTACTCCCTATGTGGTCGTTTGATGTGCTCGAATCTGCCGGTGGTTTTGCTTAGCAGCCGCCTCCGCCGCCGCTAGTGCCGCTGCCGCCGCTGGTGCTTATGGGGCTGTGATAGGCCGCATCGGAGTCCTCGATCTGGTTGCCGGTTGCAAAGGTAGGCTCTGGGCTCAACATCCTGGAAAGGTAGGGTACGATGGTGCGCCCGGCGTTGACGTTGTAGGTGCGCGAATCGGTCAGGGCGGTGGTATCCCAGATCGAACCGACGACGAGTTGGCCTCCGGCGTTGAGGGTAGTGCCGACCTTGTCGGAGCTGGCCATGAGCCCCCACTGCCCCCACGAACCGTCGTACCAGACCGCTTTCATGGTGCCGGCGGAGGTCTCGTTGTAGTAGGCGTAGCCGTCGACGGCGAAGAAGAGGACCGAGGCGATGTTACCGGCGCGGCAGAGGGTGTAGATCGATGTGCGGCCGGCGGGAATCGCCAGCGCCGTCTTGACGTCGTCGACAGATTTGAATTTGCCAGCTGTGTGCAGCAGGGTGTGCGCCTTGTTGCGCCCGCCGTGGACGGCACCTTCGAAGACGACGTACTTGGTCGTGTCAATCAGGTCAGTGGTGGGACCTGCTGGAACGTCCGTGCTCCTGCCATCGATGAAATCGTTGGTGGTGGTACCAGCGCCGACGGCGGCGATCATATCCGAGAGCGAGGCCCTAAGGTCAGCACGGACGCGGTTGACACCGTTAGGGGTGACCACGTAGCTAGACCTGGCAATGGTGGGCTTGTCGAAGACCAGCGGCAGCCCGGCGGCTTTCCAGGCTTTGTTGCCGCCGTTGAGTACCTTGAGCCTTTCCTTGGGGAAACCCCAGTAACGGAACACGGTGTAGCCCCTGGTCAGGTTCCAGGGCGACGCGCTCTCGGCCTCGGAGGTGGTGAAAACGATTGTGGTGTTGGCATCGATGCCGGCGCGCTGGATAAGCGTGTCCATGGTGGTCCCGTCGGGAACCATCGAGCCGGTGTACATCGGCCCCTCCACGCGGGTCTGCGCGAGTTCGGTATTGAGCCCGACGCTCTGGGAGCCGGCGATGTGGCCGAGATCGTAGTTGGTCACCGTCCCATCGACCTGGAGTACCACTACGCGGTCATAGCCGCCAGCCTTGTTTAACTTACCCTCGGTGATCCACTGGTTCAGTTCCGCGGGTTCGATCAGTGCGGTCGTGGTTTTGGTCGTGGTAATTCCGCTGGCCGGGCTGTCATAGCTAGTACCACCGCAGCCCCAGATGCTGAGGGCCGCAACGGCCACGAGGCCGAGCAGCGTGAACAGCAATAGCCTGCTCTTTTGCATCATCTTTTCCGACATACAACCTCCTTTGGATTGGGTAAATAGTGGCGTCCAACAGGGTTTACGTTTTCACTCCTCCTTTCCATTCGATTAGCATTGTCAAAGTAAAATTGCCGACAAAGTTAAAATATTTTCGTTTTGGGTCAAGAATGTTGGTTTGAAGACTAACGAAACAAGAAGATGAACAGTAGCAACGTGTAACACAGGCAGGCGGAGCACCCGCCACCGCACAGCTCCATATAAACAGTGGATCTACCGTCTTTTTATGTCAAAAGCAGGCACGTCGCCTCTCTTGCAGCGGCGTTGTTGCTTCTTCGCAGGATGGGGTGAACTACTCAAACGAAACTTTTTCATAGGACCATGCACAACAGGCATAGTAATTAATAGTATTTAAAGCTCCCACACTGACAGTCAGCGTATTTCATCAAATTGGCTGTTGCAATCTATATAAGTTTTTTGCAATATGCACAAACGACATATTCTCACACCGGCTATGCTTGTTTCGCATAGCTGACGCCACCGGGTGACCTGACATGGATTTCACGAATCTGAAAACCCTGGTAGTTTCAGTCGAATGCGGCAGCTTTTCCAAGGCTGCCGAGATCCTCTGCGTCACCCAGTCCGCCGTCTCCCGCCGAATCAAGATCCTCGAGGATCATTACGGCCAACTCCTCTTGGACCGCTCTGGGCTCGCACTGAAACCGACCGCCGCCGGGCACCTGCTGATCGAGAAGGCACGCCAGGTCCTGAAGGTGGAGCAGGAATTTCTCTACGACCTGCAGCTGCTGGCGCGCAAGCGCAAGATCTCCTTCTGCTGCACCGCTCCCTTTGGCATCTCCTACCTCCCCGACATCTTCACGCGATTCATGTCCCGCAACTCCGAAACCAGTGAACTGAGCTTCGTCTTCGACATGCCCGAAGGGGCGCTCAAGGGGCTCAAGGAAAAGCTATACGACCTGGTACTGATCGAATTTTGCGAGGACCTTAACCTCGATGAGTTCGCGGTCTACCCACTGCCTGACGACGATATGGTGTTCGTGAGCAGGCCCGGCTTCGGCATCGACGCCAAGGTGGTCGACGTCGAGACCATGCTCGGCCAGCGCCTGTACTGCAAAAAATCAGGTTGCTGCGCCCGGCGCTTCCTGGAAAAGAGCATGCACAGCATCGGCCGGGACGCCGCCGAGTTCCGCAACACTGTCTACTTCGACGACATTCCCTTCATCATCAAGGCGGTCCAAGCTGGAGAAGGGGTCACCTTCATCTCCCGCAGCCTAGTTGCAGCGCACCTGGCCGACGGTTCGCTGGTCAGCCACCACGTTGAGGGATTCGCACCGTCGAGGCCGCGGCGCCTGGTCCTGGAGAAGAACCGCAGCCTCGACCCGACACTGTTCGACCTGATCGAGGAGATCTTCCACAGGTTCTCGCTCACACCGCCCCACGAACTGGCGCCGCGCTGAATCCCTCCGGGACAGGCCGATTCGTCTGCCCCCCCTCGCTTGCCCGCCTGATCCCGCACGATCCTCTCTCAGCTTGGCTCAGTCCCGAAAATTCCCTCGTGATCCCGCTGCCCCTCATGCCACTCTTCCCATCCATTAAATTAGTGATAGCATATTAAACTTCATTATCGCCACCCTCTCTGCGTCCCCATTATTGCCGAACGGGCCAGTTGACGGGTGCGGCCATCTCTGGACAAGGGGGACTGTTCACATGAGTGGAACCAGGAAAACCATGGACGGCAATACCGCAGCGGCTCATGTCGCCTACGCGCTCAGTGAGACCGCGGCCATCTATCCCATCACCCCGTCCTCAACGATGGGGGAAGTTGCGGACGAGTGGGCGGCGGAGGGTCGCAAGAACGTCTTCGGCCAGGTCCTCAACATCAAGGAGCTGCAGTCGGAGGCGGGAGCTGCGGGCGCCGTGCACGGGTCGCTGGTGGCCGGCGCGCTGACCACGACCTTCACTGCCTCGCAGGGGCTGCTGCTGATGCTCCCCAACATGTACAAGATCGCCGGGGAGCAGCTTCCCGGCGTGTTCCACGTCTCGGCCCGCGCCATAGCCACCCATGCCCTCTCCATCTTCGGCGACCACCAGGACGTCATGGCGGCGCGCCCCACTGGCTTCGCCATGCTCTGCTCGTCGTCGGTGCAGGAGGTGATGGATCTCGCCCTGGTGGCGCACTTGGCCGCCCTGGAGGCGAGCCTCCCCTTCCTGCACTTCTTCGACGGCTTCCGAACCTCGCACGAGGTGCAGAAGATCGAGGTGATCGACTCCGAGGAAATGCTCCGGCTGGTGAACCACGACAAGCTGGCCGCCTTCCGCAAGAAAGCCATGAACCCGGAGCACCCGGAACTGCGCGGCACCGCGCAGAACCCGGACATCTACTTCCAGGGACGCGAGCGGGCTAATCCCTTCTACCAGGCGTTACCACAGGTGGTGACCGAGACTATGGAGCGGGTGGGACAGCTGACCGGGCGGCACTACCGCCTCTTCGACTACATCGGCCACGCCGAGGCCGACCGGGTCATCATCACCATGGGCTCGTCGTGCGAAACTACCGAGGAGGTGGTGCAGTACCTGAACGGGCAAGGCGAGAAGGCGGGCCTGGTCAAGGTGCGCCTGTACCGCCCCTTTGACGCTGATGCCCTTCTCGCCGTCATCCCCCCCACCGCAGCCAAGATCACCGTGCTCGACCGCACCAAGGAACCGGGCTCGCTGGGCGAGCCGCTCTACCAGGACGTCTGCACGGCTTTGCTGGAGCGCGGGGGCGAGATGCCGGAACTTTACGCCGGGCGCTATGGCCTGGGCTCCAAGGAATTCCGGCCGGTGCACGTGAAGAGCATCTTCGACAACATGGCCGGCCACCCCGGCAAGCGCCACTTCACGGTCGGCATCACCGACGACGTGAGCGACAGCTCGCTCCCCGTCGAAGGCACCCTCTCCACCACGCCCGAGGGAACCATCCAGTGCCGCTTCTGGGGCATGGGCGCCGACGGCACCGTCGGGGCCAATAAGGCCGCCATCAAGATCATCGGCGACAACACCGACCTCCACGTCCAGGCCTACTTCTCCTACGATTCCAAGAAGTCGGGCGGGATCACCGTCTCGCACCTGCGCTTCGGCGAGAGCCCCATCCAGTCTACCTATCTCGTCGACGCGGCCGATTTCATCTCCTGCCAAAAGGCCCCGTACGTGCAGATCTACGACCTGCTGGAGGGGATCCGGGAAGGTGGCACCTTCCTGCTCAACTCCCCCTGGAACAGCGTCGAGGCGATGGAGGCCAACCTCCCCGCCACCATGCGCCGCGCCATCGCGCAGAAGAAGGTGCGCCTCTACAACGTGGACGCCATCAGCATCGCCCAGTCCGCCGGGCTGGGTGGGCGCATCAACATGATCATGCAGACCGCCTTCTTCAAGCTCTCCGGCGTCCTCCCCTTCGAGCGGGCCGTGGAACTTCTGAAGGATTCCATCCGCAAGGAGTACGGCCGCAAGGGGGACCAGGTGGTGGAGATGAACCTGGCCGCGGTTGACCTTGCCGTGCAGAGCCTGATCGAGATTTCCTACCCCGATTCCTGGCGCGACGCCGACGACCAGCGCGGCACCGACTTCCGCCTCAACCAGCAGATGCCGGACTACATGCGCGACATGGTCTTCCCCATCCTGCGCCAGAAGGGTGACGACCTGCCGGTTTCCTCGTTCGCCCCCGACGGCGTTTTCCCCTTCTCCACCGCGCGCTACGAAAAAAGAGGCGTCGCCATCAACGTCCCCGAGTGGATCAAGGAAAACTGCATCCAGTGCAATCAGTGCGCGTACATCTGCCCGCACGCCACCATCCGCCCCTTCGTTGCCACCGACGGTGAATTGGCCAACGCCCCCGAGACTTACCAGACGATTCCGGTCAACGCCAAGGAACTCAAGGGGATGGGCTTCCGGATCCAGGTCTACACCATGGACTGCATGGGGTGCGGCAACTGCGCCGACATCTGCCCCGCCAAGGTGCCGGCGCTGGTGATGAAGCCGATCGACACCCAGTCCGCTGTTCAGGAGGAAAACCGCAAGTTCGCCGAAACCCTCTCCCCCAAGGGGCACCTGGTGAAGCGGACCACGGTGATCGGCAGCCAGCTCCAGCAGCCGCTCCTCGAGTTCTCCGGCGCCTGCTCCGGCTGCGGCGAAACCCCGTACGCCAGGATCGTCACCCAGCTCTTCGGCGAGCGGATGATGATCGCCAACGCCACCGGCTGCAGCTCGATCTGGGGTGCCTCGGCGCCGGTCTCACCCTACTGCGCCAACGCCGACGGGCACGGCCCCGCCTGGAACAACTCGCTCTTCGAGGATGCCGCCGAGTTCGGCTTCGGCTACCACATGGCAGTTTCTCAGCGCAGGCACCTTTTAGCCGACCAGGTGCGCCGCGCTGTGCACAGCCTGCCGGAAGGGGAACTCAGGGAAGTGCTTAATGCCTGGCTGGCGGGGATGATGGACCCGGAACTCTCCCGACGCCACGGCGAGCGATTGAAGGAGCTGCTACCAAAAGCAGGCGACAACGAACTCCTGCAACAGATTGCCGTCTCTGCCGACCTGTTCACCAAGAAGTCGATCTGGATCTACGGCGGCGACGGCTGGGCCTACGACATCGGCTTCGGCGGCCTGGACCACGTCATCTCCACCGGCGAGGATGTGAACCTCCTGGTGATGGACACCGAGCTCTACTCCAACACCGGCGGCCAGTGCTCCAAGGCCACCCAACTGGGCGCCATTGCCCGGTTCGCAGCCTCCGGCAAGCGGACCTCCAAGAAGGACCTGGGGCGCATGGCCATGACCTACGGCTACGTCTACGTCGCGTCCATCGCCATCGGCGCCGACAAGAACCAGACACTGAAGGCGATCACGGAGGCGGAGGCCTATCCCGGCCCATCGCTCATCATCGCCTATTCGACCTGCATCAACCAGGGGCTCCGGAAAGGGATGGGGAAATCTATCGAGGAGAGCCAGCTCGCGGTCAAGTGCGGCTACTGGCCGCTGTACCGGTACAACCCGCTCCTGAAGCTGGACGGGAAGAACCCGTTCATCCTGGAGTCGAAGAAGCCCGACGGCAGCATGGCAGAGTTCCTCTCAGGCGAGGTGCGCTTTCAGGCACTGGAAAAGCAGAACCCCGAGGTGGCGCGGCAACTGCGCGAGCAGATGGAGCAAGAGGCAATGGAGCGTTTCCGCATGTTCCGAGACATGGCCGACTGGCAACCGACCAAGGGGGACGTCCCCAAGGAGGGTGGCAGGAAGCACGACCACGTCCCCGCCGCAGCGGGTGCCGCCGAGGAGCCGTCGCCGGTCTGCGTCAGCGCGACCAGCGACCCGCGCTACAGCCGCCCCAGCGAACCGGAGGAGGAATGCGACGACGGTCGCGCCGGGATCGACAAGAACATCAAGGAGTAGATAGACAGGAAGGAAAAACGGGAGCTGCTGACCACGGCGACGGTGTTGATCCGGCCGTGGTAGCCGCTCCCGAAGTTATTTCAGGCAGGTGAGCAGGCGCAGTTTCTTTTCTCCCGCACCATGGTACAGACTGCGAAAAGGGCCGCTGCCGCCAGGCCGATCCAGCCGGCGGCGTAAAAGACGGCAGTGAGCCCGAAATGATTCTGCAACCATCCCCCAAGTAGCGGTCCCACCACGAATCCCAGGTTCAGCGCAGTGTTGAAGATGCCGACCGCCAGCCCCGTCCCGTGACGCTCGCCCTGTTCCAGAAGAAGCGCCGTGCTGGCCGGCTGCGAAAGGACGCTGCACAGCCCGATCCCGCCCCCCAGCATGAGCACCTGATGAAACCCTTGGGCAACAGGAATCAGGAAATAGAGCAGCGACACCGAGACCCCGCCCAGGAGCACGAGGCCCTTGCGGGGAAGCCGGTCCGACAACCGGCCGACCGGGCGCAGCAGCGAGCTGATCACGACGGTGCTGGAGGCGAGCACCACGCCGGTCTGGGTGCCGGTCAGTCCCAGCCGCCCGTTCAACAGAAGGGGCAGGAAGCCCGCCAGCAGCGAAATGCCGCACCCCCGTCCAAAGATGAATACCAACAGCCCGCCCATAGCGCCGTGGCGTGCCGCTTCCAGGGCGTCCGGCAGTGCCACGGCCGCAGCCGGCTTTCGGGACGGGCCTGCCACAGCGTTGCGAGGTATGCGCCGCAATGCGACGGTCAGCGCGAACAGACAGAGAAGTGCAAGGCAGGAGAATATGCCGTAGAAACCGCACCAGTCGTGCAGGGCACCGCCGAGAAGCGGCCCTATCCCGATGGCAAGGTAAAAGGAGATGTCGAAGGTCCCGGTGGCGCACCCCTCCCCTTTGTTGCTGCTCGTGGCTCCAACCAGCGACAACATCACGGGACGGAACATCGCGCAGGCGCCCCCTTGCACCACTCTCAGCAGCGTGATGAGCACCAGGCTGGAACTTAAAAGGTAGCCAATGGAAACCAGGAGATAGAGAGAAAGGCTGAGCGTGACGGCCGTCCTCGGGCCGAAGCGGTCCACGCAGGCCCCCATCGGTGGGCCAAAAACGATCTTGGAAAGGGAGAAGAGGAGGAGCGGCAGGCCCAGCAGGATGCCGCGCCCGCCCAGACTGAAAAGGTAGGTGGAGAAGAAGGCATCCGCGATGCCGAAGCCGAGGCTGGTGGCGAAATTTATCAGAAACAGCGACTGGAACAGGTTTTCGTTCTTCATGCCGGTGTCCTTGCAGGGTTTCGCTTCCGTACGTCCGTCCCTGCCCGATGGTGCCCTGCCTTGTGCTCATGGTGAAGCGCCCTGCGCTTGCCGGCACAGGGCGCTTCTGTTGTGACGGGTACTGCCTATTTCGCTTCTTTCACGAAACTTGCCGCGTTGCTGCCGGCGATCCTGCCGAAGACCACGGTGTCGGTGATGGCGTTGCCGCCCAGGCGGTTCCAGCCATGCACGCCGCCGGTGACTTCGCCCGCTGCGTAGAAGCCGGTGATCGGCTTACCGTCCTTGGCTATCACCTGCGCCTCGGTGTTGATCTTCACGCCGCCCATGGTGTGGTGGCGACCCGGCTTGACCCAGATGGCGTAGTACTTCGGTCCGTCCACCGGGCGCGGGATGTCCTGGCGCTGGAATTCCGGATCCTTCTTCGCCTCGAACGCCTTGTTGTAGGCTGCCACCGTGGCGCTAAGCGCATCAGCCGGCACACCCATCTTGGCCGCCAGGCCGGCGATGCTGTCCGCCTGCTGCACCAGCCCGAGGACGATGTAGCCGTCGATCTGGACGTTGCTTTTGCGTGTGCTCTCGCCCAAGACCAGGAAGGCCGACTTCTCAGGCTGCGCCAGGATGGCGGCGGAGGCCTTGTCGCGGGTGGTCAGCTCGTTGACGAAGCGCTTGCCGGCATGGTTCACGAGGATGGCGCCGCTGCCACGCACGGTTTCGGAGATGAGGACCTTGGTTTCGCCCCCCATGGTCGGGTGGATCTGGATCTGTTCCATGTCGATGAGCTTGGCGCCCACTTTTTCCGCGAGGAACATCCCTTCGCCGGTCGCGCCCGGCTGGTTGGAGGAGGCGGTTTCCCTGAACTGCGGCTTGTAGGAGCCGACCAGCTCGTTGTTGGCGGCGAAGCCGCCCGCGGTGTCGATCACGGCCTTGGCGTTGATGGTGTACACGCCGCTATGCTTGCCTTTGACCTGGACACCGGTGACGCGCCCCTTTCCGTCGGAGAGGATCTGTACCACCTCGGAGTTCACCCTGACGTCGATGTTACGCTTGGCCGCGTTCTCCCGGTACACCTTGATCAGGTGCGGGCCCACCGCGGCCCCACCCACGGGACGGTGGGTACGGTCGACCGCGACGCCACCCGAGCGTACCAGGTCGGTCATGTCGGCACCCAGCGACACCAGGAAGTCAACCGCATCGGCGGATTTGTAGGCAAGGACCTTGACCAGTTCGGGGTCGTTCTTGTCACGCCCCCCCTTCATGGTTTCCTTCACCATCTCGGCCGGGTCGTCGTGCATCCCCAGCCGCTCCTGGTAGCGAGTCCTGGCGGCGTTGATGCCACCGGCCGCCAGCATGCTGTTGCCGCCGGTGATGGGCATCTTCTCCAGGAGGATCACCTTCGCGCCGGCATCGTGGGCGGTGATGGAGGCGACGTACCCGGAGCCGCCCGCACCGATGACTACCACGTCGGTCGACTCGATCCGGTTCGATTTAAGGTCCTTCTTGCCGGGTGCCGCTTCCTGCACCCACTTCTTGTCGGTAGATTCTTTCTCGGTCCCCATGGCCGGGATCTTCATCGCGAAGCTGTGGCAGTAGTTGCAGTACGCCTTGGAGGCAACGTGCCCCTTGTGGCAGGCGGTACAGTTGGTCTCGCCCAGGTGCGAGTTGTGCGGGTTGATGTGTTCCTTGGTTTTCGTCGCCAGCTCGGCAAAGCCGCCATGGCACCCCTTGCAGTTCTTGTTCAGCGCCGTCTCGCTGTCGTCCACGGTAAGCGTTTTCCCGTGGCAGTCGGCGCAGGTTACCTGGTTCTTCTTGTGCACCCCGGAGAGGAAGGAGCTCTTGCTTGAGTCCTCTCCCCAGGCCGCGGATACTACGATGAGCAGGGCTACCGCGAACAGCAGTGCCGGTACGATCATTTTGCGTTTCATTTTTGTCTCCTGTTAGTGCGTCGTCTTGACCTGACCAGTCACCTAGAACAGCAGCTGCACCTGGGCGCGCGCCACGAGGTCGTCAACCTGCCCTTTGTAGGTGTGGCGGTTGCCGATATCGCCCTGGATCTTCAGGTTGTTGCCGTAGAGGAAGTAGTTGACCGCCCCCTGGATCTCGGAAATGGAGTCGTTGGAGACATTGCGGTTGGGATCCATCCAGGCGTAACGCAGGGCCAGTTCCAGGCGCTGCGGTATCACGAAGTAGCCGGCCTGGACGTAGCCGCCCCTGGCGATCAGCTCCTTGCCGGAGGTTTCACCCTCGGCCTTGCCCCAGTAGTATTCACCCTGCATCGACGCACCCAGCCACTTGAAGGCGACATCGGCTTCCCACGAATCGACGTTGATGTCCTCCGCAACCGTGGTACCGAAGTATTTCGCCTTCACTGCCGTGCCCAGCCAGCCATTGGTATCGGTTACGAAGTTGGAGTTGTTGTTGTCGATGGCGGAAGTCGCCGCGGTCCCGGTTCCGGCGACCGTCTTTTTCACGGTATTGAGGTAGTAGCTGCTTCCCAGCGAAACCAGCGGCTTCTGGGAGTATTCCAGGTCGCCCTCGCCGTATTTCATGTCGCCCAGCGGGTTTACGGTCAGCCTGAAGTTGTACGCATTGTCGTTGGTTTTGTTCTTGGTGTTCTGGCCTGCGCCGCCGAAGATGCCGGCATCGTACTTGACCATCCCGGTCCAAAGGTCGCCATGCAGGTTGATGCCCATATCGTACCCCTGCATGAAGGCATTCCGGACGAAGGACCCGTCGACGAACTGCTGGGCCGTGTTGGAGGTGATCCACTGCCTGGAGTACTGGATTTTCTCCTGTCCTAACATCACCTGCAGTTCGTCGGCGACCCGGTACTTCATGTTGACCTCTTCCATCGCCTTGGAGTTATCCTTCACTACGTTGGCCCAGTTGTAGGTGGCCTTGTAGGTGAGGTCCTTGGTGAAGGCGTAGCCGCTCAGAAGGGTCTTGACGCGCCGCAGGTTGAACTGGCTCACGTCCTGCTTGGTGGCCAGCTCGTAATCATCCATCTCGTACTGGGCCTGGATCTGCCCGCCCAGTACAAACTGGAATTTCTGGTCCGGCGAGGTGAGGACGAATCCCTTGCCCAGCTTGTAATCGTAAGGCTTGGCTTTGGAGGCTTCCTTGAACTCCGCCTCGGTGATGACTCCCTTCTCTTTCAGGATATCCTCCAGGCTCTTCGCCTGGGCATCGTGCCCTACAGCCAGTGCCGCCAGAAAACCTGCCATCGCCATTGCCGCTTTCTGATTCATGATCTTCTCCTTCGGTATGTTGGGGCGCAGGCCCCGTGATTGCTTTTGATCTCATGAGAGCAGGATCAATACCAAAGGCGAAATTAGCCGTAAGTGGTTATGATTACAGGTGAAATTACAACGGGGAGGGAGGCAACGGCTATAGACTCAGGCTATAGGACTTAGCGTACCGCAAGGGTTATGCCTTTTATTACGGGGGATTTACAGCGTTATTGCCGAAGTCTATAGCTATAGACTCCGGCAATAGGGGTTTAACCGCGGGACAATTTCAGGCGTTTCCAGAGGGAGGGTTGGGATATACCGAGCAGTCGTGCTGCCAGGGTCTGGTTGCCGCCGGCGCGGTTCATCGCTTCCTCGAGGAGGTAATTGGCCGCGTTGGCGAAGGTGGGCAGAGGCTCGAAGCCCGCAAAGGGGTTCTGGTCCGGCGCCCGCTCCGCAACTCCTCCGCCGGCGCTGATCGCCTTGGCAAAGGAGTCCATGGAAAGCATGCGCTCCTTGTGCGTGCTCACCGCGTCGAAAACCATGGCCTTCAGTTCGCGGACGTTGCCCGGGAAGCTGTAGGTGGCGAGCAGCTGCACCAACCCGGGGGGCGGAGTCGGCTTCTTCTTGCCCAGCGTCGCGGCAGCCTCCTCGAGGAACAGGTCGAGCAGGTACGGCAGGTCACCCTTGCGGCTGCGCAGCGGTGGCACCTCCACGTGGTGGGTGCGCAGCCGGTAGAACAGGTCGCGCCTGAAACTACCCTCGGCCACTTTCGCCTCCAGGTTCTGGTGGGTCGCCACCACGATGCGCGCCTTGAGGCGCCGGGGCTGGTCGCTCCCCAGCGGGAAATACTCCCCTTCCTGGAGCAGCCGCAAAAGTTTCACCTGGGACGCGATGCTCAGGTCCCCGATCTCGTCGAGAAACAGGGTACCGTTGGCGGCCGCCTCGATCATGCCGCGGCGCACCCCTTCGGCACCGGTGAAGGCGCCGCGCAGGTGGCCGAAAAGGGTGTCCGAGAACACGGTGTCGTCCAGCCCGGCAACGTTCACGGCCACCAGTTCGCCCCGGCAGCGGCTCAACCGGTGGGTGGCCTGGGCCAGGAGTTCCTTGCCGGACCCGCTCTCGCCCGTGATCAATAGCGGCAGCGGGCTGACGGCCACCGCCTCGATATAGGCAAAGAGTGCCTGCATGGCCCGGTCCGCCGTACAGATGGCGGAAAACGCCTCCGGGTGCTGCAACTCGCAGGACACGAAGCGCCGCGCCATCTCCTTGTCGTCGCGTTGCAGTTCCAGGTGCTTGATGGCACGCAGGACGCCGCAGACGATGCGCTCCTCGTCATCGGTCTTGACGTAGTAGTCGTAGGCACCGAGCTTCATGCAGTTGACCACCTTGCCCACCTGGTTCAGGCCGCTCACCACGATGACGGCCACACCCGGGAAACGTTCCCCGACCTGGACCAGGAGGTCCTCGCCCGAGACGTGCGGCATGGTGAGATCGAGCAGCACCAGGCCCACCTCACCCTGGGCGAGGATATCCAGCACGTTCCGGCTGTCGCTGCAAAGCTCCACGTTGGTGATACCGGAGCTGCTCTCCAACGCGAGCGACAGCGAGCGCAGCCATGCCGGTTCGTCATCGACAAGCAGCACCTTGAAGCTCGGGTACAGCTCACTATCCATGTTCGCTCCCCGCCACGGCAGCCGGCAGGGCGAGGGTGACCGTGGTTCCCTTGCCCAAGCTGGATTCGAAGCTGATTTCGCCGCCGTGGTCCTTGATGATGTTGGCCGATATGGAGAGCCCGAGTCCGGTCCCCCCGCTCTCGCGCTTGGTGGTGAAGAATGGGTCGGTGAGGTGCTTCAGGTGCTCGGGCGAGATCCCGGTCCCCTCGTCGTGCACGGTGAGCATCACACGGCCGCTGCCGGCATCGTAGCTGGTCTGCATGCTTATGGCCCGGCTTGGATCAGGCAGCGCCTGCCCCGCATTCATGACCAGGTTCACCACCACCTGCTCCAGCCGTTGCTCGTTGCCGAAGACCCTGGGCAGCCCTTCGCCGTAGCTGGCGCTGAAATTGTTGGTCATCTTCCGCGTCGCCACGTCCACCAGCCGCACCGCCGTCTGCACCACGTGATTGAGGTCGAGGGACTCCTTGCGTGCCTCGTCGTCCTTGCGCGCGAAGTTCTTGAGGTCCTCGACCGTTTTCTTGATGCGCTGGGCGCCGTCCTGGATCTCGTCAAGGATCAGCGGCACCTCCTGCCGCACCCTCTGGTAGCGAATCCCGCCAAGGGCGAACTCCCCCTCTTCCTCCTGGTAGCGGTCCAGTATCCGCTCCGCGTCCCTGAATATCTTCTTCAGGGTCGGCATGTTCATCAGGATGATGCCGGTGGGGTTGTTGATTTCGTGGGCCACCCCGGATACGAGGATCCCCAGGGCGGCCATCTTATCGGCCTGCACCAGTTGCTGCTGATTTCTCTGCAACTCCGCCAGGGCGTTGGAAAGCGACTCCGTCCGCTGCGCCACCTGCCGGCGCAGGGAGTACGACCAGAACACCGTCGCCGCCAGGATCAGGGAGAGCGGGATCACCACCAGCGCCGCGTATTTCGCCACCGTGACCCACGAGGTGCGCTGGGGTTCCAAGACGCCGATCCACTTGTCGTAGATCTGGTTGAACTCTCCGGTTTTCTTAAGAATGGAGAGCCCCTCGTTCATCTGGGCCACCAACTCCGCGTTCCCCTTTTTCACGGCGTAGCAGTAGTAACGCTGCGGCGCCACGTTGGTCGCCACCGGCACCAGGTTGGTAAGCTTCTCCTCGCGGATGATGTACATGGCCGGCAGCAGTGCCACCACGGCGTAGTCGCACTGTCCGGCCGCCAGTTGCTGCAGGGTCTCGCGCGGGCTGTCGGTCAGCACCAGGTCCGGATCGTAGTGCCGCTCCTGCAGGTAGCTGTGCATGCCTCCGCCACGATGCACCAGCACCTTCTTCCCCTTGAGGTCTTCCAGGCTCTTAACCGCCGGCGTCCCCTTCCGTGCGAAGATGGCCTGCACGATGATCGAGTGCGGAGTGGAGAAATCGTACTCCTTCGCCCTCGTCTCGGAGTAGGAGAGCCCCTCGAGGATGTCTATGTCACCGCTGTCCAGTCCTTTGAGGATTTTGCCAAAATCGTCCAGCCGGATACTGACCTGCAAACCCATGACCCTGGCTATGGCCCTGGTGAGGTCGACGATGTAGCCTGCCGGCTCGCCGTTCTTGTCCAGGAACTGGTACGGAGGGTAGTTGCTGTTGCCGCCGACGACGATGACTCGCAGATCACGGCCGGTTGCCTGTTCGGCGTGCGCCCCGGTAACGGTCAGGCCCAGAATGATCAGCAGCAAAAGGATCCTAGTAAACATGGCAGGAGGCTCCTGAGCGCAACTGGTTACTGGCATTGGCAAAGGAAGGAGCATAAGAGTGAGGGGGGGCTTCGCGGCACTTATAACACCTGCGGCAAGTTCGCGTCAAAGCAAATTCCTTTGCGCCGACCCGGCATCTCCTCTCCACCTAGTATCTGTCCCAGCCAATCCCACACAAGTTATGCGAGAAAAAACAATCTTCTGTTTACAAGATATTGACATATGTGTTCTTGAATGTTAGATCTGTCTTGTGCATATACACAATACATTCGGAGTTATTTCATGAAAGTTTGCTTTCCAGTTGAACAGAATAGCGGTCTCTCCAGCGCAGTTTACGGCCATTTCGGCTCGGCTCCGGGGTTTGTCGTCGTCGACAGCGCCACCGGTGAGTGCACTGCCATCAATAACGGCGACCGCGTCCACCAGCACGGTGCCTGCAACCCCGTGGCAGGTCTGGGCGGGCACCATGTCGACGCCGTCGTGGTCGGCGGAATCGGCGGCGGCGCGCTGCACAAGCTGAACGCGGCCGGGATGAGGGTGTTCCGAGCCGGAGGAGCAACGGTTGCCGACAACCTGGCCCTTTTGGAAGCGAACCAACTCGAGGAGTACCTCCCCGGCCATACCTGCGGCGGCCATGGCCACGGCCATGGGTGTTCCCACTAGTCGTGCCGCGTCCACGCAAGCCGAGAAACTGTGTCTGCCCGCACCGTGTCGGCTTCTCCGTGGTCTTCAAGCCGGCAGGCACCCCACTCAAAGATCTGGGCCAAGTGCAACTTGCCCATGACGAGCTGGAGGCCCTGCACCTGTGTGACGGGCAGGGTAAGACACAGGAACAGGCCGGTGCCTGCATGGGGATCTCACGGGGGACCGTGCAGCGCCTGCTGACGGCGGCCCGACGCAAGGTGGCCGACACATTGGTACAGCAAAAAGCGCTGACGATCTCCGCTGGGCCGGGACAAGCCGCTACCGATCCATGCACCGGGCCAACAACGGAGTAGCCATGGAATTGCTCGAGCAGCTCGTTGAAACAGCACAGCGCCAACACGAAGAGGCCGACCTCCCTGACTGGATCGTGGAGGAGATCATCGCTCTCCGCGCTGCCCCGGCACCGGCCCACGGGCGGGATGACCTGCTCGCGCTTCTCTTGCTGCAGTTGGAGGATTTCGACAGCTACGCCGGAGCGGGCTGTTTCGGGGACTCCGTCAGTGCCGCCACCATAGCCGCGACGCTGGACCGGATACGCGGCGTGGCCTGAGGCGGCCATGCTACAGAGCAGTTCTGCCGCCACGGTCACCGGCTCCGGCGGCACCCACGGCACGGCCGTTTAGGCCTGCCGTTTAAATTATGTAGATGTTTCGAGGTGTGTTATGGCGTGCGAACTCGTCGAATGCTGCCAGTTCTTCAAGGACAACATGAAGGACCTCCCCAAGGCGGCACAGTACATTCAAAGTAAACTCTGCTTCGGTGACTACCAGAGCTGCAACAGGTACCAGATCTATAAGCAGACGGGGGAGCATCTTCCCTTCGATATGTTCCCGAGCGATCAGGAGGCGATCAAGAAGGTGAAGCAGTGCCTGAACAAGAAAATGCGCTGCCCCAAGTCGCCCAAGGTGCCCAAGGACTCCGAGTAACCCGAGAACGAATTGTCCAGGCTGCGCCACTAGGTCCCGAAACCAGCCTCAAAGGAGGGTTTGTGCCGTTCCCCAGGAAGATCGCAGTCATGCTTGCGACCTCAGCAATGTTGGCCGCCTTGACCGGCACAACGCATGCCGCGTCCGCACTGTTCGACGTCAATCGTGATTTCTACCCGTACTATCCATCCCTCATCAAATGGGACAAGTCCACCCTCGATTTCACCCCCCCCAGCGTCTGCCAGGGATGCCACGAGAAGCAATATAAGGAATGGAGCGGTTCCGTGCACCAGCTCGCCTTTCAGGACCCTGTGTACCAGGGAGAACTGAACAAGGCGGTCAAGGCGGTGGGGCACGAGATCTCGCGCCAGTGCGAGGGATGCCATTCCCCTGCCGGGATGGTCACCGGCGAAATCAAGGGACCCGGTAACGCGGGTCTGAGCGAGATGGCGCTGGCGGGCGTCTCCTGCGACATCTGCCACTCGGTAAGCGCCGTTACCCACTGGCAGACGCCGTCCCACGAACCGGAGAACGGCTCCTTCATCCTCACTCCCGGCGCCGAAACCAAAGACGGCCCGCGCTTTGTCAAGCGCGGCCCCTTCACGCCGAGCGCCGAATGCGGCGGGGGCTTCCACGACTGCGCCACAAGTCCGCTGCACCTGCGGGCCGACCTTTGTGCCTCCTGCCACCAGGTCTACCATTACGACGCCCACTTCCCGCTGGAAGCCACTTACCTCGAGTGGAAGCACGGCCCCTACGCCCAGCGCGACATCCTTTGCCAGGACTGCCACATGGTCGATACCGCGACCTTCATGGCGGCGGCCGACCGGTTCGCCAAGCCGCAGCGCCAGGACTATCGGCACTACTTCAACGGCGCCAACTACCTCTTGAGCTATCTCGCCGCCGGCGCCGCAACCAAGGCCGGGAACACGGACCAGGCCAAGCTCTTGATGAAGCAGTACACCATGGCCGTGGACCGGCTCAAATCGGCGGCGGCGGTGGAGATTATGCCAAGCTACGCCAAGGGGGAACTCACTGAGTTGCGCGTGCGCGTGAAGAACCTGCGCGCCGGCCATAACCTCCCCACCTCGCTCACCAACGTGCGCCAGATGTGGCTGGAGATCAAGGCCAAGGACGATGCCGGCAGGCTCCTGCTCAGCAGCGGCCAGGCCAGCGCGGATGGCTCCCTGCCCGCCGACGCCAGGCTCTTCAATTCCGATGGGATGGGCGACAATTTCCATTTCGCGGTCGATCCCTGGGTGGTCACCTCCTTTTCCCGGCACGACACCATCCCGCCCAAGGGGTACAAAGACGTACACTACGGCGTCCCGCCGCTCAAGGGAGCGAAGAAGCTGAACGTCGAGGTGAAGCTGCGCTACCGCCAAGCCGACCAGAAAGTGGCTGAGGCGCTGCTGAAGGCCGTTCCCAAGGATATAGACCTGGAAAAGATCTACGGCATCAAAGCCGTGCCCCCGCTGCCAGTTGTCGACATGGCGGTTCAGCAGGTCGTCCTCGCCCCGCACCAGACCAAACGGTAAAAACAACTCCTGCATCAGCCTCCAGTAAGCCCCCGGTCCCCCGGGGGCTTTTTTTTGCCCCGAGAAGTGTCTATCGAATAAACCAATACAGTTTAAAGTTTTCATCGAAACTATCGGTTTGACTTATTGCCCTAGCGAACATATAAAAATCCTCATACTTTTATCTTCGGTGGGGGGATCTGTTATGAACGACGGTTTTCAGGTGCATTCGGACCCGGAGCTCTGGGAAGAGCTCGGCATGGACGTGGCCCGCTTCTCGGGCATGCCCCCGGCGCGGCCTTGCATGCTGGCTGCTCCTGAGGGCTGACGCGATAAGTAGATAGCAACACGGGCCGCCCGGCCCGATACAAAGCGAAACAGGAGATGAGAAGATGAGAAGAATTTTGGCCCTTACCTTGGCGGTTGCAGTGACCCTGGCCGCAACGGCAGCCTTTGCCGGCAGCCTCTTCGGTGGCAACTACCAGTACGTAGCGCCCGGCGAATTCAAGAAATGGCTGGAGACCGGTAAAAAGATGCAGATCGTAGACATCCAGGTCCCGGCCGAGTTCCAGCAGCACCACTTCAAGGGAGCCGTCCAGACCAACGCATTCCCGGTGAAGTCAGCCGAAGACAAGCAGAAGCTGGACCGGGTACTTCCGCAGCTGACCGCCTCCCGGGAGGAGATCGTCATCATCTGCCCACGCGGTGGCGGCGGTGCCAAGAACACCTACGACTATCTGAAAGGAAAGGGGATCGCCGAGGCGCGCATGCACATCCTCGAAGATGGCATGCAGGGATGGCCGTACCAGGCCCTGGTGGTGCAGGGGAAATAACCTGGCCGGTCTCTACGAACAGAAAAGCCGCCTCTTCGCTGGAAGAGGCGGCTTTTTTTATGCCGACCCTCTCCCGCCGGGAGAGGGTGCCCGAAGGGCGGGTGAGGGAGGGTGGTGGCAATCCCCTCACCCTAGCCCTCTCCCGAGGGGAGAGGGCTAGGGTGAAGGTTTGGCCCAAAAGTCGTCGATATCCTTCAGTATCGCACCGGACACCAGTTCGTCCGCCCGCGTCTCGTACCAGTCCGCCGGCATGGCGCTGCTGTAACTCTCCTCCAGGAAGCGGTCGTCCATGAGCACGATCACGCCGCGGTCGGTCTCGGATCGGATCACCCTTCCCGCCGACTGGATCGCCTTGGACATGGCGGGAATGGTGTAGGCGTACTCGAACCCCTTGCCGTAGTGGCGCTGGTAGTAGGCGCGCATCTCCTCGCGCTCCAGGTCGTAGTTCGGTAGCGGCGGTCCAACCACGAAGGCGCCAATCACCATGTCCCCCGCATAGTCTACCCCTTCCGAAAGCGATCCCCCCTGCACCGCGAGGACCACGGTGGGCGCCTGTCCCGACCGTAGCTGTTCCAGGAACTCGGCCGTCCTTGCGCCCTTCATGTTGCGCTCCTGCCGGAGCACCTCGAACCCCTCCGGTACCCGGAACAGCTCGGCGACCCGCTCCAGGAACGTGAAACTTGGGAAAAAGGCCAGGTAGTTGCCGCGCCTGAGCGCTACGATCCGGGCCAGGGCGTCCGCGATGCGGGCGTAGTTGCGCTCGCGCTGGGAATAGCGGGTGGAGACCTGCGGGATGATCAAAAGCTTGCGCCGCTCTGGGGGAAACGGGCTCTGGAACTCGGCCCAGCGCACCTGGTCCGGGTCGAGGCCGGAGAGCTTGGCGTAGTACTCCATCGGCTTGAGCGTCGCGGAGAACCCCACTACCTGCTGGTACTCGGCGTAGCGCTCCCGGATCAGCTCGGATGCGTCGCAGCAAGTCACCTTAATGCTCCCCCCCGCACCGTGCGGCTGGTACGAGGTAAAAAATTCCTGGCGTTCCGAGCGCACCGCGAACTCAAGCGTCTCGGTGAACTCGGACCAGTAGTAGCAGAGACGCAGGACGGGATCCTCTTGCCTGACCTCCACGTCCGCCTCGAGGTAGCGGGACAAAAGCCCGCGCAGCCGGCCGTCCAGGTCCAGGAACGGGGCCAGCGGCGGCTCGATCCTCGCGGCTTTGCCATCCTCCCCCCGACGGCAGGAGAGTACCGCGGCCACGCATTCATCCAGGAGCCCCGCCGCCTCCCGCCGAAACGACAACGGCACCCCGGCCAGGTCCTCGCGCATCCCCTCCAGCACCGTGCTGGAGAGCCGCGGAGAGTAGTACTCCATGGCCCGCGAGGGGAGGTTGTGCGCCTCGTCGATGACCAGGCTCGGCTTGCCCACCTGGTCCACCGGGAGCCCTGCGGCACGCCCCAGCGCCGAGCGCGGCGCAAAGACGTAGTTGTAGTCGCAGATGACCACGTCGGCCAGCTTGGCACAATCGATCTGCAGCTCGAAGGGGCAGACCTGGTACTGTTCGCCGAACTGCCGGAAATGGCGGCTTCTGAGGCTCCTTTTTTTCTCCAGCAGCTCCACCAGACCGTGGCGCGCCACCTTGCCGTAGTAGTCGCGGGCGTACTCGCAGTACTCCGGGGTGCAGATCGGCTCCTCCTGGAAGCAGATCTTGCTCTTGGCGGTGATGGTCAACGAGCGCAGCTTCGCGCCGGCCTCGCGGAACCGGTGCACCGCGTCCTCGGCGACCTCGTGCTGGCTGTTCTTGGGCGTCACGTAGTACACCGTCTGTCCGCGCCCCAGCGCCTCCCTGAGCACGGGGTGCAGCACCCCTACCGTTTTGCCCAGGCCGGTCGGCGCCTGGATCAGCATGCGCCGCCCCATCGCCATCCCCAACTCAACCTCCTGCATCAGCTCCACCTGCCCGGGCCGCGGCTTCTCGAAGGGGAACGGGAAGGCTGCCGCGACTTTGTGCCTGCGCTGCGCTCTCTTGGCCGCCAGGGCCGCCTCGCGAACCAGTTCCTCCAACCGCGCATCGAACCATGCCTGGTACTGTTCCAGGTCGAGCCGGACCTCGAGGTCCGCGGACTGCCCGTTGCGCGAAGAGACCAGGTGGAAGGTGAGGCGCGGTACCACCCCGTGTTCCAGAAAGTGGAAGTAGCCGTAGGTGTACAGCTGCAGACAGTAGGGCTCCTGGAGTGATCCGCCCGCCAGGCGCCGCTTAAGGTCCCACAGGTTGAAGCAGCTCTTGATTTCCTCGATGCAGTGAAGGTCGCGGCCGGACACGCCGTCCATGCGCCCGTTGACCTGGAAACGGAAGCCGCCCCGCTCGATGAGCCGCCCGACCGGCACCTCGGCCTGGTAGGTCGGGTCGTCCTGCCCCCGTTTCCGCTGCACCCGCTGGTGGATCTCCTGGCCGTCCCTGGTGGAGCGGTCGTAGCCCGATCGTGGCTCGATACTGCCGGTACGCGGCACGGGAAGAGCGAAGTAACCTACCGGGATGTTGATGACGTCTTTTGCTGGTTTCATGCGCTGCAGCCCCTTGATTCTCCGCCACTTTCTAATGACAACTCCTCTTTTGTCAAGTTAAGAATGGGCAGGGCGTTGCAATACCTGGCTGAAAGGGTATCCTCTTCTGCGTATTTCTAATTACATGCCTAAAGGAGACGAAAACATGAGAAGAGCCATTGCAGCCGCCGTCCTTTCCGTGTTCTGTGCCGGGTTTGCTTTCGCCGCAGACGAGACCGTGGTGGTGCTCCCCGCGAAGAACGGCAACGTGACCTTCCCGCACAAGAAACACAAGGACATGGCGGAGATGAAATGCACCAACTGTCATGAAACCGACAAGGGCGGGAAAATTGCTGCCCTCGGCAAAGACTGGGCACACAGTACCTGCAAGGGGTGCCACACCGACAAGGGCAAAGGGCCCACCAAGTGCAACGAATGTCATAAGAAGTAACGCTCCTTCCCGCCCTGCCTGCACCCCGGCGGAGGCCACGGCCTCCGCCGTTTTCATGTCCCCTTCCCCTCCAGCAAAAATCAATTAGGACAGCGTCGGAAACATTGACAATCTCTAATTTTCAGAGATAATGAAGTCGCTCGCCGTCCCCCTTTCATCATTTATCGAAAGACACCCCCTTGCCCTGTCTTGGCTCCTCGAATCGGGGGCGGCTCGCGCTGCACCATAAAGCTCTCCCCATTAAAGGTTGAGGCAGAGGAGATTCACTCATGAGGGACCCTTTCCACGACCTGCACCATCACGAAACTGTCAGCACCTCCCATATCAGGTTGATCTCCAAGGGAGGCAGCTCGCACCCGCGGAGCACGGAACTGGTCTGCATCGACTCCATCCAGGCCACTCAATGCTGCAGCACCGAAGCTCAGCACACGGTGTACCCAGGTAACGTCGCTTCAGGCCCGGTGATACCTGAAAGTTTGGTCTGCACCCTCCCCCCGGAACATACCGGGGACCTTGACCGCGGAGTGCTGCCCTCTTTGCTGCGGCAACGCCTGCAACTGTTGCAGCTCCCGCTGGATCAGGCTGCCACGGTTTCGGTCAGGGAGCACGGCAAGCAGTGGCAGGTAGCCGACGAAACCTGCTCTTACTCGGTCAGGCTGATTGGGGGACGGATCGCAGCGTATGCCGAGCTGCGCTGATACCGCGGGACACGATCGCTTTTATTACCGGTAGCCGGCTTAAGAGCACTGTTGCCGGATGCTATCCAATGAAAGGAGAGAGCGATGGCCGAGGAAAACATTGGTGGGGACAACGGCGGCAGCAAACACTTGAAACTGGTCTCCGAGGGGGACGGAGACTCTGCAACCAGGCGCGCTCAGTGCTGGTCGCCGGACCAGATCGTCGCCAGCTGCATCACCTCCCAGCAGATGGAGAACTTCAGGGCCTACAACAACGTGTGCATGACCCTTCCGACCAACGATATGTACGTATTCTCGCTACCGCTGGAGCATGCTGGCGAACTGGACCGTGGGGAGATCCCGCAGGCGGTGTGCCAGCAGTTCGAGGCGAACGGCTCGGCGCTCTCGCCGGCCGCGAAGATCAATGTGCAACAGCCCGGAAGAGTCTGGTTTATCATCGATCTGGATCGAAAGTACTCGGTCCGGATGGTGCCGACGGGTTTGCTGGTCTACAGCGAAAGGTTGTGATCAGCGCCGCAGCCGGAGAACGGTCATGAGCGACTACCATACCTTCGAGCAGGGAGGTCAGCACTTCCTGTTCTTCAGCCGTACCGCGAGGCTTTACCAAATCAGCCCTCTGGCGGCCCGACTGCTGCGGCGATGCGCACCGGCTGGCCCCGGAGCGGGCCAGCCCGGTCCGCAAACGGCGCGGCCCCCGCTGGGGCCGGAGGAGACCGCCCTTTACGGCGAACTGACAGAGCTCTTCAGCAGGGAGCGCGCCGTCCCGCTCCCTGCTTCCTACCTGCAGGAAGGATCTACCGACACAAACAGCTACCAGACCTTTTCCATCTACCTTGCCCAGTCGTGCAACCTGGCCTGCTGCTACTGCTGGAACCGTGGCGGCACGTTCGGCAAGCCCGGCCACGTCATGGGGTGGAACACCGCCCGTCGAACCACGGAACTTATCGTTTCCCTGGTGGAGCGCTCTAGCGCGGAAAAGATCTTCATAAACTTCTATGGCGGGGAACCGCTGCTCGATTTCCCTGTTCTGCAGCAAATTACCCGCGAACTCCTCAAACACGAGGCACGGCTGGGCAAAAATTTCTTCCTGACCCTCGATACCAACGGCACTCTGCTGCAGGGGCACCCCGCGCAGTTCCTGGCTCGCCACTTCACCCAGGTTGGGGTCAGCCTGGACGGTAGCCCGCGCATCCACGACTTGCAGCGCCCCGGAAAGTACGGTGAGGAAACCTGGCAGCAGATCGTCAACAACATCATGAGCTTTCCCAACCAGAAACTGCTCGGCATACGGGCCACGCTAACGACTTTTTCCGACAGCTACCTGGAAACCTTCCGCCACCTAACCACCCTGGGCGTCGGGCGCATACAGCTGGAGTACTGCCACGAGCCCGGATACCATCAAAACCCCATCTACGAGAAGCTGATCGTCCCCCCCCGCCGGCAGCTGGTCGAACTTCAAGAATTCGTCGATTACTACGTCGATTACATTGCCAGCTACAAGAGCACCCGCGATATTCCTATCGTTTCCAACCTCTTGGATAGCATCAACAGGATCAGGCGCGCCAGCCGCTTCACCCGCCCCTGCGGCGCCGGCAACAACACCCTGGCCATCAACAGCCGCGGCGAAGTCTTTCCCTGTATAGCGTTCGTGGATCGTCCCGACTTCGCCATGGGTCAGGCAGGAAAGGGATCCTTATCCCTGCACGAATCCCTGCAAGGATTCGATGTGGACAGCCAGCTCCCGTGCCAGGCCTGCTGGTTGCGCTACGATTGCGCCGGCGGCTGCTACGCCACCCACTACGACATGACTGGGCACCCCCGGCAGCCACACCCCGAATACTGCCAGAATATGCAGGGACGGGCCGAGGTGTTCTTCTACGCCCTCACCCAGATCCTCTCCAAATGCCCGTGGCATCTGGAACGGTAACCCTGCCTGTTACCGCCCGTAGGGCGTCACGTACCAGAAAATTGCAAGGAAGTGGAAGGCACTGCCAACCAGCACGAACACGTGCCAGATGGCGTGGTTGTAAGGAAGGCGGTCCCAGAGGTAGAACAGGACTCCGAGGGTGTAGGCGGCACCGCCGGCAAAGAGCAGCAGCAGCCCGTTCAAGGCAAGGGAGGCTGCGAGCGGCTTGATGACCAGGAGCACCAGCCAACCGAGCCCCAGGTAGAGCATCGGCCCGAGGTAGGGGAGCCGGTGCGTGGTGTACAGTTTCATGAAGGCGCCTACGCTTCCCAGTCCCCACACCGTGATCAACAGCCAGTACCCCGACGCTCCGCGCAGGGTAACCATGGCGAAGGGGGTGTAGGTCCCGGCGATCATAAAGTAGACGCAGGCATGGTCCAGGATACGGAACAGGTAACGCAGGCGCGGCCTTCTCACGCTGTGGTAGATGGTGGAAACCGCGTAGAAGAGGAGCATGGCCCCGGCATAGACGGAGGTTGAGACGATGCGCGCCATCTCGCCGATACTCACCGCGAGGTTGATCAGGGCCGCTGACCCTGCCGCGCTGAGCATGAACCCCACACCGTGGGTCCACCGGTTGGCAAACTCCTCCGCCTCGGTGTAATGAAAGAGCCGCTTGCTGAGATCGTCGTCATCCATGGCCACCCCCTAGCATTAACACCCGCTTAAGATACCTCGACTTTTCCTGTTCCGCAATCACCCCGCCCCCCTTTGAACTTGACAAGCCGTCCCTTCGATACCATCATGGGCATCGCGTTTACACTATGCTAATGAGGTATAGCGGAGGCAAACTTGGCCAGGAAGATTTTCGTTGCGGCTTCAGGTCAGAACATCGGTAAAACCACCATCAGCGTGTCGCTGCTGCACCTGGCCCAGAAAAAGTACGGGCGGGTCGGCTTCATGAAGCCCCTCGGGCCCAAACCCACCGTTTTGCGTGGCATCCCGGTGGACAAAGACGCCGCGCTGATGGCGCAGGTTTACGGCCTGATCAAGGACTTGCGCTACATGTCGCCGGTGGTGGTCTACCCGGAAACCTCCCGCCAAGCCATCGACGGCGAACTGAACCTCCCCGAGCTCGCCGATCGCATCATGACCAGCTATGCAGAGCTGGAGAAGCACTGCGACTTCATTGTCATCGAGGGTTCCGGCCACCCCGGCGTCGGCTCGGTACTGAACCTGTCCAACGCGCGCATCGCCAAGATGCTGGGGGCACCGGTCCTGATGCTGAGCGGAGGGGGCGTGGGCAACGTCATCGATACCCTGGCCATGAATACGGCGCTTTTCAAGCTGGAGTGTGCCGATGTGCGCGGGGTCCTGGTGAACAAGCTGTTCACCGAAAAACGCGACACCATGCTGGATTACCTGACCCGTGCCTTTGCGGGACAGCCATTTTCCGTTCTCGGTGGGTTCGATTACAAACCGGTACTGGCCAATCCATCTTTGGGCCGGGTGGCGCGCCTGCTCGACCTCCCGCTACACGGCAACCGCCGCGAGGTGAAGCGCATCATCCATCACGTGCAGATAGGGGCAGCCTCGACCCAGCGGGTCACCGAGATGTTGCGCGATTCCTCGCTTTTGCTGGTGACCAGCAGCCGCGACGAATTGCTGGTCACCCTGGCCAACCTGTACCAGATGCCCGAATTCCATCAGCAGATCGCCGGTTTGGTCATCTCGGGCCAGGCACCGGTCAGTGGCATCACTCAGCGCATCATCGACCGCAGCAACATTCCCTATTTCCGTACCAACCAGACCACTACCGACCTCTACAAACTCATCACCGAGGACGTTTCCAAGCTGACCGCCAAGGACACCGAGAAACTCGCCCTGATCCGTTCTCTGGCCGATGAGCGTCTTGATTTCGACGCGATCGACGAGCTGTTTGCGCAGTAATACCGGGAGCCGCTTCTCAGCCCCCTCGCCGGATAGCATGACATGTCCTATCCCCCTTCCTTGGCGCGCCGGCATGCTCGGGTGTGTGGTCCCATGAGGGAGTAAGTTGGCACAACGTCCCCCCTATGCAAAAGGGGGGGCCAGGGGGGATTTTTAGGTGAGGCTGCAGCAAGGGCCGTGAGCTTACATCCACCGGCGAAACTAAAAAGGCGGCCTCCTTAGGAGAGCCGCCTAGCGCCGTCCCTGTTGTGGAACAGCTCGCAGAGTTCCTGCTGACTACTTCTTGTGGCAATCGGCACACTTGGTGGGGCCGGCGCCCTTGTCGCTGTGGCACCCTTTGCAGGTCTTGTGCGCCCAGTCCTTGCCGAAGCCTTCGATCTTGCCCGGTCCCTTCTCGTGGCACGCCTTACAGTCCTTCAACACCTCCTGGTGTTTCTTGTGGTTGAAGGTGATGTTGCCGTTTTTAGCCGGCAGGGTGATGACATCGGCGGCGAAGGCGGCTCCGGCACCGAAAACGACGAGGGCTGCTGCGATGACTACCTTTTTCATGGTCTGCTCCTTTTTTCTTTTTGAGTTTTTTACTGCCGAACTGTGGTAAAAATAGCATCTGGTCCGCCGCCCCGGTATCGACATCTATAGCAATTCGACCCGATGTCGGGTCCTACACAGGCTATGTCGGGTCGTTCCAGCCCGGGAATGCCCCCTTTTCACGCTGCGGAGAGCGCTGTAATGGTTGAAAGCAACGACAAGAACGAGAAGGTCCCCCTGCCCAGCGTCGCCATCGACGGCACCCGGATCAGGAACGTACGGGAGGCTAAGAAGCTGACCCAGTTGTACGTGGCCAGCGTGGTAGGGGTAACTACCGACACCATCTCGCGCTGGGAAAACAACCGCTACCCCTCTATCAAACGTGACAATGCCCAGAAACTGGCTGACGCCCTCGAGGTTGCGCTTGACGAGATCCTGCGCCAGGAACTTCCCGAACCGGCGGAGGCCTCGCCTCAGCCTGCAAATCCCCCAGCCAAACGCGCTATCGTGGCTGTTGCCGTGGTTATCGCACTGCTCCTCGGCTTGCTCCTGTTTTTCCTGGTAAGGCAGCCTCCCGCCCCCACAAGCGCCATCCGCTGGACCCCTCGCTTCGCTGCGCCGGGCGTACCGTTCCCGGTGCAGATCAAGGTCGCACGCCAGCCTTCGACCCCCTTCGGATTCATCTTAAGGGAAAAGCTGCCCGCAGGCGCTCACCTGGTCAGTTCCCTCCCCTCCACCTCCTCCGCCGACTCTGAACTGAAGTGGCTGGTTCCCAGCGCCGGTACCCCTGTAACGGTGTCCTTCACGCTGCAGGTTCCCGCCACCTTCACCTCGGGCAGGGATGCTACGCTCAAGGGTGAAATTGTCGTGCACAGTGCCACCACCACGAACCGCACCGAAGCTATCGGCGGCAGCGGTTCCATCCACATAGGCGCCTACCACTGGGCCGACAGCAACGGTGACGGCCGCATCGATGACGACGAGATCATGCCCGCCTATTACATCTGCGAAGAGATGAAGGGACTCGGTCTCGACTGGAAGACCATCGAAGCAATCTGGAGCGGCAAGGGATACCGCTGGGACCCCAAGCATGGCTACACCGTGTTGAGGTAACTACTCCCCCCTTCCCCTCCCTGCCACCTCATCTTCCCCTGCCTGTTAAAAATGATGCCCCTTCCTAATCATTAGTTTTTTTTACTCTTCACAATGCCAATTATCGGGCGCATGATAAACTGTGTCCGTTGATCTTGGGACATTTCGGCATGCCTGCCGAGACCGGCACATGCCTAATTAACTTGTGAGAGCGGAGGCATCATGAAAGCACTGATTTTGAGCGCGGATAACTTCGAAGATACTGAATTGCTGGTTCCCCTTTACCGGCTGCGTGAAGTGGGCTTCTCAGTCGTGGTGGCATCGGAAAATACCGGCTCCATCCATGGCAAACACGGCTATGAGGTGCCGGTGGACAGGCGTTTTTCTGACATCAACCCTGCCGATTACGCTATCCTGGTGCTTCCGGGTGGGAAGGCGCCGGCGGCTATCCGTAACATCCCGGAAGTGCAGGAAATTGCCCGGGCCTTTATGTCGTCGGAGAAACCGGTGGCCGCCATCTGCCACGGCCCTCAGATCCTCATCTCGGCCGGGCTGCTCAAGGGGCGCAAGGCCACCTGTTACGAGTCGGTGGCCCCGGAACTGCGCGATGCCGGCGCGCAGTACCAGGACATCGAGGTGCTGGTCGACGGCAACCTGATCACCTCCCGCAAACCCGACGACCTGCCCGCCTTCTGCCGCGAGCTGACCAGGATGCTCAAGGCGCAAGGGTAAGCCTCATGTCACAGCACGGACCCACGCCCCACGTCCCCTCTCCCCCCGGGAGAGGGCCGGGGTGAAAAACCAAGGTTGAACGAAAAAAGGCGGCTCCCGATCGGGAGCCGCCTTTTTGTTACCTGCATGTCCTTTGCTACTTGAGGTTCTTCTTGATCCTCTCAACCGCCTCGATGACGTTGTCGCGGTTGCCGAAGGCGGAGAGGCGGAAGTACCCCTCGCCGGCGGGCCCGAAGCCGCTGCCCGGGGTACCCACCACGTTGCACTCGTTGAGGAGCTTATCGAAGAAGTCCCAGGATGAAAGCCCGTTCGGGGTCTTGAGCCAGATGTAGGGAGCGTTGACGCCGCCATACACAGTCAGGCCGGCTGCCGCAAGGCCTTCGCGGATGATGCGGGCGTTCTCCATGTAGTAGTCGATGATCTCTTTGTTCTGCTTCCACCCTTCCTCGGAGTAAACCGCGGCAGCGGCCTTCTGCACCGGATAGGAGGCGCCGTTGAACTTGGTGGTGGTGCGACGCAGCCAGAGCTTGTTGAAGGAGTACTTCTCACCGCTCTCGGTGGTCCCCATCACCTCTTCCGGCACGACCACGAGGCCGCAACGGACGCCGGTGAAGCCGGCGGTCTTGGAGAAAGAACGGAACTCGATGGCGCACTTCTTGGCCCCTTCCACCTCGTAGATGGAATGCGGGATGCTCGGATCGGTGATGAACGCTTCATAGGCGGCGTCATAGAAGATGACAGCGTCGTTGGCGAGGGCGTAATCGACCCATTTCTTCAGCTCCGCCTTGCTGGCTACGGTGCCGGTCGGGTTGTTGGGGAAGCAGAGGTAGATGATGTCGACTTTACCGGTCGGAAGCGCCGGGATGAAGCCGTTTTCCTCGGTACAGGGAAGGTACACAATTCCCTTGTAGTAACCTTTCTCGTCAGCGTCGCCGGTGCGGCCGATCATCACGTTGGTGTCGTTGTACACCGGGTAGACCGGGTCGCCGATCGCCACCACGTTGTCCAGCGCAAAAATATCCAGGATGTTGGCGCAGTCGCACTTGGAGCCGTCGGAGATGAACATCTCCTCGGTCTTCAGGTCGACGCCGAGCGGCTTGTACGACTTCTCGATGATAGCGTTGATGAGCCAGTCGTAGCCCTGCTCCGGACCGTAGCCAGCGAAGTTATCGACGGTGGCCAGGTCGTCAACGGCTTCGTGGAACGCCTTGATGACGGCCGTGGCCAGGGGACGGGTCACGTCGCCGATGCCGAGGCGGATCACCTTCGCCTCCGGGTTGGCGGCGGCGAAGGCGCGCACGCGGCGCCCGATCTCCGGGAAGAGGTAACCTGCTTTGAGTTTCAGGTAGTTATCGTTTATCTTTGCCACGTATTTCCTCCAGAATTAAACTCTACGGCGGCCATCGGGCCACCTGAATCACTTATCTCAGTCCGAGCACGTCCTGCATGTCCCACACGCCCGGCTTGGCAGTCACGACCCATTTTGCGGCGCGCACGGAGCCGCGGGAGAACATGTCGCGGGTATGGGCGCGGTGGGTAAGCTCGATGCGCTCGCCCATACCGATGAAGTAGACGGTGTGCTCGCCGACGATGTCGCCGCCGCGCACGGTCTGCATGCCGATCTCGTCATGGGTGCGCTCGCCGCAGATCCCCTCGCGGTGGTAATTGGCGACCTTGTTGTAGTCGCGTCCCAGCGCGTTGGCCACGACTTCGCCCATCCTGACCGCGGTCCCGGAGGGGGAGTCCTTCTTCAAGCGGTGGTGCGCCTCGACGATCTCGACGTCGAAGTCCTCGCCCAGGATCTTGGCCACGTCAGCCAGTACCTTGAAGCAGACATTGACGCCTACCGACATGTTGGGGGCGATGATAACCGGGATCTCGCGTGCAAGCTCCGCCGCCAGGGCACGCTCTTCCGGGGTGAAACCGGTGGAGCCGATGACGATGGATTTTTTGTAAAGAGCGCAGACTTCAAGGTTTTTCAGGGAGACCTTCGGCGCGGTGAAGTCGATCAGGACGTCGCAGCCCTGGACGGTTGCGTTCAAGTCGTCGCTGATAAGGACGCCGATGGCGCCCAGCCCCGCGTTGTAACCGGCATCCTGTCCCACCATTGGGTGGCCCGGGCGCTCCAGGGCGCCGGAGAGTTCCACGCCTTCGGACTCCTTGATGGCAGCGATGATGCGGCCACCCATGCGGCCGGCTGCCCCGCAAACTGCTATTTTAACCATTGGTTTCTCCATTCTTTAAATCAGCTTGTATTCCTTCATGATGGCCACGAGCTTCGCCTTGTTGGCCTCCATGAGCGGGGCCAGCGGCAGGCGGACTTCGTCGCTGCACTTGCCCATGAGGGATACGGCTGTCTTCACCGGCACCGGGTTGCTCTCGATGAACATCGCGTTGGAGATCTTCAGGAGGTACAGGTGCAGCCTCCTCGCCTCCTCCATGTTGCCGGCGTTGAAGGCGTCAACCAGCGATGCGACTTCCTTGGGCATGATGTTGGCGGTCACCGAGATGACCCCCTTGCCACCGGCTGCCATAATCGGCAGGGTGATGAAGTCGTCGCCGGAGAGAACGTCGAGCTTGTCGCCGCACAGCGCCAGCACCTCGGAAGCCTGCTGCAGCGAACCGGTGGCCTCCTTGATGGCAACGATGTTCTTGTGCTCGGCAAGGCGCGCCACGGTTTCCGGCATCAGGTTGACCCCGGTGCGGCCCGGTACGTTGTAGAGGATCTGCGGCAGTGCAACCGCGTCAGCAACCGCCATGTAGTGGCGGTAGAGGCCTTCCTGGGACGGCTTGTTGTAGTACGGAGTGACCAGCAGTGCACCGTCTGCGCCCAGTTCCTTGGCGTGCTTGGTGATTTCGATGGCCTCGTGAGTGGAATTGGAACCGGTGCCGGCGATAACCGGAACCCTCTTGTTGACCTGCTCTACCACGATCTGGATGACCCGGTCGTGCTCCTCGTAGCTGAGGGTGGAGGACTCACCGGTGGTGCCGCAAGGCACGATGGCATCGGTGCCGTTTTCGATCTGGAACTCAACGAGTTCCCGCAGTTTTTCTTCGTCCACCGCGTGATTGTTGAACGGGGTCACGATGGCAACGATACTTCCGTGAAACATGGTCTACCTCCTGTTAGAGCTATGTGAATGGCTAGTGGTGTTTCGATTGTCGCAACGGCGGACACGAAAGCTTCGCGCCCGCTACTCTTGGACCGGATGGTCCCAACCCTGGAAGCGGGAACTTTTGTAACGACTTTTGACTACCGGTCCGTAATGACCTTGAGCCAGTGTCATCGTAAACAAAAAAAGTTTTTATTTCTAACATATAAAGAGACAAAAAGTCAAAGTAATGCTCATCACTATTCCCGCGTCAGGACCGGAGAATTGCGGGGGTTGTCTGCTTGTTAACACGGTTTCAGAAAGGCGGACCTAACGAGCCCCCGCGGCCTGCACTTGGATTTCTTACAGATCTCTCACCTAAAGTGGAAGGAGCCCTAATCCCCGTCCCTCTCCTGGACGCGAGGTGGTGGACTGTCTCTTGCGATCCCGACCGCGAGGTGGGGGAAACACTCCGGGATCCTGCACCGATCATCACCGTCCCCCCTACCCCTCTTCTTCGTGAGAGGGCGAGGCAAGCGTGTCGTATCACGTCAGAGCGAGAAGAGAGCTAAACAAGTTTTTTGGGAGGAAATTGCACAAAAATTAGGCTGTCATTTTATACCCTAAAACCGCCGTTCTCGTGCCGCCACAACCAAGCACCTACTTCGACCGCCAAAACCGCTTCTAGAGCCCTTCTTGCTCGTTATATAAAATATTAAACTAGTCTAATCATTTTTTAGAGATGACGACCAACGATCTGGCGTCACCGGAGCAGGGAAGAGTGAAATCGTGCACCGACTCGACCCGTGCGCCAAGTTTTTCCAGCTCACCTCCGGCGGCGACCACTTCCTCTGCTGCGTTCTTCCCTTTCATGGCAACGATGCGTCCTCCGTTCTTCAGAACAGGGAGAGCCATTGCGACGAAGGAAGGGATATCCGAAAAGGCGCGGGAGACAACCCAATCAAAATGACCGGCGTACTGCGCGGCCAATGTCTCGGCGCGGACATGCACTGCATCGAACCCGACCAAGTTCAGCAGACGCACCGCCTGTTTCTGAAAGCTGATTTTTTTCACCACAGCATCAACCGACACGATCTCCAGATCCAGTTGCACCAGTTTTACCGGAATGCCCGGAAAGCCACCCCCAGAGCCGATATCGAGCATGGATCCAGGCCCACGCACTACTTTGAGCAGGCTCAACGAATCCACCAGGTGCTTAACAGCGATACCTTCGTCATCGGTTATGGCGGTGAGGTTGATCTTCCGGTTCCATTTCTTCAACTCTTCCGCGAAGAGGTCCAGGGCGTTCAGCTGGGCCGGAGTCAGCTCGAGACCTAGCTCGCCTGCACCCTTTTTCAGGAGATCCTTGGCGCGCTGGTTCATCGGCCGGACCTCGCCTTCAGTGCGATGGACAGAATTGTGATACCAGCAGGAGTGATGCCGGGGATGCGGGACGCCTGGCCCAGGGTGTCGGGACGGAAGCGCGCCAGCTTCTCGCGCACCTCGGTGGAAAGGCCAGAGATAGTCCCGTAATCCATGTCATCAGGGATCTTGGTGCTCTCAAGCCGCGCGGAGCGGTCTACCTGTTCCAGCTGACGCTGAATATAGCCCTGGTACTTGATCTGGATCTCGAGCTGTTCACGCACCTGCTCCGGCAGATCCATGATGGCGGGATAGATCCTAGAGAGGTCCTGGCAGGTGAACTCGGGACGCCGCAGCAACTGCTCGTAGCTGATCGCGTTCTGCATTCCGGCCAGGCCCCATTCCTCCAGCAGTTCTTCACCGGCAGCCGACGGAGCAAGTCGTTCCTTGGAGAGGCGCGCCAACTCGGATTCGATCAGTTCCTTTTTGGCAAGGAAGGAGCTATAGACCTCCTCCTTCACCAGTCCGATTTCGTGTCCCTTCTCCCTCAATCGAAGGTCGGCGTTGTCTTCGCGCAGCAGCAAGCGGTATTCGGCGCGCGAGGTGAACATGCGGTACGGCTCCTTGGTGCCCAGGGTAACCAGGTCGTCGATCATCACGCCGATGTAAGCTTCGCTGCGCCCAAGCACCAGCGGGTCTTTGTCCTGTACCCTGAGGGCGGCGTTGATACCGGCCATGAGTCCTTGTGCCGCCGCCTCCTCGTAACCCGAAGTGCCATTGATCTGGCCGGCATGATAGAGGTTGCGCACCAGCTTGGTCTCCAGAGAGGCGTGCAGCTGGATCGGATTGACGTAGTCATACTCGATGGCGTAGGCCGGACGCATGATCTCGACCCGCTCAAGCCCCTCGATGCTCCGGTAGAAAGCCCACTGGATATCGATGGGAAGCGAGGTGGACATGCCGCTCGGGTACACCTCGACGGTCTCCCGGCCTTCCGGCTCAATGAAGGTTTGATGGCGATTCTTCTCGGGGAAGCGCACCACCTTGTCCTCGATGGACGGGCAGTAGCGCGGGCCGATGCCTTCGATGATGCCGGCATACAGCGGCGAGCGATCCAGGCCGCTACGGATGATATCGTGGGACTTGGGGTTGGTATAGGCGATGTGACAGGGCACCTGCGGCTGCTCGATGCGCTCAGTCGAGAACGAGAACGGGATCGGGTTCTCGTCGCCGTACTGTTTTTCAAGCCTGTCGAAGTCGATCGTTCTGCCATCCAGGCGGGCAGGCGTACCGGTCTTGAGACGGCCGACGTCGAAACCATAATCCTTGAGGCCGTCGGAAAGGCCAATGGAAGGCAGATCCCCTGCCCTGCCGCCCGGGTAATTGACCAGGCCGATATGGATGAGGCCGCGCATGAAGGTGCCGGTAGTGAGGACAACTGTCTTGCCCATAAAGCGGACGCCGCCACGGGTATCCACACCTGCCACCTCGCCACCTTCGATGACCAGACCCGTCACCTCAACCTGCTTCAGGTCCAGGTCGTCCTGCTGTTCCATCACGTGCTTCATGCGCAGGCGGTATAACTGCTTATCCGCCTGGGCACGGGAGGCGCGAACCGCCGGCCCCTTCTTGGTGTTCAGTACGCGGAACTGGATACCGGTCGCATCTATGTTGCGCCCCATCTCGCCGCCGAGTGCATCGATTTCCTTGACCAGGTGGCCCTTTGCCAAACCGCCGATGGCCGGGTTGCAGGACATCAGGGCGATGGCGTCGAGGTTGATGGTAAGCATAAGGGTCGAGCTTCCCATGCGGGCAGCGGCGAGTGCAGCTTCACACCCGGCATGGCCGGCCCCGACCACGATCACGTCATATTTCTTGTCATAAACTATCAAGCCGTACTCCGTTTGTATCAAAAGCTGTAGTTAGAGCTTAGGAGGTGGGGCGAACCAAGGGTCGCTGCATCCGGGCACCGCCCCAGGCGGTGTTCCACGTGGAACATCACATAAAAGAGACTAAGGTTCAATACGTTACATAGAAAACATCTACAGGGCGCAACAGAGTTGAGCAACGCCTCCGTGCCTCACCTATTAAACCAGAAAGGCCGAGCCAAAAGGTACCCCCACCCGCTACCTGAACCAACACGAACGAACATATCCACTGTAGGGGCGAATAACTATTCGCCCTACCCTCGCCATCAGGGTGAGGGTGGCCGAAGGCCGGGTGAGGGTGGTGCCTCAGACAGATCAGCAGCTATCGAGCAATGTACAACGTATCCATCGCGGTCCATAAGTTCTTAACCCCGATGTACAACTCATCTATCGTGGTTCACAAGTTCTCAATTGCGATATACAACTTCTGCATCGCGGTTCATAACTTTTCAGCCACGATTCACAACTTATCCATCGCAGTTCATAACTTCTCAGCCGCGATTTACAACTTATCCATCGCAGTTTATAAATTCTCAACCGCGATGTACGACTTATTTACTCGCAGGTCAAAAGTCCTGAACCGCGATGTACAACTTATCTCTCGCGATTCATACATCCTAAACCGCGATTGACAACTTATCCATCGTGATTCGCAACTTCTCAGCCGCTATGTACCAATCATCTGC
The DNA here is from genome assembly GCF_020179605.1 of Geomonas agri. Lineage (NCBI taxonomy): Bacteria > Pseudomonadati > Thermodesulfobacteriota > Desulfuromonadia > Geobacterales > Geobacteraceae > Geomonas > Geomonas agri. Next base: position 652,069 of record NZ_JAINZO010000002.1, read on the forward strand.
AGCGAGTTACAAGTTACATATCGGGAAACTACGCTCCGATGCTCCAAGGTTCCGATGGCAAGAGCGATATTCGATTCACGACAGGAAACGCAGCCACCCCAATGCAATCAGTCGAGCACCACAACGCCTCGACAAAACAGTCGAAAACAGAATTGTTTCACGTGAAACATTGAGACTGACATGCTTTGCGGGCGAATGATTACCCCCTACTTTCCGATACAGAAGCTTGAGAAGATCCTGTCCAACACGTCGTCTGCGGTCGTTTCACCGGTGACTTCACCCACAGCATCGAGAGCGTCACGCAGGTCCACCGGCAAGAGTTCCATATTAACCCCGGCCTCCAGATTGTCCACGAAGGATTGCAGCGATGCTCGCGCCTTAAGAAGAGCATCCCTATGCCGAGCCTTAGAGACCGCGACGAACTCGCGCCCGTCGATCGCGTGCCCGTGCATGAAGGCGTTGGTGATGGCGTCGCGCAACTCAGGAACACCAGCACCGGTGAAGGTTGAGATGGCGACAACAGGACCGGAACAGGAATCGGGCAGCACGGCGCTGACGGGGAGATCGGCTTTGTTTCGGACCACGATATAGCTTTTGCTGCCGATGGCCTGAAGGATCGCAATATCGTCCTCGCCGAACTCGGTGGCGCCGTCGATCACAAAAAGAACCAGGTCCGCCTTCGGGATACGGTCCAGTGACAGACGAACGCCCTCCTGTTCGACTTGGTCCTCGGACTCTCGAATCCCGGCTGTGTCTAACAGCTTCACCGGCAGACCATTGATGTTGACCACTTCCTCGATCAAATCCCGCGTGGTGCCAGGGACGGAGGTAACAATGGCCCGCTTGTCCTTCAAAAGCGTGTTCAAAAGGCTCGACTTGCCCACGTTGGGCTTGCCGGCAATGACCACCGACACACCCTCGCGCAGTACCCTACCCTCGTCGAATCCCTCGATCAGGGCATCCAGTTCTGCAAGAGCGGGGGCCACCTTGCCGAGCACATCGGTCTCTACCACAACATCGACATCATCCTCGGGAAAATCGATAAGCGCCTCAACATAGGCCAGGGCATAGACGATCCCTTCTTTGACGGTAGAGATGCGCTTGGAGAGAAGTCCCTCGCGCTGGTGTTGGGCCAGAGCAAGCGACGCGTCGGTACGGCTGGAGATGACGTCCATGACCGCCTCGGCCTGCACCAGATCTATCCTGCCGTTCAGGAAGGCACGCTTGGTAAACTCACCCGGTTCGGCAAGACGCGCCCCTTGTTCCAAGGTCAGCGACAGGATACGCGACACCACCAGGGTGCCGCCGTGGCATTGAATCTCGACTACATCCTCGCAGGTGTAGGAGTTGGGGCCTTTCATATAGACCACCATGGCCTCATCGACCAGGTCGCCGTTCCCCGGATTGACCACGTCACCATAAGAAAAACGGTGGCTTTTTAGGCCACCGTTCGACTTTGCTCTGAAGATGCTGCTTGCGATGGGCAGGGAGGCAGGGCCGCTGATCCTTACGATCCCGATTCCCCCCTCACCTACCGCTGTGCTTATTGCTGCGATTGTGTCGCGTACATACATTGCTTTGATCCACTCTCGGTCAGTCGGCTACCGACTTGTTGATGTACATCTGCTGTGCGATGGTCAGCACGTTGTTGACCAGCCAGTAGATAACGAGGCCGGACGGGAAGTTCAGGAACATAAAGGTGAAGACAACCGGCAGCATCAGCATCATCTTGGCTTGGACCGGGTCCATGTTGGTCGGGGTCATCTTCTGCTGGATGAACATGGTGGCGCCCATGATGAGCGGGGTCACGTAGTATGGGTCCTTGGCAGAAAGATCGGTGATCCAGAGGTAGAAAGGCGCGTGCCTCAGCTCGATGGAGTACATGAGTGACCGGTACAGACCGAAGAATACCGGGATCTGAACAATCATGGGCAGGCAGCCGCCCAGCGGGTTAACCTTGTGGGTCTTGTACAGTTCCATCACGGCGCGGTTCATGGCATCGCGGTCGTTCTTGTACTTCTCCTTCAGCTCGTTCATCTTCGGCTGCAGCTTCTGCATGTCCTTCATGGACTTGTAGCTCTTGTGCGTGAGCGGGAAGAACACGAGCTTCAGGATGCAGGTGATGATGATGATGGCAATACCGTAGTTGCCGGTGTACTTGTAGAGGAACTTCAGGAACACCACCAGCGGCTTAGCGATGGCGGCGAACCAGCCATAGTCGATGACCTCTTCCAGCCTGCTCCCCTGGGCTTTGAGGATGTCGAGATCCTTCGGACCGTAGTACAGGGCGTAGCTGACAGCTGCGCTCTGGCCGGGGGCCACAGTGACGATCGGGGAGGCGATATCCCTCAGGTTGGCGTCAACGGAGGGACGGGACAGGCGCACCTGTGCGATGCTCCCCTTCTCGGCGATAACGCTCTCCATGAAGTACTTGTCGGCGAAGGCAGACCAGACGATGTTCTTGTCAAACTGCACCGGAGTCTTGAGCAGGCTGTCCAGCTTCTCGCTCTTGACGGCATTGTCGGTGAGGGTTGAGGGACCATACACCTCGTAACGGCCGCCGCCTGCCTTCTGATCGATCACGCGGGAGGTCTGCAGCAGATGTACCGGTGCGGCAACCTGTGCGGAACCGCCATTCTGCACCTGCTCGGTGAGGCCGATACGATAGGCGTTGCCGGAGAAGGTAAAAGTCTTCTTGAACACGATCCCCTGCGGCGTGGTCGTGGTGAACTCGAGGGTTCCCTTGTTGGTACCGGTGAGTTTGAGGTCGCCGCCGGTGACATTGTACAGTGCGGTCGGGTTAAGACCCAGTTCACGGGAGTCGCTGAGCAGGTTGAACCTGCTGGCAGCAGTCTCGTTGATCAGGACGATGTCCTGCCCTTTCGGCCCTGCAACATCTTTGTACTTCTTCAGCACAAACTTCTTCAGGCCGGCACCCTGGGTAGAGAAGACGGCGCTGTAGAGTTCGGTGTCGACGGTGATGTCGCGGGCGGCCCCGGCGGGTGCTGCCGGCACGGCAACGGGAGCGGTCGGAGCTCCGGTAGCGGCGGCCGGTGCTGCCTGCGGTGCAAAGGCTACCGTAGCGGAACTCACTGCGCCCTGCTTGGCGCTACCTGTGGGCGGAACCTGCTTCGCGGGCGGGAAGATAAAAGAATAAGCGTACATTACTCCGATGGAGAGCAGTATCGCTACGATAGTACGTTTTTCCATTTCAATCTCCTGGAAGGACTATTTGACCGGATCGTAACCGCCCGGGTGAAACGGATGACACTTAAGTATGCGCGCAGCCGTCAGCCACAACCCTTTGAGAGGGCCGTATTTTTCCAATGCTTGTAAGGAGTAATGCGAACAGGTAGGGTAAAAACGGCAGGATGGGGCCTTGAGCGGAGAGATGAATCTCTGGTAGAGAACGATCAGGCCTTTGAGTGTGCTAGTGACCATGTTTTTTACGCAGCCGCCCGAAGGCGGCTGCGAGCTCGGTTGAGATCTGGTGAAAGTCAAGCAAGTCAGCTCCTTTCTTGGCAACGATATTGAAATCGGCCGAGATGAAAAGAGGCTTGTTCTGCCTGTAAAACTCCCGCAGTCTTCTCTTGATGCTGTTTCTGACTACGGCGTTCCCTACCTTCTTGCTAACGGTAAACCCTACCCGTGTGGCGCACCCGTCTTTAACCTTCCAGAGCAGCAGAAAGTGCGGCGTGTGCATCTTCGACGCACCGTCGTTGAACTGCAGGAATTCGGGGCGCCTGCGCAGGCGTTCAGCCTTGGGAAAATCCGAGCAGGACAAAAAGGAGATTACTTGGTGGCAATGCCTACGGAGAGACGCTTGCGGCCTTTAGCCCTTCTCCTCTTGATAACGAGACGGCCGTTCTTGGTGGCCATACGCACGAGGAAACCGTGGGTCCTTTTCCTGGAAGTATTGCTGGGCTGGTAAGTTCTTTTCATCTTTATCTGCTCCTTAAGTCTTAGGGTAACAATGCTTTTAAAGGCAAGTGTCGAACTTAAACATAAAGGCCAATTCTTGTCAAGGTGTTTCTTTAAAGCCAAGTTTTGCCTTGCAAAAAAAGGGGCTGACATGGTAGTGTGACACGCCAATTTTCTTAACATCGGCTTATTCTGTTCAAAATTCGATAAGCCTCTGAAATCGTGTAACTTATCTATTATCAACAGTTGTTGATAAAGCTGTTTAAAAACAGTGAAAAAAAGGCCTCTCTCCATGGAAAATATTTGGCTGGAAGCCCAGGCAAATCTTAAACAAGTATTAACTGAGCAGACTTACACGACCTGGATAGAGCCGCTTAAGTTTCTTGGCGCCACCGCAGACACCGTAGTCCTCGAAGTACCGAGTTCGTTCTTTCAGAAATGGGTTACTGACAAGTACCTCGCCATGATCAAGGAAGTACTCTCCGCGATCACCTCAAAGACCTACCACATCGAGTTCCACGTCGCCGAAGCGAAGCCCGAGCTGACCGAGCCCAAGGCGGACAAGGAGCCGAAAGCAAAAGGCAAGGAGAAGGAGAAAGAGAAGGAAGGGGAAAAGGACAAGGAAAAGGAGAAGGACAAAAAGCCCGAACTAGTCCCTAACCTCAACCCCAAGTACACCTTCGAGTCCTTCGTGTCCGGGCCGAGCAACCAGTTCGCCTATGCGGCGTCCCAGGCGGTGGCCAACAAGCCGGCCTCCAACTACAACCCGCTCTTTATTTACGGGGGCGTGGGTTTGGGCAAGACGCACCTGGTTAACGCAATCGGCAACCAGATCCTGGCTAAGAACCCCAGGGCGAAGATCTGCTACTACTCGTCCGAAAAGTTCATGAACGAGATGATCAACTCGCTCCGCTACAAGAAGATGGATGAGTTCCGCAACAAGTTCAGGAAGATGGACCTGCTGCTCATCGACGACATCCAGTTCATGGCCGGAAAAGAGGCGACCCAGGAGGAATTCTTCCACACCTTCAACGCGCTCTACGAGTCCCACAAACAGATCGTGGTCACCTCGGACAAATTCCCCAAGGACATCCCGGGCCTCGAAGAGCGCCTGAGATCGCGTTTCGAGTGGGGCCTGATCGCGGACATCCAGCCGCCGGGTGTGGAGACCAAGGTCGCCATTCTCAAGAAGAAGTCCGACATGCACGCGGTAAACCTCCCCGACGACGTGGCGCTGTTCCTTGCCGAGGGCGCCACCAGCAACATCCGCGAACTGGAAGGGATGCTGATCCGCCTGGAGGCCTTTGCGAGCCTGACTGGTAAAGAGATCACCCTGTCCATGGCACGCGAGGTGATGAAGGACATCATCGTCGAGAAGACCCGCGACATCAGCGTTGAGATGATCCAGAAGATGGTCGCCGACCATTTCCGCATCAAGCTATCCGAGCTCAAGTCGGACAAGCGCATCAAGACACTGGTGGTGCCGCGTCAGATCGCCATATATATATGCCGGGAACTGACCAAGGCGTCCTACCCGGAGATCGGCGAGAAATTCGGCGGCAAGGACCACTCGACCATCATCCACTCGGTAAAGAAAATAGAGAAGCAGTTGGCGGCCGACGCTGACCTGAAGGCGACTGTGGAAGATATCAAGAAAAGGCTGTTCACATAGTGGGGATAACTGTGGAGAAACTGCCTGTCTGAGGCCCTGTCAAAAAAAGCTGTGCAGAAATGAACATAACTGGACGGATTATCCCGCCAGGTTTCCAGAGCCAAAAGTTCAGCAGTTTCAAAGGGTAAACAGGGTTGTCCACAGTATCAACAGGACACTATCTACTACTACAATCTTTATATAAAACATAATAAAACTAGAACCGGAGAGAGACATGGAATTCAGAATCAGCAAAGAGATTTTTATGAAAGCCCTCCAGAGAATCCAGGGTATCGTAGAAAAGCGTAACACCATGCCCATTCTCTCCAACGCACTGCTGGAGGTTCAGAACGACCAGCTCTTCATCACCGCCACCGATCTAGAGGTTGGCATGAAGAGCTCCTACCCGACCACCGTGATCCGCGAAGGCAAGATCACCGTCTCGGCCAAGAAACTCTACGAGATCGTCAAGGAGATGCCGGACGAGGAAATTCTCTTCACCACCAAGGACAACGACTGGGTCGAGATCACCTGTGGCAAGGCCCGCTTCAACATCGTCGGTCTCTCCTCGGAAGAATTCCCCTACTTCCCCAAGGTGAAGGAGGAGAGCTTCCTGGTCTTCAAAAACGAGATCCTGGCTGACATGATCGAGAAGACCTCCTATGCCATCTGCTACGACGAGACCAAGTACAACCTGAATGGTATCTTCATCAAGGCGTTCGACGAAAACGGCACCAACGTCCTCAAGATGGTGGCAACCGACGGTCACCGCCTCTCCGTCGCCCAAAAAGAGATCAACGGCAACATCACCGCCGAGCTTTCCAAAGGCGTCATCTTCCCGAGAAAAGGCATCTTCGAGTTGAAGAAGATGGTGGAGGAAGAGGACGGCGAGATCATGCTGGGCTTTATGGACAACAGCGCCGTCATCAAGAAGGGGAACACCGTGGTGGTGATGCGCCTCATCGACGGCGAATTCCCGGACTACACCAAGGTCATCCCGGTTGCCAACGACCGCATCGTCCAGATCAACCGCGACAAGTTCCTCCACTCCCTGAAAAGGATGTCGATCCTCTCTTCCGAGAAGTTCAAGGGGGTCAAGATCGACGTCAACCCGGAGCTGGTGATCATTTCCTCCAGCAACCCGGAACTGGGCGAGGCGCGCGAGGAGATCGAGATCGATTACGACGGCAACGGTATCTCGGCCCGTTTCAACGCCAAGTACCTGATCGACGTCCTTTCGGTCATGGAGCAGCGTGAGGTGGAGCTGAAACTCAAGGACGAGCTCTCACCGGTCATAATGAAGGCAGCGGGCGGCGAGGAGTTCCTGGCGGTCATCATGCCGATGAGGCTCTAAAAGGCAGATAAAGATTAAGACAAAGATTAAGAAAACCGGAGACAACAGCCGGATATGGAAGAGCTACTGGAAATCACCTCGTTTTCTTAATCTCAATCTTTGTCTCAATCTGTCTTTATGAAACTTATAAAACTCAAACTTGCTTCATTCCGTAACCTGCAGAACATCGAGCTTGTTCCAGGCAAGAAGTTCAACGTTTTTTACGGCAATAACGGCCAGGGCAAGACCAACCTGCTGGAATCGATCTACCTCCTTGCGACGATGAAGTCCTTCAAGCAGGCGAAAAACGCCGAGCTGATCGCGTTCGGCTCGGAGTTCGCCCTGATCAAGGGGATCGTGGAACGGGACCGGGTCAGCAGGGAGATCGCCCTGCTGTTGGAGAAGCAAGGCAAAAAGGCGAAGATCGACGCCAAGCTCGCGACGCGGCTGGACGACTTCTTTGGCAGTTTAAACGTGGTGCTTTTCACGCCGGAAGAGATATCCATGGTGCGCGGGGGGCCGGACCTGCGGCGCAGGTACCTGGACCGGGCGGTCTTCACCTGCGATTTAAGTTACCTGGCCGCCTTTCACGACTACTCGAAGATCCTGAAAAACCGCAACGCCCTCTTGAAGGTCGGCGACGGCAGCGGGCTCGAGGTCTGGACCGAGCAGTTGATCCAGGCTGCGCAACTGGTGATCGAGCGAAGAAAGGCGTACCTGGCCGAGATAGGGAAACTGCTGCAGGGCTTCTACAGCGAGATTTCCGGCAACGACGAGACGGTGCAGATCGAGTACCGGCTGCACGGGGTGGACCAGAAGGCCTATGGCGAGGATCCCGCCGCCGCCCTCGCCGATGCACTCAAGGCGCACGCGGCGGAAGAGAAGAGGCGCCAGACTACGGCCATAGGGCCGCACCGGGACGACCTCTACTTCGGGTTGAACGGTCGCTCCGCCCGGCACTTCGCATCGCAGGGACAGCAGAGGTCCTTCGTGCTGGCGCTCAAGATGGCGGAGATCGAGTACATCACCAGGTGCTTCGAGGCACCGCCGGTGCTCCTGCTGGACGACATGACCAGCGAACTCGACCGCGAGCGCAACCGGAACCTGATGGATTTTCTGAAGAAAAGAGAGATGCAGGTCTTCATCACCACCACGTCGCTCTCCAACGTGGCGATCGAGGAGATGGAAGACAATCGGACCTTCAGGATACGTGAAGGCCGCATCATCGAGAGATGACCAAAACATGATGACACTCCTCTCCCCGAAGGGGGGAGGCTGGGAGGGGCTTGTTTGTGAAGTTTCCCCCTCCCCTGCCCCTCCCCCTCCGGGGGCGGGAAATTGAGTAATTGAACTTTCTTGAAAGAGGTAACGATGAGCTCAGAAGAACAAAGCGATTACGGGGCGGATAAAATCCAGATTCTGGAAGGATTGGAAGCGGTAAGAAAGCGTCCGGCCATGTACATCGGTTCCACCGCTGCTCAAGGTCTGCACCACCTGGTTTACGAACTGGTGGACAACGCCATCGACGAGGCACTCGCCGGCTACTGCGATGCGGTACAGGTCACCATCCACCTGGACGGCTCGGTCACCGTCGAGGACAACGGCCGCGGCATCCCGACCGACATGCACCCCACCGAGGGCCGGTCAGCGGCCGAGGTCGTCCTCACCGTGCTCCATGCCGGCGGCAAGTTCGACAACTCCTCCTACAAGGTTTCCGGCGGCCTGCACGGCGTGGGAAGCTCGGTCGTCAACGCGCTCTCCACCAAGCTGGAACTGGAGATCCGCCGCAACGGCAACCTCTACACCCAGAGCTACCGCAGGGGCGTGCCCCAGGCGCCGCTCGCCATCACCGGCGAGACCAAGCGTCGCGGCACAAAGATCACCTTCCTCCCCGACGGCGAGATATTCGAGACCACCGAGTTCTCCTTCGACGTCCTCTCCAAGCGCCTGAGGGAGCTCGCCTTCCTGAACGCCGGCGTGCGCATCAAGATCCATGACGAGCGCACCGAGAAGGACCACGACTTCTTCTACGAGGGCGGCATCAGGAGCTTCGTCGAGTACCTGAACAAGAACAAGAACCTGGTCAACGCGGAACCGATCTACATCAAGGGGGAGAAGAGCGGCGTCGATATCGAGATCGCCATGCAGTACAACGACTCCTACGACGAGAAAGTGTTCTCCTTTGCCAACAACATCAACACCCACGAGGGGGGCACGCACCTGATCGGCTTCAAGGCGTCGCTCACCCGTACCATGAACAACTACGCCACCGCCAACAACCTGTTGAAGAACGTGAAGGTGGCGATCTCGGGAGACGACCTGCGCGAAGGTCTCACCGCGGTCATCTCCGTCAAGATCTCCCAGCCGCAGTTCGAGGGGCAGACCAAGACCAAGCTGGGCAACTCCGAGGTGAAAGGTTACGTCGAGACCCTGATGAACGAGAAGCTGGCGACCTACCTGGAAGAAAACCCGGCCATGGCCAGGAAGATCCTGGAGAAGTCGATCGACGCGGCCCGTGCCCGCGAGGCGGCCAGGAAGGCCCGCGAACTGACCCGCCGCAAAGGGGCGCTCGAGGTGGGCACCCTCCCCGGCAAGCTGGCCGACTGCCAGGAGAAGGACCCGGCGCTGTGCGAACTGTTCCTGGTCGAGGGTGACTCCGCAGGGGGCTCGGCGAAGCAGGGGCGTGACCGTAAGTACCAGGCGATCCTCCCCTTGAAGGGTAAGATCCTCAACGTCGAGAAGGCGCGCTTCGACAAGATGCTCGCCTCCCAGGAGATCAGGACCCTGATCTCGGCCTTGGGCACCTCGATCGGCAAGGAAGACTTCGACATCGCGAAGCTCCGTTACCACCGCATCATCATCATGACCGATGCGGACGTCGACGGTTCGCACATCCTGACGCTTTTGCTCACCTTCTTCTTCCGTCAGATGATGGAGCTGATCGAGCGTGGCTACCTCTATATCGCCCAGCCGCCGCTGTACAAAATCAAGCGCGGCAGGAAAGAGCAATACCTGAAAAACGAAGCGGCGCTGCAGGCGTACCTCCTCGAGGAAGGGACCGAGGATATGACCCTGAAACTCGGCTCCGGCAACGACGAGCGCGCCTACCGCGGCAAGCAGATCATCCCGATCCTCACCCAGTTGATCGACTACGACGAGCTCTTCGACAAGGTGGTCAAGAAGGGGATCAACGAGCTGCTCCTGAAGGTCTTCTTGAAGGCCGGCATCAAGCCGGGCCTGGAGGAGATGTCGGACCTGATCGCGCTGGTGCCCAAGATGAAGGAGGCCCACCCTGAGGTGGAGGCCCAGGTCTACGACGACAGCATCATCTTCGCCTTCGGTAACCTCAGGGTGAAGACCGATCAGGCCATCTTCGAGGTGCTGGACTCCTACGAGTACGCCATGCTGCTCGAGAACCACAAGCGGGTCCGCTCCGTGATGGGTGTCGGCGCCGGCGTCATCCTCGGGCCGGAAGACAAAGTGATGTTCGAGAGCGAGAGCCAGGACGATATCCTGTCCTGGTTCATGGAGAGCGCCAAGAAGGGTCTCTACATCCAGCGCTACAAAGGTCTGGGCGAGATGAACCCGGAGCAGCTCTGGGAGACCACCATGCACCAGGAGAACAGGGTGCTCTTGCAGGTGAAGATCGAGGACGCCGTGGCGGCCGAGGAGATCTTCACCGTGCTCATGGGTGACCAGGTCGAGCCGCGCCGCGACTTCATTGAGCAGAACGCGCTCAACGTCGTCAACCTGGACGTGTAAGAGGGGGGGAGCTCGGGAGGCAACGTCCCTGTGTTAACAGGTGTTAAGGCCCTGGAATCCTTAAATAAAAAAAATTTCCCCTCCCTTCGGGAGGGGATAGCGTTTTGCATATATCTACTGCAAATCAATTGTGAGGGCATTTTTCGGGGGATTTCGCCCGGAAGTGCCGCCTTTTGACCGGAAAGGGTTTCCTAAATGCTGAATCAACTGAACAAGGTATCGGTGAACATCGAAGACGAGATGAAGCGCTCCTACATGGATTACGCCATGTCGGTCATCGTCGGCCGCGCGCTTCCCGACGTACGTGACGGCCTGAAGCCGGTGCACAGGCGCTGCCTCTACGCCATGTACGACATGAGCAACGACTGGAACAAGCCGTACAAGAAATCGGCCCGCGTCGTCGGCGACGTCATCGGTAAGTACCACCCGCACGGCGATACCGCCGTCTACGACACCCTGGTCAGGATGGCCCAGGACTTCTCGCTGCGGTACCCGCTGGTCGATGGCCAGGGTAACTTTGGCTCCATCGACGGCGACTCCCCGGCGGCAATGCGTTACACCGAGATCAGGATGGAGCAGCTGGCCCACGAGCTCCTGAACGACCTGGACAAGGAAACGGTTCCGTTCGGCCCCAACTACGACGACTCCTTGAAAGAGCCGCTGGTCCTTCCCTCCAAGTTCCCGAACCTGCTGGTGAACGGTTCCGCCGGCATCGCGGTCGGCATGGCGACCAACATCCCACCCCACAACCTCTCCGAGGTCGTGGACGCCATCGTCGCCATCATCGATAACCCGCAGCTCTCCTTCGAGGAGCTGGTGGAACTGATCCCGGGGCCGGACTTCCCGACCGGCGGCTTCATCTACGGCCGCGAAGGAATCATGAAGGCCTACTCCACCGGCCGCGGCATCATCCAGATGCGCGCCAAGGTGCAGATCGAGACCCAGAAGAAGACCGAGCGCCAGTCCATCGTGGTCACCGAGATCCCGTACCAGGTGAACAAGGCCAAGCTGGTAGAGAAAATCGCGGAACTGGTCAAGGAAAAGAAGATCGAGGGCATCTCCGACTTGAGGGACGAGAGCGACCGCGAGGGTATGCGCATCGTCATCGAACTCAAGAAGGACGAGAACCCGACCATCATCCTGAACCACCTGTACAAGCAGACCCAGATGCAGTCTTCCTTCGGCATCATCATGTTGGCCATCGTGCACAACCGGCCGCGCGTCCTGACCCTGAAGGAGACCATCGAGTTCTTCATCGAGCACAGGAAAGAGATCGTCACCCGCCGCACCATCTTCGACCTGAAGAAGGCCGAAGCCCGCGCTCACATCCTGGAAGGCTTGAAGATCGCCTTGGACAACCTGGACGAGGTGATCGCGCTGATCAAGGCCAGCGCCTCGCCGGCCGAGGCGAAGGTTGGCCTCATGGAGAAGTTCGGGCTCTCCGACCTGCAGGCCCAGGCCATCCTCGACATGAGGCTGCACCGCCTGACCGGTCTCGAGCGCGAGAAGATCCTCGAAGAGCTGCGCGAGATCCTGAAGTACATCGCCCGCCTGAAGGAGATCCTGGCTTCCGAGGCTGAGATCCTCAAGATCATCGTGGGCGAACTGCTGGAACTGAAAGACAAGTTCGGCGACAAGCGCCGCTCCGAGATCGTGATGCAAACCGCGGACATTTCGCTCGAGGACACCATCGTCGAGGAAGACATGGTGGTCACCATCTCGCACACCGGCTACATCAAGCGTAACGCCGTCACCCTGTACCGCGCCCAGCGCCGCGGCGGCAAAGGGAAGACCGGCATGAAGACCAAAGAGGAGGATTTCGTGGAGCAGCTGTTCATCGCCTCCACCAAGGACTACCTCATGTTCTTCACCGACGCCGGCAAGGTGTACTGGTTGAAGGTGTACGAGATTCCGGAAGCGGGCCGCGCAGCGCGTGGCAAGGCAATCGTGAACCTGTTGAACCTCGCCAACAACGAGAAGATCACCACCATCCTCCCGGTAAAGGAGTTCGTAGACGACAGGTACATCATGATGGCCACCAGGAACGGCGTCGTGAAGAAGACCAACCTGATGGAGTACTCGCACCCGAGGGTGGGTGGCATCATCGCCGTCAACCTGGACGAAGGGGACAAGTTGATCTCCGTGGCCCTCACCGACGGTAAGCAGGACGTGCTTCTCGCCACCGCGACCGGCAAGGCGATCCGCTTCAAGGAAGACGACGTCCGCACCGTGGGCCGCGTTTCCCGCGGCGTGCGCGGCATGACGCTGGAGGACGAGGACGTGGTGATCGGCATGGAGATTCTCAACGAAAACTTCACCGATTCCACCATCTTCACCGTCACCGAGAACGGTTACGGCAAGCGGACCGAGATCAGCGAGTACCGTACCCAGTCCCGCGGCGGCAAGGGAATCATCACCATCAAGACCACCGAGCGTAACGGCAACGTGGTGGACATCAAGCAAGTGGTGGACGACAACGACCTGATGCTGATCACCGACCAGGGCAAGATCTTGCGCGTCTCCGTGGCCGGCTTCTCCATCATCGGCCGCAACACCCAGGGCGTGCGCCTCATGGTGAAGGAAGAGAACGAGCGCGTCGTCGCCGTGGCCCGCCTGGCCGAGAAAGAGGACCAGGAGGAGAACGAGGAAGAGAACGACATCGACGAAATTGTCGAACTCGAAACCGAGGGCGGCGAAGGCGAAGAGTAAAAGCCGTCCTCACCCCGCCCCTCTCCCGGGCGGGAGAGGGAGTGAAAGGCGGTCAAACCCCTTCGCAAGGGAATAGTTGAGCAGGACCCCTCGCCCTTCGGGAAAGGGGAAGGGGTGAGGGCGATGCCACCATGGCGGAGTCCCCCCGGCAGGAGCAGTACAGGCAGCAACCGGTCGAACATGCAATCTTTGCCCTCCTTTGGAGGGGTGCCATGCAGTGAAAAAGGGTAGGCCCATGCAACAGAGCGAGAAGGTAGACAACTCCCTCAACGAGCGTCGCGATATTCTGGATCTCCTGGTGCGGCTTAAGAGTGACGGTATCTCTATCCACGAGATGGAGCGGATTGGCCTGAAGTTCCAGGAGGCGGGCAGACGCGCGCTGCGTCCGCTGGTGCGGGAACTCTGGCGCGAAAACTCGGGAGAACTGATCACCAAGTATGCCTACATACTGGACTTCTTCGATACCAGCGACTGGCTCGACCAGTTGATCCAGATAGCGCTCAAGCGCCAGGACCTCGCTGCCGACGGCAAGGCCGCCCTGATGATCGCGCTGGAAGGGTACGGCGTCGACGTCAACTCACCTCCCTTCAAGCATGACAAGCCGAGTTCCGGCGGCACCTCGCTGGGGCAGCAGGTCCAGGGAGCCATGCAACTGGGCGAGGAGGGGATGGTCACCTTCCTGGACGACTTCCTCTCCTACCCTGCCGAAGTGCAGCAGGTCGTGATCCGCGAGTTGTGCCACTCGGGCGACGACCAGTCCCCCCGCTTGCTTCAGGCAATGCTCTGGCACGAGGACCGCGATATCGTGCAATCCGCGCTGGCAGCCCTGGGTAAAATAAGGGACTCCAGGGCCGCAGCCGTGCTGCAGGACTTCCTGGCCGACTGCGACGCTGAACTGGCTCCTTTCGCCGAGAAGGCCCTGCGCAGGCTCCGTTTCCTGGGGGTCGTGGTGCCGCCGCCGCGCAAACAGCTTCCGTTCCATACTGCCTATGCGACGCCGCCGGACGGGGACGGGTACCGTTCCCTGCTCCTGTCCCGCTGGGCTGGGCCGGATACGGTCAGCGTGCTGTACATGCAGGTGCACGAGCGGCGTGGAGTGCTGGCCGCCTGGGGCGCCGGGGACCTCACCCTCGACAACTTCACTGCCGAGGTGGAAGGGTTCCGGATGCAGGACGACCTGATCGAGGTGGCTCCGGGGTACCTGCTGGACCTCGTGCGTGACGCCCTTTACTGGAGCCGTGACCTCTGCTACCTCCCGGCTGACTTCTACATGAGGCGCGGTATCTTTGCCGGCGAGGACATGACCCCGGCACGGTTCACGGAAAAGCTCACCGACCTCCCCCGCGGTCGCCGGCTCAGCTTCCACGAGGGCGAGCAACTGGCCCAACGGCTCTTCGCCGACAGCTTCTTCTCCGGCTGGTTCATGGCGGCACAGCGGGTCTACGACTTCGCCGAGGAATACCGCAGCGGCAAGGGGTGCGAGCAGGTTCTGGAGCGTTTCTGCGCGGAGCTGCTGGCGCCCGAGATGGAATTGATCCGGGAGCGGCTGCTGGTAAGTGCGGACCTGATGCGCCGCTGCGGCAGGGACAACCTCGAAGTGGCCAAGATTGTGGGACTTGCCGACAGCATGGTGGACAGCCCGCTGCCGCACCACCTGCACCCGTTCCTGCGCCGCTTCGCTCTGGAGAGCATGGAGATCGCCCGGGAATCGCTGGAGCGCGGCGAGGAGCCGCCGCTGAGGGCGGTAGAAGAGCTGTAGCGGAAGCCCCTCACCCCGCCCCTCTCCCGGAGGGAGAGGGGATGTAGATGCAGCTGGCGAAAGCGGTGACGCAGGCGAGAATGTTAATTATTTGTGCTACAATGAGGTCCTCATGAGGGCTACGCACACGGTAAGAGGGCTTGAATAGATGCTAGAGAAAGTTGCAGTAATCGGTGCCGGCAGTTGGGGCACCACGCTAGCCGACCTGCTCGCCAAGAAGGGCCACCAGGTCACCCTGTGGGCCTACGAGGCGGAACTGGTGGTCACCATGCGCGACACCAGGGAGAACAACCTCTTCCTCCCGGGCATCACGCTGCAGGAAAGCCTCGCTTTCACCAACGACCTCGAGGAGGCCTACCGCGGCTGCACCATGGTGCTCTGCGTGGTGCCGTCCCAGCTAGTGCGTCGGGTGATCAGCAACTCCCTCCCCTTCATCCCCAAAGAGGCGGTCATCATCTCCGCCAGCAAGGGGATCGAGGTGGACACCTTGGCCACCGTTTCCGAAATCTACCAGGAAATCCTCCCCCCGGAGATGTACGCCAACTTCGCCGCCCTCTCCGGCCCGAGCTTCGCGCGCGAGGTGGCGCAGGAGATGCCGACCGCGGTAGCGGCTGCCGCTGCTACCGAGCAGATCGCGCGCCGGGTGCAGGAAGCATTCAACACCAACTTCTTCCGGGTCTACCGTAACTCGGACGTGGTGGGGGTGGAACTTGGCGGCGCCATCAAGAACGTCATCGCCATCGCCGCGGGCATCTCGGACGGTCTTGGCTTCGGCTGCAACACCCGCGCGGCCCTGATCACCCGCGGCCTTGCCGAGATGACCCGGCTCGGGCTCGCCATGGGGGCCCAGCCCGCCACCTTCGCGGGGCTCGCCGGGATGGGAGACCTGGTGCTCACCTGCACCGGCGACCTGTCCAGGAACCGCAGCGTCGGCATCCAGATCGGGCAGGGGCGCCGCCTCGAGGAGATCCTCGGCGAAATGCGCATGGTGGCCGAAGGGGTCAAGACCACGGAATCCGCCTACAACCTGGCCAAGAAGCTGGGGGTCGAGATGCCCATCATCGACCAGATGTACCAGATGCTCTACCAGAACAAGCCGGCACGAGAAGCGGTCCTTGAGCTTATGACCAGGAACCTCAAGGCCGAAGGAGCTTAACAGCAGGTCGAGGTCAAGGTTAAGGTGAAGCGAAGTTCTCAACCTCAACCTTGACCTCAGCCTGTTTTTCCACCAAGGATAGGTAATGCAACCACGCTTTGGCATAAGAACCAAACTGCTCCTGTCCATTCTCGCCATCCTTCTCATCTCTTATTCCACCCTGATCTACTCGACCATGAAGACCATGAGCGCGTCCCTGCGTTCAGAGGTCGACCGTAACCTGGAAACCAACCTCACCTACGCCCGCAGCCAATACCAGGACCGCGCCAGGGTGGTCAAATATTCGCTGCTGCAGCCAGCCAGCTCGAAAACGGTGCAGGAACACCTGGTGACCGGGGACCGCCCCTGGCTCGACTCCCGTCTCAAAGACGTGCACAAGGTGCTCCCCTACCTGGACTTCCTGCTGGTGATCGATGGCAGAAAGCGGATCGTTGCCGGCATCAACACCAACTCCTACGGCGAGGAACTGTACCTGCCCGGGGTGCTGGACCAGGCACTGGCGGGAAAACGGGCGGTGCATTCCACCGAGATCCTCCCGGCGGCGGTACTGTGCCAGGCAGGGACGACCCGGTATTGCGAACAGGAGAGTAACGCCGAGGCGCTGGTGAACACGGTGGTGGTGCCGGTACTGAGCGATAGCGGCGCCGAGCTCGGATGTTTCGTTGCCGGCGAAGTGCTCAACAATCACGCGATACTCCCCAGCGAACTGCAGGAGGTATCCGGCAGAGACGTCGAGGTGAGTATCACCCAACGGGACCTGCGCATCGCCAGCAGCCTGCCGGCCACCCTGCGCGACATCTCCACCCTCTCACCCCAAGTCATCGACGTGCTGGAGCGGGGCGAGGTCTATCGCGGCGAGGCGCGCATCGGGTCGAGAGACTACGAAACGGTTATCGACCCCATCCTGAACAGTCGGGGCGAATTCGTCGGTTCCGTTTCGGTCGCCGTTGCCACCGAAAGGTTTAGGGAAACCAAGCGTGAGAATCTCGGCAACATCCTCGCCTCCGCATTTATCGGCATCATCTGTTCCTTCGGCCTCGCTTTTCTCGCCTCCCGCCACCTGACCGGGCCTCTGCGGCAACTGGCGGCGAGCGCCAGCAAGATCGAACAGGGGGATCTGGACCAGAGGGTCGAGGGGGACCAGGACGACGAGGTGGGGGTGCTGGCCTCTTCGTTCAACAAGATGGTGCAGGCACTTAAGGAACGCGACTCCATCATCAACAAGAAGACGGACGACCTCCAGGACTTGAACGAGCAGCTGGAGCGGATGGTGGACGAGCGGACCTCGGCCTTGGTCATGGAGATGGGGAGGCTGGAGGCGGTGTTGACCAGCCTGGCCGAGGCCGTGGTGGTGACCGACCTGGACAACCGGGTGGTGCTCTTCAACCCGGCGGCGCAGCAGCTCTTCGAGATGGTGCCGCACCGCGTGGTAGGGCAGCCCATCGAACAGGTATGCGAACTGGTAGGCTTCACGTCGCTTTGGGAGCGGATCAAGGACCTGGCCCAGCCCGACCGCGGCGGCGGGACCAAGGAGGAGCTGACGGTGAAGGGGAAGCGGCTGTACGTCTACCTCTCCTCGCTCTCCGACGAGTTCGGCAACTTCGCAGGCATCGTCCTCTCCATCCGCGACGTTACCGTGGAGCAGCAGGTGGACCGGATGAAGACCGAGTTCATCTCCACGGTCTCGCATGAGCTGAAGACCCCGCTCACCTCCATCAAGGGATCGCTGCAGCTCCTTTTGACCCGGAGCAAGTGGCTCACCGACACCGAGCGGCAGCTCCTTACCGTCTGCTTCCGCAACACCCAGCGTCTGATCCGGCTGATCGGCGAGATCCTCGACATCTCGGGCATCGAGTCGGGCGGGATGGTGTTCAAGTTCAAGCCGGTCTCCATCGGCGAACTCACGGTGTACGCCGTCGAGGAGATCAAGTCCTACGCCATGGGACGCGACATCACCATCGTCAACACCGTCGGCGAGCACCTCCCCATGGTCTACGGCGACAGCGACCGCCTGATCCAGGTGATCACCAACCTCCTTTCCAACGCGGTGAAGTTCTCGCCCGAGGGTAAGGTGGTGATGATCAGCGCGGAGCAGGAAGGGAACTACGTGGTGGTGTCGGTGGCCGACAAGGGGCGCGTGATCCAGTGGTCGGACCGCGACAAGCTTTTCAAAAAATTCCAACAGATAGAGTGCCAGGAACGGGGCAAGGTGGGTGGCACCGGGCTGGGGCTCGCCATCTGCAAGGAGATCATCGAGCGCCACCACGGCCGGATCTTCTACACCGCCGCCCAGGAGCGCGGCAACACCTTCAGCTTCACCGTGCCAATCATAGGGGAGACCGATGCCAAAGGATAAGATTCTTATAGTTGACGACGAGGGGGACATCGCCCTCATCCTCAAGCTGCAGCTGGAAGACGCCGGTTTCGAGACCGAGCGGGCCCGCGACGGCGTGGAGGCGCTGGAGGCGATCGAGCGCGAACCCTTCGCGCTGATCATGCTGGACATCAAGATGCCCCGCATGGACGGCCTGGAAGTGCTGAGCCGTATCCGTAGCGACCAGACTCCCGTGGTGATGATGACGGCGCACGGCAGCGAGGACATCGCGGTGGACGCCATGAAGAAGGGCGCACTGGACTATATCTCCAAGCCCTTCTCCTCGGACGACATGCTGCAGAAGGTGGAGCGCGCCATCGGTATCGACCGCACCAGGAAGGAAAACGCCCGGCTGCAACGGCAGTTGGACGAGGAGCGCCTCAAGATGGCGGCGGTGCTCCAGGGTATGGCGGATCTGTTGCTGGCGGTCGACCTGGAAGGGACCATCATCACCGCGAGCCGCCAGGCGGAGAGCGTCCTGTCCGGTGATGGGGACATCAAGGGCAAGGTCGTGGAAGAGGTGTTGAAAGCCGAGGTGCCGGGAGGGGAACTGCCGACCCGAACCGTGCTGCGCACCGGCGAGCCCTGCCTGGACGTCGCCTACCAGCTCCAGGTCGGCGGGCAGCAGGTGCCAGTCCTCTCCTCCGCGGCGCCGCTCAAAAACGGAGCCGGCGAACTGGTGGGGAGCGTCGAGATCATCCGCGACATCTCCAAGCTCAAGGAACTGGAGCAGGAGAAGGAAGATTTCGTCAGCATGCTGTCGCACGACCTGAAATCCCCGATCACCGCGGTGGTCGGTTCCATCGACCTGGTGCGGGAGGCGAAACTCGGCCCGATCACGCCGGACCAGCGCGAGTACCTGAACGCCGCCATCGAGAGCTGCGAGGAGATGGTGGAGATGATCGACACCCTGCTCGGTATCCACAAGTTCGAGGCGGGCAAGATGAAGCTCAGCTTCAGGGACGAGGATCCGGGCTCGCTGGTGAACCGCACCGTCACCAAGTTCCAGACCCTGGCGCAGCGCGGGGACATCAAGCTCTTCACCACCCTCCCCTCCGGGCTTCCCCCGGTTTCCGTGGACCGTTCCTCCTTCAACAGGATCATGGGGAACCTCCTTTCCAACGCGGTGAAGTTCACCCCGGAGGGGGGCGAGATCGAGGTGTCGGCCGACCTGGTGCACGACCCGACCACGGTCACCGGCCAGGTCCCGGAGCAGAACTACGCGCCCCAGGAGCTTCCCACGGAAGGAGACTTCGTCCGGATCCGGGTGCGCGACAGCGGGGTCGGCATCCCCCAGGAGTCGCTGGGCTCTATCTTCGATCGCTTCGTCCAGGCCAGGAACCGCCGCCAGGGTAAGACCCGCGGCACGGGGCTCGGGCTCGCCTTCTGCAGGAAGGCCGTGGATGCCCACGGCGGCTACATATGGGCCGAGAGCGCGCCGGGGGCAGGCAGCGTCTTCACCATCCTGCTTTCCGCCCAACCGGAGGAGCCCGAGGAATAACGATGTCAACGTTTCATTAGTTGCAGGTACGGGGGAACCTGCTGCGGTATTTCGAAACGCCCTTTAATTATTTCTCTTTTTTCTTTTGGCAAATATAGTAAAGTAGAGCAGCGTTGGAGAGGAGACCCCTCTCATGGGAGTGCCGGCAGTTACGTTGACATGATCTTGGGACGGGAGGGTTAAGTGGCGCTGCGAGAAAGTGACGCGGGATACCGCGAGTTGTTTGAGGAAAACCCTGAGGCCATGTGGGTCTGTCACCGCGACACCGGGCAATTCCTGGCGGTCAACGAGGCGGCCCTCAGGCTGTACGGCTATCGTCGCAACCAGTTCATGGAGCTGAACCTCTCCCACCTCGGTGGGGGCGCGCCTCCACCGGCGGACCGGGACCAGGTCGTTCCTTCCCTGCAGCGCATGCTGGACGGCACCGAGATTAAGCTGCAGCTCAGCTGGCACCCGGTCACGTTCCAAAACGAGCCGGCCCACCTGGTGCTGGCGCGGCGGCTCGAGCCGGCTTCGCAGGGACAGGACCTGGATCACTTGCGGCGCCAGGTGACCGAACAGTTGGCCCAGTTGGAGGTGGCGCACCGGGAGCTGGAGTCATTCAGCTACTCCGTCTCCCATGATCTGCGGGCCCCCTTGCGACACATCGACGGGTTCAGCCGGGCCCTGTTGGACGACTACGGCGACCAGCTCGGCAGCCAGGGGCAGGAGTACCTGAACCGGATCTGCCAGGCGACCGGGAAGATGGCGCAGTTGATCGACGCCGTGCTACAGCTGGTACGGGCAGGACGCTCCGAGATGGAGCCGCGCCAAGTAGATCTCAGCGTCAAGGCCCAGGTCATCGCGCTTGAGCTCAAGCACCATGAGCCCGGTCGGTCGGTAGAGTTCGACATCGCCGAGGGGATCACGGTCGAGGCCGATGCCAAGCTGGCGCGGCAGCTGCTCGAGATACTGCTCGGCAACGCCTGGAAGTTCACTTCCAAGACCCCGCAGGCGCAGATCCGGTTCGGGGTGCAGCAAGAGGCGGGGCAGCCGGTGTACTTCGTCAGTGACAACGGGGCCGGTTTCGACATGGCCTACGCGGAAAAGCTCTTCACGGTGTTCCACAGGTTGCACCGCGCCGACGAATTCGAGGGGAGCGGCGTCGGGCTCGCCATCGCCCAGCGCATCGTGACCCGCCACGGGGGCAGGATCTGGGCCGAGAGCGCACCGGGGCAGGGGGCCACCTTCTACTTCACGCTGGGGCGTGAGGCAATTGACAATTGACAACGCGAACCGGAAGACTGGCGATTGACAATGGAGCTTTGACCGTTGACAATGAACAAGTTCAATTGTCGAATGAAATTGGTAATGACATAGAAGCTTCATAATCAAAAAAGGCCGCTGCCGAAACGTGACAGCGGCCTTTGTCCCTGATACAGATTTTCCTTTAAGAACAACGTCGTCAGTTGTCCATTGTCAAACGTCAAGCGGGTTGCCCATGGTTTCCAAAGAGTTAAAACTTCTGCTGGTTGAGGATTCTCAGGAAGACAGCCTGTTGCTGGTCCGGGAACTGGTTCGTGGCGGCTACCAGCTAGAGCACCAGAGAGTGGAGACCGCAGAGGGGATGCGGTACGCGCTGGAAACGTGCAAGTGGGACGTGGTCATCTCCGACTACCGCATGCCCTCGTTCGATGCCCTGGGGGCGCTCCAGGTGTTGCACGAAAGCGGACAGGACATCCCTTTCATCATCGTCTCGGGCAAAATAGGCGAGGACTTGGCGGTAGCCGCCATGAAGTCGGGGGCCAACGACTACCTCATGAAGGGCAACCTGGCCCGCCTGGTGCCGGTGGTGGAACGTGAGCTGCGCGAGGCGGCTGAACGCAGGACGCACCGGCAGACCCAGGACAAGGTGCGTCGCGGCAAGGCGGAGTGGGAATCGGTCTTTGACGCGGTTTCCGATCTTATCATCATCACCGACGCCGAAGGGGTCATCTCCCGCTGCAACGGCCGGGTGACCTCCTATTTCCCGGGCGGGTACGACGCGGTGCTCGGCAAGCGCATCGACGAGATCTTTTTCGGAACAGAGCAGCCCGAGGGGAAGGTCTTCCGCTTCCTGCACATGCAGGGGGAAGCCGACGAGGACGTCCGTTTCCCCAACTTGAGCGGCTGGTACAACGTGACCAGTTACCCCATGCGCATCGAAGGCAACGACCGCGGCTTCGTTCACATCATCAAGGACATCACCAAGCGGCGCGAGGTCGAGGAGGAGAAGCGGACCAGCGACCGCGAGCTCCTCACCCTGTACGCCGTGGCCTTCCGCCTGCAGTACACCAAGGGGGTGGAGAAGGTGATGGGGGACCTGCTGTTCCAGCTGCACAACATGCTGCAGATGGACTTCTCCTGCATCCACCTCTTTGAGGGGGAGAAGCTGCGCATGCGCGCCTCACTGGGGCTCTCTCCCGCCTTCGAGAAAGCGATGAAGGCGCTGCCGGCCGACGAGGCGTGGAGCAAGCTGGCGCAGAGCGGTCGCCCCTTCCTGGGCGAGGAGCCCGACGCCCGTTTCCCGGACAAGGCCAAGAAGGCCGCTATCGCAATGGGGCTGCACTCCTGGTGTACGGTGCCCCTGAAGATAGGCCAGGAAGTGATGGGGGTGATGACGGTAGGAACCCTGTCCGGGCGCAGCTACAGCGACCGCGACGTGTTCCTGCTCTGCTCCATCGCCGGGCAGCTCGCCGTCCTTATCGACAACTACAGCCTTTACGACAAGATGAAGGAGAAGGCTGAAGAGCTTTACAAGAGCAAGATAGAGCTCAAGGAAAACCTGCAGAAGGTGAAGCGGGCCAACATCGAGTTGGGGCGGCTCAACACCGCCAAGAACAACTTCATCGGTATCGCCTCGCATGAACTGAAGACGCCGATCACCTCCATCATGGGAGGGGCCGAGTTCCTCTTGAAGTACGCTGGCATCCCGATGACGCCGGAGCAGCACACCATCCTCGCCTCGGTCTACGAGGGGACGGTGCAACTCAGGAAGCTGGTCGAGGATCTCCTTTCCATTTCCAGAATCGAGGCCCAGGGGCCGCTGGCCCAGAAGAAGCCGGCCAACCTGATGCACGTCTGCCGCGAGGTGCATAACCTCTTCGTGCTGCCGCTCTCGGAACGGCACATCACGGTGAGTATCGGCGGAGACGAGGCCGACGTCCCCGTCGACGAAGGGTTCGTCACGCTGGCCATCCGCAACCTCATGGAAAACGCCATCAAGTTCACCCGGGACGGAGGAGAGGTCCGGCTCACCGGGCGGGTGCTGAAGCATGCGCGGCTCAAGGAGCTAACCCCCGCCCTGCGCCAGTTCTACTCGGCATTCCCGAACAACATCGCCGCCGCCGAGAGCTATTACCTGTTGCAGGTGAGTGACAGCGGCATCGGCATTCCCGTCGACGAGCGGGTCAGGATCTTCGACAAGTTCTACGGGGTAGGCGACATCGCGCACCACTCCTCCGGCGACACCGCCTTCATGTCCAAGGGGTCGGGGCTCGGCCTTTCCATCGTGCGCGGCATCATGGATGCACACGAGGGTGTGGTCTGGGTGGAAGAGGCCGCCGGCGGTGGCAGCACCTTCTCGCTTCTTTTCCCACTGCAAAATTAACAGGGATAACAGGGATAGCCCCTGTTCGGGGCGGTTATGAACTACGCCATCACGCTGCACGAGATCACCAAGAGCTACGACGGCTTCAAGGCCGTGGACGCCTTTTCCTTGGAGGTGCAACGCGGCACCGTGTTCGGCCTCCTGGGGCCCAACGGCGCCGGCAAGACCACCCTGATCAAGATCCTCACCACCCTGATGCGCCCTACCCTCGGCGACGCCTTCGTCGAGGGGCACAGCGTTCTCAGCGCGGGCAAGGAGGTGCGCCGCATGATCGGCGTGGTCCCCCAGGAAAACAACCTGGACCGCTACCTGACCGCGCGCGAGAATCTGGCCCTGCACGCCAGGCTGCACGGCATGCGTCCCGCGGCCTACAACCCTCGCATCGACGAACTGTTGGAGATGTCCGGGCTCGCCGCGCGCCAGCACGACTTCCCCGACACCTTCTCCGGCGGGATGCAGCGTCGCCTCGTGGTGGCGCGCGCCCTGGTGCACGAGCCGCGGGTACTCTTCCTCGACGAGCCGACTACCGGGTTGGATCCGCAGTCCAGGCGCTCCCTGTGGGATCACATCCGCGGCCTGCGCCGGAACATGACCGTCTTTTTGACCACCCACTACATGGACGAGGCCGACGCGCTGTGTGACCGGATCATGATCATGGATCATGGCACGTGTCTCGCCGACGGCACCGCGGCGCAGTTGAAGGATGCTTTCTCCCGGGCACATACCTACCAGGTAGAATTCCGAAACGATGCCGACCGCTACCAGGGGGTGCTGGCCGGGCTTCCCTTCGTCAAGGGGGTGGAGCGGGACGGGAGTCTCTTCCAGATCACACTGGCCGACGAAGAGTCGATCAAGCCGCTCATGGACCACCTCTCCGGCTCCGACATCCGCCGCATTTGCCTCAAGGAGCCGACACTCGAGGACGTGTTCATTTCGCTTACCGGGGAAAAGGTCAGGGAGTAGCCTCATGTTCAAAGGCGCATTTTCCATCTGGGGCAGGGACATGCTGGTGCTCAAGCGCAGCATCATCTCTGAACTCGTCTCCGTGGTCGCCTACCCGCTTACCCTCTACCTCGCCTTCGGCTTCGGCCTCAAGGGGTACATCACAAATGTAAACGGCGTCCCCTACCCTCTCTTCATCGCGCCGGGCCTCATCTCGATGACCGCGGTGAACGCCGCCTTCGACGAGAGCTCCTGGAGCATGTGGTTCCACCGCAAGGTGCAGCGCACCATCGAAGAGTACCGGGTCACCCCGGTCACCGTGTACGACATCGTCATCGGCAAGATTTTCTCCGGCTTCTCGCAGGGTGCGGTCAAGGGAACAGTGGTCTTCCTGGTCATCCTCGCCCTCACCCCCTTCCGCATCGACTACGCCAATCTGCCGATGTACCTTTTGTGCATCGCACTGTCATCCATGACCTTCTCCTGTCTTGGCACCATCTGCGGCACTGTCATAGACAAACCGGAAAACATTGGCCGGGTGCAGTCGGTAGTCATAGTGCCTCTTATCTTCATGGCCGGTATCTTTTTCCCCCTTTCATCCTACCCCTCATCCATCCTGCCGCTGATACAGCTGCTTCCCACAACTGCGGTATTCGAAGGAGCGCGCGATGCGTTGCTGACAGGAGTGATCCCGTCACAGTACCTGGTGAACCTGGTGCTGACTGCCGCCGCCTGCTTCACTATCGCCGTATACACCTTCAACCGCAAGATGGCGGAATAAGCGATTCTTCTTGAGTTTCCCGAGTCATTCATAGTAAAGTTTGCAGTAAACTTTTTACCTCCTGGATGCCCCCTTCGGACGCCGTGTCGCGAAGCCGGCAAACCGAGCGTACCTTGTCGCAGAGCCGACCGTTTTTGGCGTGAATCCGTTCCCTGCCCGAGTCGATTAGCCCCCCGCCGCATCGCAACGCTTTCCAGGGTAACTATTGGAGATGCCATGGCCGAAGAGTTCGTACCCAAATGGATCGCCTGGGAAACCACCCAGCGCTGCAACCTCAAATGCGTGCACTGCCGCTGCTCGTCCGAGATGACTTCGTCGGAAGGTGACTTCACCACCGAGGAAGGGAAGAAGCTCCTCAAGGAAATCGCCGACTTCTCGAAGCCGGTCGTGGTTCTCTCCGGCGGTGAGCCGCTGATGAGGCCGGATATCTTCGAACTGGCCGAGTACGGCACCTCGCTGGGCCTCAGGATGTGCATGGCGACCAACGGTTCGCTGGTCACCGACGAGGTTTGCGAGAAGATGAAAAAGGCCGACATCAAGATGGTGTCGCTCTCCCTGGACGGCTCCTGCGCCGAGGTCCACGACGACTTCCGCCAGTGCCCGGGCGCCTTCGAGGGCGTCATGAAGGCGGCCGAACTGTTCAGAAAGCACGGCCAGAAGTTCCTGATCAACTCCTCCTTCACCAAGCGCAACCAGACCGACATCGCCAACACCTTCAAGGTGGCCAAGTCCATCGGCGCCACCGCCTGGTACATGTTCATGATCGTCCCGACCGGCCGCGGCGAGGAGATCATGAGCGAGCTGATCTCCAAGGAGGACTACGAGGAGATCCTCGACTGGCACTACCACCAGGAGAAGAACGAGGACGACATCCTCATGCGTCCCACCTGCGCGCCGCACTACTACCGCATCGTGCCGCAAAAGGCCAAGGCGGAAGGCGAGAAATTCGAGCGTCGCTCGCTCACCTTCTCCACCGGCGGCGGCAAGGGGTGCATCGCCGCGCAGACCATCTGCCTCATCGACTGCTTCGGCAACCTGAAGCCCTGCTCCTACTTCCACCGCACCGCGGGCAACGTGAAGGAAACCCCTTTCAAGGAACTTTGGGAGAACTCCGAGATCTTCAAGGACCTGCGCGATTTCAAAGCGTACAAAGGGAAGTGCGGCGAGTGCGAGTACCTGAACGTCTGCGGCGGCTGCCGCGCCCGCGCCGATGCGGTGTACGGCGACTACATGGAAGAGGAACCGTTCTGCAACTACGTGCCGATCAAGGTGCAGAGAAAAGAGCAGAAATAATTTGATGATTTGCCCCCCCCTCCTGACGGGAGGGCGCGATGTCATGTACTGAACGAGATACATTACATATTTCACCCAGGAGGATTACTATGAATACTCGCTTTTTAGACGCTTGTTGGGGTAAGCCGGTAGACCGAGTGCCGGTATGGCTTATGCGCCAGGCTGGCCGTTATCTCCCCGACTACATGCGCGTCCGTTCCAAATGCACCTTCCTGGAACTCTGCAAGACCCCTGAACTCGCCGCTGAAGTGACCATTCAGCCGGTGGACATCCTCGGCGTCGACGCAGCCATCCTCTTCTCCGACATCCTCACCCCGATCGAGCCGATGGGCATGGAGCTCGACTTCACCCCGGGCCCGGTCTTCACCAAGCCGATCCGCACCATGGCCGACGTCGAGGCGCTCAAGATCCCGAAAATGGAGACCGACGTCCCCTACGTGCTCGACGCCGTGAAACTGCTCCGCAAAGAGCTGGCTGCCAAGGTGCCGCTGATCGGCTTCGGCGGTGCGCCCTTCACCCTCGCCTGCTACATGGTCGAGGGCAAAGGCTCCAAGGACTTCGCTGCGCTCAAGAAGATGATGTACGCCGAGCCGGAGATCTACGCGGCCCTCATGGACAAGATCACCACCATGGACATGGAGTACCTGAACGCCCAGATCGCTGCCGGCGCACAGGCCATCCAGATCTTTGATACCTGGGGCGGCATGCTCTCCCCGGCCGACTACGAGCGCTACGTCCTCCCCTACACCCAGCGCCTCATCAACGGGCTGAACCGCACCAACGTCCCCGTGATTCACTTCGTCAAGGGCGCCGGCACCATGCTGGAGATCGTCAAAGAGGCCGGCGGTGACGTCATGGGCCTCGACTGGCACGTCAACCTGGGCAAGGCCCGCGACATCCTGGGCGACATGGCGGTACAGGGTAACCTCGACCCGACCGTGCTCTTCGCTCCCAAGGAGATCATCGAGCGCGAGGTGAAGCGCGTGCTGGACGAGAACGCCGGCCGTCCGGGCCTCATCTTCAACCTCGGCCACGGCATCCTCCCAACCGTCCCGCCGGAAAACGCGATCTTCATGGTCGACTGCGTGCACCGGCTGACGCAGAAATAATTCAGGACCACAGAAAAAGGGCGACCGATAAGGCCGCCCTTTTTGTTGACCCCGTAGAGGATCCGGTGGCCGTTCGCCGCGGCCGGCACCCGGCGCCGGACCTGCCAGGAGCGCATCATGCTTAGGCTATTCAGAATAGACAACGGGCTCATCAAGGAGATGGATTTCCAGAGGGAGGACCTCCCGAACCAGATCCTCAAGGCCGACTGGATCGACGCTCACGAGCCGGACGACGAGGAGAGGGACCTCCTCGAACTGCTGCTGCATACCGACATCCCGGAATCGGACGAGGTGGACGAGATCGAGATCTCGGCTCGCTGCTTCGTGGACGCGGCCGGCATCCACGTGCACCCGCTGTTCCTCTCCCAAAGCGAGGGGCGTCACATGACGCTCACCGTCGCCTGCATCCTGCAGCAAAAACACCTGATCACCATCCGCGAGGGCGACCTCGCCGACTTCCGCCTGTTGCGCATGCGCGCCCGCCGCGGCCAGGTGGAATGTCGCTCACCGGCGGAACTCCTGGTCACCCTGCTGGACCAGAAGGTGGAGAACCACGCGGACACCCTGGAGGACATCCACCGCCAGCTGGAGGGGGTGAGCCACATGGTGCTCGAAGACGACAAGTCCGAACTTGAGGACGCCATCGGCAAACTGGCCCGGCTGGAAGACAGTAACGGGAAGATCCGCCTCTGCCTCATGGATACCCAGAGGGACATCTCGTTTCTCTTGCGCCACCTGCGTGATCGCACTGACCAGACCGAGACGCTGAGAGAGATCGCCCGCGACGTAGAGACGCTGATGACGCACACCACCTTTCTGTTCGACAAGATCAACTTCCTGATGGACTCCACCCAGGGCTTCATCAACATCGAGCAGAACCAGATCATCAAGATCTTCTCCATCGCCGCGGTGGTCTTCCTCC
Source organism: Geomonas agri (assembly GCF_020179605.1). Lineage (NCBI taxonomy): Bacteria > Pseudomonadati > Thermodesulfobacteriota > Desulfuromonadia > Geobacterales > Geobacteraceae > Geomonas > Geomonas agri. Next base: position 680,910 of record NZ_JAINZO010000002.1, read on the forward strand.
CCCCTACCCTGGTGGCGAGCATCTACGGTATGAACTTCGAGGTGATGCCGGAATTGAAGATGGGGCTGGGCTACCCCTGGGCCCTGCTGCTGATGATCATCTCCGGTTTCGCGCCCTACTGGTATTTCAAGCGCAAAGGCTGGCTGTAACTGGCGGCCAGGGCAACACCCTGCCGACGCTGTCCTACGAGTACCTGCGCATGATCGGCTTCCCCGCCATCGCCGAACACCATTTCAACTTCGGGGTCGGCTACCAGTTCTCCTGCAGGTTCGAGGTGCACTAAACCACAACCTGACGCCGCCCCCTGCCGGGGGCGTGCGTGCCTTTTCCACCTGCCCGCAGCGAACCTTCCTGTTTGCACTGTCCACACAACTTAAAACCTCAAGTGCCTTCTTTATTCGCCGATACATGAACCAGATTCACAGTCAGCTTCGGCCCTCCCTGCACTTATTCGACCCACGCCGGTACCTGATGAAAGCCGAACCTGGATCTCGGCAATCTGTTTTAAGAGAGCACTTTCATGCTGTTCAAAGTACGTTGCCACATCCTCATGCTGCTCTTCCTGGTCCTTACGTCGCCCGGGTACGCGCACGCAGCCCCTTCCCCTTCCCTGCGGCCCGCGGTGATAGAGGTCGGCGTGCAGCCCTTGGGATACCCGGCGGCCATGGTCGGGGCGGTGCTGGGGCATGATACCATCTTGAAGCGGGAACTTGAGGCGTCAGGATACCTTTTGAAATTCGTTCCCTTCCGCAAGGGGAGCGAGATGGTCGAGCTGATGGGCACGTCGCTCAGTGCCGCCATCGTGGGCGACATGCCTACTATCAGGATGGCGGTGCGCACCGACATCTGCGCCGTCGGGGTTACCAAGAAAACCTTCACGTCCCTGGTGGGGCGCAACATCGTCCTTCTGGCACAGTTGAAAAGAAAGCGGGTGGCGTACGCGGAGGGGTCGTCGGCGCACCACACCCTGCTGCAGGCGCTGGCGAGCGTTGGCCTTGCCGAACGTGACGTCACACTGGTCCCCATGGACATCGACGCCATGCCCGCAGCCCTCGAAGACGGCAAGGTCGACGCCTTTTCCGCCTGGGAGCCTGCTCCGACCGTGGCGTTGACCAGGAACACGGAGACGCGGGTACTGTTCCGGGGCGCGAGCAGCGACTTCTTCGTGGTCTCCGGAAAACTGGTGCGTCATGACCCACAGGCTGCACTGGCGCTTTCCGCCGCCATGGTACGCGCACTCAACTGGATGCGTAAGAGCAACGCCAACTTGCAGCAGGCGGTGCTCTGGTCAGAAGCGGACGGTGCGGCGCTTAACCCGCGTCAGAGGAAACTGACGCAAAGCCAGGTCATCGAGATCACACGTCGGGAGATCCTGGATGTCCCCGCGGCACCCGTTATCGTGCGACGCCCGGGATACCACCCCCTGAAGGAAGAATTCGATTTCCTCAAGCGGTTGGGGAAGCTCCCGCAGCAAGCGGACTACCACAGGGTTGAGAGTGCCCTGGCTTATGATGGACTGCAGCAGGTGCTGAAGTCACCCCAGCGCTACCGGTTGGGGGAGTTCGAGTATCGTCCATGACGGCGCCGGCCAGGAGACACGGCAGGCTGTCTGGTATCCGTGAACGCATCATCGCGTATTTCAGCGTGCTTTCGTTGCTGGGGTGCGGCGCACTGATCCTGGTACTGGTGTACGGCGCGCCATGGCTGGGGATCGAGGGGATCCACGGGCTGAAGGAGGCGGAGATCGTCCGCGCCCTGGAAAACGCTGCCGACCAAAAGAAGCAGTCTATCCTCACCTGGCTCGCCTCGCGTCGAACCGAACTGGCAGTGTTGGCTAACTCCAGCGATTTTGTCGATGCGACCGCGGCCCTTCTGGACCAGGAGGCCGCGTCCGCAGTCCCTCCACAAGACCGGGTCCGATTCCTCTGTCAGCACCTGATCACCCTCAAGGCCGCCGGCTCCGATGCCTATGACAGCGTGGCGTTGATAGCGCCGAACGGGAAGGTTATCGCCGCGAGCGAGCCCGACGAGGTCGAGAGCAGCTACCGTTACGGCGAATTCCTGGACGCCGCCTTCGCCGTTGGGGCCGTAGAGCAGATCGGTACCGCCTGGCGCGACGGACACCCGGTGATACTGATTTCGCGGCAGGTCGTGATCCGGGACCGGACCGGCCGGGAAACAGGAGAGGTGCCGGCGGTTCTGGTCAGCGTGACCAGGCCGCAACAGAGCCTGGAGGCGTTGGCGCTGTTGCCCGGAGTCGCCGATGCCGAAGGCAACCAGATGATCCTGGTCGGACCGCAGGGGGAACTCCTCGCCTCGGTACCGGAACGCAAGCCGGAACTGGCGGCACGGGATCCGCTGCTGGCGACACTGACGCGGCAGGCGATGACCATGACCGAGTCGGCGCGCCTGGAAACTTTAGGGGACGGCCGCCAGATACTCGCCGTGTACCGTTACGTACCCTTGGGAGCAGCGCAGGGGTGGGGGATCGCGGTGGCGATGGACCATGAAAAGGCCTTTTCGGCACTGGTCTCCACCAAGACCCGTGCCGCTCTGTTCGGCATGGCCATGATTGTCATCGCGCTGGGGCTGGTCGGCTGGGGGGGCGGACGGGTGGCTGGTCCGATCCGGGAGCTGAGGAATTCCGTGCTGGACCTGGAGCGCGGCAACCTGGCGGCGCGAACGGAAGCGAAGAGGGGGGCGCCGCAGGAAATCGCGGAACTTGCCACCGCCTTCAACAGCATGGCCAGACGGATCGAGGATTCGCACCAGGACCTGGAGAGGAAGGTCGCCGACCGGACCAGGGAACTGCGCCTGGAGAAAGAGAACGCGCGGCGCTACCTTGATCTGGCCGGGACGATGCTGATGCTTTTGGGGAGCGACGGCTGCATCAGGATGATCAATAAGGCAGGGACGAAGCTCTTGGGCATGTCGGAAGGGGGACCGCTCGGGCTGGATTGGTTCGACAACTTCCTTCCCCATGAAGGGAAAAAGGAGATCCGCGAGGTTTTCAACGCCCTGATGCGCGGAGAACAGCAGCTCCTCGAGTTTTACGAAAACCACATCCTGACCCGTGACAAGGGGGAGCGGCTCATCTCCTGGCACAACATCCTGATGCGAGACGAGGACGGCACCATTCAGGGGGTGCTGTGCTCCGGGGAGGACGTTACCCTGAAGCGGCAGGCGGACCTGGAGCGCGGCGAACTGGAGCGGCAGCTGTTGCACACCCAGAAGCTGGAGAGCCTCGGGGTACTCGCCGGTGGCATCGCCCACGATTTCAACAACCTGCTCATGGCCATCGGCGGCAATGTCGAACTGGTGCGCCACGTGCTGGAGCCGGACAGCCCGGCAATCAAGTACCTGGAGAACGCGCACCAGGCGACCAAGCGGGCGGGGGACCTGACCAGGCAGATGCTGGCTTACTCCGGGAAGGGTGGCTACAGCGTCAAACTGGTGGAGTTGAACCGGCTGGTGGGGGAAAACGTGGACCTGATGAAGGCGTCCCTGCGCAAAGGGGCAACCTTCACGGTACAGCTGGCGCCGGGGCTACCGCTGCTGGAGGCGGATCCCGGGCAGATACAGCAGGTGATCGTCAACCTGATTACCAACGCCATCGAAGCGGCGGGGGAGGGGGGGGCAATTACGGTGACCACGGCCCTGAGCGATTATGGCGTATCGCAACTGGTGCAGAGCCGCCTGGAGCTAAAGCCGCAGCCGGGGAGATTCCTTTCCATCGAGGTCGCGGACAACGGTTGCGGCATGGACCAGGCCACGCGCGATCGCATGTTTGATCCTTTCTTTTCCACCAAGTTCACGGGGAGGGGGCTCGGGCTGTCAGCGGTACAGGGGATCGTCAGGGGGCACCGAGGCGCCATTTTCGTCGCGAGCGAGCCCGGAGCCGGAACCAGAGTGCAGGTGCTTTTCCCGCTCGCTGCACAAAATAACGACCGCACCGGGGACGTGATGCAGTCGGAGCCGGTCAGGTCGGTCGCAAGGGAGACGGTACTGGAACGTGCAGCGGCCAAGCAGGGGGATGCAAGGGAGTTACAACTGGCCGACGCGGCAGCGGCCGCCGTGGCCGAAGAGCGAGAGCCTGAGGGAGCTGCCACGGGGATGGTACTGATCGTGGATGACGAGGAGATGGTGCGCCTGGTATGTCGGGCCATGCTAAGGGGGCTGGGCTATCGGACCATGGTGGCCTCGGATGGCCCGGAGGCCGTGGCGCTTTTCCGCGAGCATGCTGACGAGATCGGGGTGGTGATCATGGACCTCTCCATGCCCCAGATGGACGGCATGACCGCCGCCGAGCACCTTCGCAGCATCCGGCCCGATGTGCGCATCGTCCTCTCCAGCGGTTTCAGCGCGGCGGAAGAGGCGAGGCGCCTGTCTGGACACCAGGGCGCGCAGTTCATCCAGAAACCGTACGACCTGGTGTCACTGAAACAGGTGCTGGGCCAGGTCGACCCTGACCCGTCATCTTGAACCTCACATCACCTGTGTCCCGCCCTTACTTGAGCTGAGGGTGGGGTGTCTCATCGGAACCGGCGGGCAGCAGCGGGTAGGAAAGCCTCGGTTGCCTGCCGGTCAACGTCTTCAGAAAAGCCACCGTATCTGCCACTTCGCCGTCCTTCAGCTTCACCCCCAGTTGAGCCGAACCCATAACCGTAACTGCATCGTGGAGCGTCCAGACCTTCCCCGAATGGAAATAGGGCTGGGTTACGGCAACGTTGCGCAGCGAAGGGGCCTTGAAGACGTAGCGGTCACTTTCGGTATTGGTGACCATGAAGCGGCCGGTATCACCGGCGGGGCGGATTTCGGTAGTCGGGGTCTCCCTGACGCCGAAGGGGTAGTAGTTGGCGCCGCCTACGTTGGTACCGGCATGGCACGGGGCGCACCCCTTGTCCATGAAGATACGCAGCCCCCGTTTTTCTTTGGCGTTGAGGGCGGCCGCGTCACCCTTGAGGAATCGGTCAAACGGCGAGTTCGGGGTGAGCAAGGTCGCCTCGAAGATCTCGATGGCTTTGGCCATATTGTCGAAAGTAATGGGGTCGGTGGCCCGGGGGAAGGCGGCCTTGAACAGCGGCGCGTAGCCCGGAATGCTTTTCAGGGTCTTCACCACCAGTTCCGGGTTGCTGTTCATCTCTACCGCTGCCTGCACCGGCCCCTTGGCCTGGGTTTGCAGGTCCTTGGCACGGCCGTCCCAGAATTGCGCCGCGTCGAACACGGCGTTGAAGACGGTGGGGGAGTTGCGCGGCCCTTTCTGCCAGCCATGTCCCGTCGATGTTTCCTGGAGGTCGGCTCCGGCCAATCCGACGTTGTGGCAGGTGTTGCAGCTGATCAGTTGCGACGAGGAAAGCCGGGGATCGAAAAACAGCTTGGCGCCCAGTTCGAGCTTGGCTGCAGTGGCGGGATTCCCCTTGAGAGATGGGGCCTTGGTCGGGATCGGCTTGAACAACTTGTTGGCGCGCGACATCAGGTCATCCGCAGCGTATGCTGACAGGCAGAGACTGAGGCAGAGCGGCACTAACAGCGACAAAAGTATCCTTTTCATGTGGCCTCCTCGTTACTGGTAGAGTGGCAAACTATAAAAAGGTACTTTCGGAACGGGTATTGTCAACTCCCAGCCGCCCTCATCCACCCCTCTGAGGAGATGGGAGAATGGCTATAAGAAAAGGGGGGCCTTGCGCCCCCCCTTCTGGTTCACGTCTTTTGCGTCTATATCAGCGCTTAAGGTACTGGTCGATGGCGGCCGCGGCACGCTTGCCGTCGCCCATGGCCAGGATGACGGTCGCGCCGCCCCTGACGATGTCGCCGCCGGCGAAGACGCCGGGGATGCTGGTCTGCCCCTCGTCGTCGGCCACGACATTGCCCCACTTGTTCAGCTTGAGGTCCGGTGCGGTGGCGGTCAAAAGCGGGTTGGCGTTGGTGCCTACCGCGTTGATCACGATACCGGCAGGGATGTCAAACTCCGACCCGGCGATCGGCTGCGGGCGGCGGCGCCCGGAATCATCGGCCGGCCCCAACTCCATCTTCTGGCAGCGCAGCGCCTTGACCCAGCCGTCCTCGGTGCCGATGATGGCGAGGGGGGCGGTCAGCATGATGAATTCGACCCCTTCCTCCTTGGCGTGCTTGATCTCCTCGATCCTAGCCGGCATCTCGGCCTCGCCGCGGCGGTAGATGATCATGGCGCGCTTGGCGCCCAGCCTGCGTGCGGTCCTGACGCAGTCCATGGCGGTGTTGCCGCCGCCGATGACGGCGACCTCGTCACGTTGCAGAATCGGCGTTGCGCTGTCCTCCCTGCGCCCAGCCTCCATCAGGTTGACGCGGGTGAGGAATTCGTTGGCGGCATAGACACCTTTCAGGTTCTCGCCCGGAATGTTGAGCATGGTCGGCAGACCTGCACCGTTGGCGATGAAGACGGCATCAAAATCCTCGGTCAGCTCGGCGACGGTCAGGGTCTTGCCGATGATGACGTTGCACTCGATGGTGACGCCCAGGTCGGCCAGCACGGCAACTTCACGGTCGATGATCTCCTTGGGGAGACGGAACTCCGGGATGCCGTAGCGGAGCACGCCGCCGGTGTCATGCAGTGCCTCGAAGATGGTGACCTGGTGGCCCATGCGGGCCAGTTCGCCCGCCGCGGTGAGTCCGGCGGGGCCGCAACCGACCACGGCCACGGTTTTGCCGGTCGGCTCGGGCTTCGCCTCCTTGAGCAGGCGGTCCGGGTGCAGCATGGCCCAGTCGGCCACGTAACGCTCCAGGTAGCCAATGGCCACCGCGTCGCCTTTCTTGCCGCGCACGCAAAGCGCCTCGCACTGGGTTTCCTGGGGGCAGACCCTGCCGCAGACCGCGGGAAGGGCGTTGTCGCCGCGCAGGATCTGGGCTGCCTTGGGCAGATTATCGCAGGCCAGCGCATCGATGAATTCCGGGATGGAAACGCCGACCGGGCAGCCGGCGACGCAGTTCCTGGTCTTGCACTGCAGGCAGCGCTGCGCCTCGGAAAGCGCCTGGTCTGCGGAAAGCCCCAGGTTCACCTCCTCGAAATTGGTACTCCGCTCATCCGCCGGCAGTTCCGGCATGTGAACCCTGTCTATAGTCATCCTCTCTTTGGGGGACAGGTCGTTGCTCACTTTGCTACCTCCTTAGCCAGTTTGCAGCACTCGGCCGCGTGCGCCTCTTCCTTGCGATAGCTGGTGAGGCGATCGGAAAGGCCGTCGAAGTCCACCAGGTGCGCGTCGAACTCCGGACCGTCCACGCAGGCGAACTTGGTCTCGGTGCCGACCTGGACCCGGCAGCCGCCGCACATCCCGGTGCCGTCGATCATGATCGGGTTGAGACTCACGATAGTCTCGATGCCCGGCTCCCGAGTCAGGTTGGACACCGCCTTCATCATGGGCACCGGGCCCACGGCGAAGACCGCCTGCGGCGCGCGGGCTGGATCGGCGATCATCTCGGAAAGGGGACCGGTGACGAAGCCCTTGTAGCCCAGGCTGCCGTCCTCGGTGGTGATCAAGAGGTTCTTGGAGAGTGCACCCAGCTCGTCCGCCAGGATGACGTAGCGCTCCGAGCGCCCGCCGATGATGGTGGTGATCTCGTTGCCGGCTTCGGCAAGCGCCTTCACCAGCGGGAACAGAACGGCCGTGCCGACGCCCCCCCCGACACAGGCGACCCGGCCCCAGTTGGTGATGTGGGTCTCCTTGCCCAGGGGGCCGGCCACGTCACGAATGAAGCCGCCGGCCGGGGTGGCGACGATCTTTCGAGTCGAGGCGCCGATGGCCTGTATGAACAGGGTGATGGTCCCGGCGGTCGGGTCTGCGTCGCCGATGGTCAGCGGGATCCGTTCTTCGCCTTGATCCAGCCTGACCATGACGAACTGTCCCGCCTTCCTGGCCTTGGCGATCCGGGGAGCGACCAACACCATCTTGTGGAGGTTTTCCGCGAGAATCTCGTTGCTTACAACTTCGAACATTGGGGTCACCTTTTTGGGAGGGGATGTGTTGCAGCTGTTTTAGCGTAGTGAATACGATATCAGCAGCAAGGGGGAGAGGGCAAGGAAGTATACGGAGAGGCAGGGGTAATGAGCAAATGACAATGGAGAATTGACAATGGTGAGTGGGGGAGGTGCTGGTTTTATACCCCCGGAGGGAGAGGGGGAGTTCGCTTGAGCCGGAGGTTAGGTTGAGCCGGGGGAGACTCCCGCCCCCGGAGGGGGAGGGCGGGGGAGAGGGCTAGGCCTTTACTTTATACGTCGCGCAGATGATCCCGGCGAAGATGAGGACGATGCCAGCAACGTGGAAGGACTGCAGCCGCTCGCCCAGGAAGGCGACCGCCATGATGGTGCTGAAGGCGGGCATCAGGTGCACGAACTGCCCCCCGACGTGCGGGCCGACCACGCGCAGACCGTGGTTCCAGGCGGTAAAGGCGACCACGGAGGCGAGGACGCCGACGTACAGGACGCTGAGGATGGTGGGGAGGTTCCAGGTCATCAGGTGCCCCTGGGAGATCTCGTAGCCGTAGAACGGGATCAAAAGCACAAGGCCGCACACCGTCATGGAGAAGAGGAACACGAACGGATTCAGCCCCTGAGGGTAGCGCTTGATGGCTACGGAGTAGAGGCCCCAGGCGATGGCGGCGAGGAGCACCAGCAGGTCCCCACGGTTAAAGCTGAGCGTGAGGATGCGCGTCGGGTCACCGCGAAGGATGATGGCGGCAACGCCTATGAGTGATAGCGCGATGCCCGCGTGCTGGCGCAGCATGACCCGCTGCCCGTAAAAGATCCGGGCGAACATGATGATGAAGATGGGGATGGCCGAGTTGACCAGGGCTGCGTTGATGGCCGTGGTCCAGTGCATCGCCGTGTAGATCAGGAAGTTAAACAGGGTGACGCCGAAGAGGCCGGAGATCCCGACCAGCGGTAGGTTGGCGCGCACGATGGGCCACTGCTCGCGCAGGCGCGGCAGCACCACCGGGAGGAGCACGATAAGCGCCACCACCCAGCGCCAGAAGACGAAGCCGGCGGGGGGGATCACGTTGTTCATGGCCCGACTGATCACGAAGTTCCCGGACCAGATCAGGGCGCTCAGGGTAAGGAGGAGGTACGGCATGCGATACCTGCGATGGCGAAGATTTCGTCCACTCCCCCTCGCCCTCGAACCTCCGCGCTAAGCGCTATGGTCCGTAAATCGGGAGAGGGCCGGGGTGAGGGCGGCGCCAAAGGCGAAAGACTCTCTCATTTTGAGGACTTGGTCAAGCAAATTGAACAGGGATAAAAGGGATAAAGGCGGATAAAAAACAAAACCCTCCCCCGGAGGGGGAGGGCAGGGGAGGGGGGAGGCGGTGTAGGAAGGAACTTAGAACTCCTGCGACATTGCCTTCACCTGGCGTGCGGTGAAGACGGGGCCGTCCTTGCAGACATAGACGTTGCCTACGTTGCAGCGGCCGCACTTGCCGACGCCGCACTTCATCCGGTTCTCCAGGGTCGTGTAGATGTTGTCGTCGGTGAAACCGAGACGCTCCAGGACCGGGAGGGTGAACTTGATCATGATCGGCGGCCCGCAGACCAGCGCGATGGTGTTCTCGGCGCTCGGTGCGGCTTCCTCCAGCACGGTCGGGACGAAACCGACCTTGCCGTCGAAATCCGGACCGGCACCGCCGGGGTCCACGCACTTCACCAGGCGCACGTCGCCGCGCTCCTGCCATTCCTTCAACTCGTGCTTGTAGACCAGGTCCGCCTCGGAGCGGGCGCCGTAGACGATGGTGATGTCCTTGAACTTGTCGCGCAGGTCGAGGCAGTTCCAGATCACTGTCCTAAGCGGCGGCAGGGCGATGCCTCCCGCGATGAAGACCAGGCTCTTGCCGTAGAACTCCTCGATCGGGAAGGAATTGCCGTAGGGGCCGCGCACGCCGACGGTGTCGCCGACCTCGAGCCTTCTCAAGGACTCGGTCACGCGGCCGACGCTCCTGAAGCAGCACTCGATGTACCCCTTGCGGGTCGGTGCCGAGGCGATACAGAAGGTCGATTCGCCGAAGCCGAAGGAGGAGTATTCGGCGAACTGGCCGGCGCGGAAGCTGAAGTTCTCCCGGACCTGCTCGTCCTGGAATACCAGGCGCAGGGTCCTGACGTCCGGCGTCTCGTCGACGATGGCTTCTATGGTGGCGAGGTTGGGGAGGTAGATGTTATCCGATTTGCACATAGGCTTTGTCTCTCGTAAGGCGATTAACAGGGATAAAAGGGATGAAGGGGATAAAACCTCAGGCTTTTATTGTTATCCCTTTTATCCCCTTTATCCCTGTTCGTTTTAGTCGTGCTTTGTGTTGATAGTCTCGAGGATCTCGGCGATGTCGATGCCGACCGGGCAGGCGCGGATGCAGCGACCGCATCCGGTGCAGAGGGTCTTGCCGAACTTGTCGTCGTAGTACTTGAACTTGTGCATGATCCGGTTTCTGTAGCGCTTGTTCTGCACGTCGCGTGGGTTATGACCGGAAGCGTGGTTGGTGAACTTGGCGAAGCCGCAGGCGTCCCAGTGCTTGCGCCTGACGCCGTCGTCCGTGCTCCCCTCGTCGTTGATGTCGAAACAGTGGCAGGCCGGGCAGATGAAGGCACAGGCGCCGCAGCCGACGCAGATATCGGCGATCTTCTCCCAAAGCGGGTCCTCGAAGTGGTCTTCCAGCCACTTCTTGATCTTGACCAGGTCGAGCTTCTCGACCGCCTGGTCGACGAAGGCTACCGGCTCGGCGCCCGCCCCCTCCGCGAAGAGGTTTTTGTGCGCAGCCACCAGCGCCTGCCCCTTTTCCGTCACCGCTTTGCAGGCGTAGGAGCCGTCCTTGAGCGGGGTCAGGAACAGGTCGCTTCCCGCCTCAGCGTCCGGGGCGAGGCCTACGGCGCGGCAGAAGCAGGCGTCATCGCCCTTGGTGCAGGCGATTCCGACGATGGTGCTCTTGCGGCGGCGTTCCAGGTAGAACTCGTCCTTGTAGTCCCAGGACATCACCGCATCGAGGATGGCGGGAGAGCCCGCATCACAGGGGGGCGCGCCGATCAGCACCGTCTCCGGAAACTTGGAGCGGTCCACGTCGTTCACTTTCATGGCGCCGTTTTCCCGCTTGTAGGAAAGGATGTCCTCGCAGATCGGGAAGAACAGCTCCTTGGAGGAGCGGCGCGGCAGCGCGTCGAGGGTGAGGTCCGAGCCCGCCGTCAGCGGTTCGTAGAGCACCACCGATCCTGACAGCTTCGGGCCCACTACGAGTTTGGCTTCCTTGACCAGGAGGTCGATCAGATTGCGAAGGTTCTGTTCCGTAATGATCTGCGGCATAAGAGTCTCTTTCGTCTTGGCCTTTTTCCCCTCGCCCTTCGGGAGAGGGGCAGGGGTGAGGGCGCTGCTGGCTTGTGTGATGGTGTTACGGCTTCCACTCCTCCCCCCGGAGGGGGGAGGCTGGGTGGGGGGGAGCCAGCGATGAAAAGCCCCCTCCCTGTCCCTCCCCCTCCAGGGGAGGGGACCTCGGGCCTACTTGATGAACGACTGGTCGTCGTTTTCCTTGTACTCGTTGAGCGGTCCCTTTTCCACCGGGGTCAGACCAGCCTCGAAGTCGTAGAGTTCTTTCAGCTCCTGGGCCATGCGGCGGTTCAAGAGGTTCAGCGGGATGTCCATCGGGCAGACCCGCTCGCACTCAGCACAGCCCCCGCAACGCCCGGCGAGGTGCATGGCGCGCACCAGGTGCCAAGCCATGTTGCCGGCAGGACGCGGCGAGCTCTCCACCGCCTGCGGGCGGTTCTTGTCGCACAGGCACTGTTCGCAGTAGCAGAAAGGGCAAACCTGGCGGCAGGCCATGCAGCGGATACAGCGCGAGAAATGTTCCTTCCAGAAAGCCCAGCGCTCCGCTTGCGGCATTGCCTCGATGCGGGCCATCTCCTCCGCCTCTTCCGGCGTCAGGTCGGCGAGCTCGGCGTGGGTGCCGGCGGCGACGTCCGCTCCCTCCGGCATGTGCACCGTGCACTCGCGGCACTTGCGGGCGATGTTCGCCTCGGTCACCGTTCCGGTCCGCTCGACGCCGAAGCCGTACACGCCAGGACAGACCACGCCGATGATGAAGAGGTCTTCGCGCTGGAGCTGCGACTCCGTCATCAACCCGGCCAGAGCGCGCATGTCGCACCCCTTGGCGACGATGCCGACCTTGCCCTGCTTCAGCACCCCTTTCTTGGCCTTGGTGAGGTAGACCGAAAGGTTGTTGACGCATGCGGGCGAGAAGATGAGCTTTTCGGCCTCTTCCACCGTGGTGACCAGGGCGGGGCTGGCGGTTCCTTTGCGGCGGCCGGGGAGGTAGCCGACCACGCCGACCACCGTCTCGTCCTTCAGGATCTGCACCGCTTCCTTGCGGATAGCCTCGGTGATCGCCTGGTAGTAGGCCGGTTCTATGCTGGTCACCTGGTTCTTGTTTGCTTTAGCGTTCATGTCGTTGTCCGTAGGCGCCGCGATTGGCGTGGGCGCGAAGATTTTTGGTGCGAGAGGTAGAAGCGTTCCCCCTCCCTGACCCTCCCCCTCCGGGGGCGGGGACTATTCGAGCTTCGTCCATTACTCCTCCCCCCGGAGGGGGGAGGTCGGGGGGGGGCTGCCCCAAGGAAAGCTAGCCTATACTGTCGTACGCCTCTTTCAGCTCCGGCGAATTGAGAACCGTGGACTTGTCCACCGAAGTCCCGGCGAAGGTGGACCACTGCTCCTCGTGCTCGAGTTCCTTGAATTCGGGCATCGGGCCCATGGTGCGTACCCGTTCGGTCAGCTCGGTCACCACGTCGACCCACTTGCCACCCTCGGCCGCGGAGACCCAGGAGAACTGGAGCCGGTTCAGGTCGACCCCGACGAAGTTGAGCAGCGCGCGGAAGGCGGCGAAGCGGCGCCGGGCGTGGAAGTTGCCGGCCATGTAGTGGCAGTCGCCGGGATGGCACCCCGACACCAGCACCCCGTCCGCCCCTTTCTGAAAGGCGCGCAGGATGAAGACCGGGTCGATCCTTCCCGTGCAGGGGAACTTGAGCACCCGAACGTTGGACGGGTACTGCATCCTGCTGGTCCCCGCGAGGTCCGCCCCCGCGTAGGTGCACCAGGTACAGACGAAGGCGACAATCTTTGGTTCAAAGTCATGCTTGATGTGTTCAGCGTGCATGAAAAGTCCTTTTAGAAACTGGGTCAGAAGTTTAAAGCGCCTCTATCATCGCCATGATCTGTTCGTCGGTGTAGCCGTCGAGTTCGATGGACTTGGACGGGCAGGTAGCCTGGCAGGTGCCGCAACCGCCGCAGACACCGGGGTTCACGTAGGCAACCTTCTTCACCAGGTTCCCCTGGCGATCCCGGATCTCCTTCTCCTCGATAGCCCCGTAGGCGCAGACCTTCTTGCAGGCGAAACAGCCGACGCAGTATTTCTCGTTCACCTTGGCGACCACCGGGTCGCGCTCCAGCTTGTCTTTGGCGAACAGGGTCATCACCTTGGCGGCCGCGGCGGAAGCCTGGCTCACCGTGTCCGGAATGTCCTTCGGACCCTGGCAGGCGCCGGCGAGATAGATCCCGGCAGTGGCGCACTCGACCGGCTTCAGCTTTGCGTGCGCCTCGGAGTAGAAGTTGTACTTGTCGTAGGAGATGCCGAGTTTCTGGGCCAGAAGGTCCGCGCCGTCCTGGGGCTGCACGGCGGTCGCGAGCACCACGAGATCGGCCTCGATCTCGACCTGCGTGCCGACCTGGATGTCGCTCCCCATCACCACGATCTTGTCGCCGCGCTGGTACATGCGGGAGACCATCCCCCTGATGTAGACCGCTTCCTCTTCCTCGACCGCGCGGCGCCAGAACTCGTCGTACCCCTTGCCCGGGGTCCTCGCGTCCATGAAGAAGACGTAGGCCTGCCCGTCGTGCACCTTGTGGTGGTAGAGCATGGTGTGCTTCGCGGTGTACATGCAGCAGACCTTGGAGCAGTAAGAGATCCCCTTCTCCCTGGCGCGCGAGCCGACGCACTGGATAAAGACCACCTGCTTGGGCTCCTTGCCGTCCGAGGGCCTGAGGATCTTGCCCCCGGTCGGGCCGGAGGCGGAGGCAAGACGCTCGAAGGTCATGCCGTCGATGATGTCGGGGATGGTGCCGTAGCCGAACTCGCCGTAGCCCTGGATGGGGCTCCCTTCGGGCTTCCTGTCAATGGTGTAGAGCTTGAAACCGGTGGCGACGACGATGGCGCCGACGTCCTCAACGGTCAAGGTATCTTTCTGCTCGTAGTCCACCGCGCCCGGCCCGCAGACCTTGGCGCAGACGCCGCACTTGCCGCTTTGGAACATGGTGCAGTTCTCACGGTCGATCACCGGGGTGTTGGGGACCGCCTGCGGGAAGGGGACGTAGATGGCGGGGCGCATGCCGTGCCCCTGGTCGAACTCGTTGGGGATCTTCTTTTTCGGACACTTGGTCATGCAGACGCCGCAGCCGGTGCACTTGGACTCGTCCACCGAGCGCGCCTTGTGCTTCACGGTCACCTGGAAGTTGCCGATGTAGCCATCGACCTTCTCAATCTCGGAATAGGTGTACAGGGTGATGTTCGGGTGGTTCGCCACGTCGACCATCTTCGGAGTCATGATGCACTGCGAGCAGTCGAGCGTCGGGAAGGTCTCGGAGAGCTGGGCCATGTGGCCGCCGATGGACGGATCGCGCTCCACCAGCACCACCTGGTGGCCGGCGTCCGCGACGTCAAGCGCCGCCTGGATCCCGGCGATGCCGCCGCCGATGACCAGCGCGCGCTTGGTGACCGGAACGGTGATGGGGGCGAGGGATTTGCCTTTCCGGACCCGCTCCACCATGAGCTTCACGATATCCTTCGCCTTCGCAGTCGCCATATCCCGGTCCTCGTGGACCCAGGAACAGTGCTCGCGGATGTTGGCCATCTCGCACAGGTACGGGTTGAGCCCGGCCGCCTCGGCCGCCTTGCGGAAGGTCTTCTCGTGCATGCGCGGGCTACAGGCCGCCACCAGCACACCGTCCAGCTTGTGCTCTGCCACTGCCTTCTTCAGCAGGGTCTGGCCCGGATCCGAGCACATGTACTTGTAATCGCAGGAATAGGCTACACCGGGGATCTCCCCCGCAGCCTTCGCGACCTGCTCCACATCCACCGTGCGGGAGATGTTCTCGCCGCAGTGGCACACAAAAACGCCGATTCTGGACATAAGCTCCTCAATCGTTCGCTGCCGCCGTCAGGCTAGAGCAGCTGTTTATCTCTCAACAGCGGTTTCGGGTCGGTGATGACGCTCTCGAAACCGAGGCTCTCCGAGGCCACGCCCATGGCGAGCGCCGCGAGCTGGGTGACGTAGAAGATGGGGAGGTCACGCTGGTCGGGGGCACTGCCACCGTGCAGCTCGGAGCCGAAGATGTTGCCGAACAGGGTGGAGTCGGGAGCGCCGTAGGCTTCCTTGATCTCCTTCTGGCGGATGTCCAGGTTGCCGTGGCACAAGGGGCAAGCCACCATGATGCAGTCCGCGCCGGCGATGCGCGCGGATTCGAGGATGGCGTTGGAGAGCTTGAGTACCACGCCGGGGCGGGACAGGGTAAAGTTCGCGCCGCAGCATTCCATGCGGTGGCTCCACTTGACCGGCTCTGCCCCCAGCGCGCGCAGGAGGTCCTCCATGATGCTCGGATCTTCGCAATCGTCCAGTTCCGGCACCTCAGGCGGACGGGTCAAGAGGCAGCCGTAGTAAGGGGCGACCTTGAGCCCCAAAAGCGGCTTCTTGACGCTTTCTTCGAGCTTGGCCAGGCCGTACTCGCGGGCGAGTATCTCCATGATGTGCTTGACCGGCTTGTTGAGGGCGGCCGGGCCGTCGATGGCGACTTCGACCTGCTTTCTCTTGCTGTCGTCCTCTTTCAAGTGGTGCTGGGTGGTCTTCAGACGCGAGAAGCAGGCGGCGCAGGCGACGGCCAGGTCCCCCTCGACCTCTTCGGCCAGTGAGAGGTTCTTGGCGCAGAGCGACAACGACAGGAGCTCGTCCACGTTGTGGGCGGGGGTGGCGCCGCAGCAGAACCAGTCCGGCACTTCTTTTAGCCCCACGTTGAGCGCCTTGAACAGCGCCCGGGTGGAGATATCGTATTCGCGCCCGGAAGCGTGCAGCGAGCACCCCGGGTAATAGGAATAACTAAGACGTTTCTTGCCAGGTGTCACAGCGCCTCCCCTTTCTTGCGCATCTCCTCGATCCGCTTGAAGATCCCTTCGATCTCCGCGATGTTCTTGTTCTTGGAATGGAACATCTTCAGCTTTCCTTTGGAGATCAGCTTTGGTCCGAGCATGAGGTCTTTGAGGAACTGTCCGCTCTTCATGTTGAAGGCGGCGCCCAGGCGCAGTTCATACTGGCGGCCGTAGGTGCGGATGTTCTCTATAAAGAGACGGTTGGCGAGCTGCACGTAGCTCTCTTTGGAGGGGCCGTCGGCGTCCCAGGAGAGTTTTCTGAGCGCATCCATGATGGCGGCGAGATCGACCTTGTTGGGGCAGCGGGTGGTGCAGGTCTCGCAAGAAGCGCAGTACCAGATTGAGCGGCCGGCGAGGATGCGCTGACCCTGCCCCAACTGCAGCAGGCGCACCACCCGGTTGGGCGGATGCTCCATGAAGGTGGACATGGGGCAGCCGGCCGAACATTTGCCGCACTGGAAGCAGCGCCGGACCGAACTGCCGGACAGTGCCTCCACCTTCTTCACGAACCCGATGTTCATGGTCTCGTTGGAGAGGTGCATCAACTTGTTTTTCACTGCGGACCTCGTGACTGGTTCATGGTCGGGGACCATTTTGTTAATAAACAGATCGAAATCATACGCCCAATGAAAGTGAAAGGGCAAGCCCTTTGTAACGGGAAACCGTCATGCCGAAGAACGTTGTTTTAAAAACGTGGAAATTTCTGTCATACGAAAAATTGGAATGGACTATACGCCATTTTAAAACAAAAAAGCAAGCAATTGTTTTTCACCAAACTGTCTGAAAAAGAAGGGCTTTTATGAAAAAGCATGGATAAATGGGCTTTTCTGCGGGTCCTGTAAGTGAGAAAATCGCTGCAAAAAGTGAAATTTTAGAACAAGAGAGCCTTTGTTATCATTCGCGCCAGAAGTACTTGAAGTAGCGCAAGAAATGGTTAGAAAATTCAGATACGGGGAAAATCTCGCTGCACAGGCGTTTGACGGGGTCAAAAGAGCGTGTTTACGTTTTTTTAAAACAAAGAGCGTAAATTATTGGAATCGGCAAATACTTTGACAGAAAAAACGAAATGTAATAATACTGTCGAGGCGTTATCCATGAGGTGAGCCATCGGCGAATTGAGAAGACTATACCGCTACATGCGTACCCGCCGGGGGGCTTACCTGCTGGGAGCCTTGCTGCTGGTGGGGACCAACCTGTGCGGCCTCGCTATCCCGTGGCTCTTGAAACTGGCTATCGAGGCGTTGCAGACTCCCGCCAAAGCTGGCTACACCCCCGCCCAGTACGGCGCCATGATTGCCGCGGCCGCGGTGGCGCAGGGTGTCATCCGCGTCTTTTCCCGCACCACTCTGCTCAATGCCGGCCGCCGTATCGAGTACGAGCTGCGCGAGGACCTCTACGCCAACCTGCTCACCCTCGACCGCACCTACTTCTCCAACTGGCGTACCGGAGACATCCTGTCCCGGCTCGCCAACGATCTCACCAACGTCAGGATGCTGCTCGGCTTCGGTGTCCTGAGCCTGCTCAACACCGTGGTGATCTACACCGCATCGCTGATCCTGCTGACCCGGATCTCCCCGTTTCTCACTCTGTGCGCCGTGCTCCCCTTCCCGATAATGATCCTGATCGTGAAACAGATGAGCGCCTCCATGTTCCGTATTTCCAAGAGGACCCAGGAGGCGCTGGCGCGGCTCACCACCCGTGTGGAGGAGAACGTCTCCGCCGCGGCCGTGGTGCGGGCCTACTGCCGCGAGGACGGTGAGATCGAAAGTTTCGGCGCTGTGTGCGACAGCTACAGCGAAGCCAGCATGGCCATGGCCAAGATCCGCGGGCTGATGCTGCCGGTGATGGCGGCGACCGGAGCCATCGGCACCCTGGTTATCCTCTTCGTTGGCGGCAACCAGGTCATTCGCGGCGAGCTCACGCTGGGCGGCTTCGTCGCCTTCAACGGTTACCTCGCCATGCTGGTGTGGCCGACCATCATGTTCGGCTGGATATTGAACCTGGTGCAGCGGGGAGCGGCGTCGATGACCCGGCTGAGCGAGATCCTGAACGCGCACCCCCAGGTGGTCGAACCGGAGCAGCCCATTGACCCCGGGCAGATCAGGGGAGAGATCGAGTACCGCAACTTCAGCTTCAGCTACGGCAGTGCCGAGATGCTGCGCGGCATCGACTTGAAGATCGCACAAGGGGCGCGCATCGGCATCGTCGGCGTAGTGGGGAGCGGCAAGTCCACCCTGGTGCGTATGATTCCGCGCCTCTTCCCGGTGGCGGAGGGGACGCTGTTCATCGACGGCATTGACTTGAACCGGCTCCCGCTCAAGCGCATCCGCGAGGCGGTCGGCTTCGTCCCGCAGGAGACCTTTCTTTTCTCCCGTACCATCGCCGACAACATCGGCTACGGCAAACCGGGGGCGACCCGGGAAGAGATCGAGCGTGCCGCCAGGATCGCGGGGCTGTCGGGAGACCTGACGCGGTTCCCGCAGGGGTTGGACACGCTGGTGGGTGAGCGCGGGGTGACGCTGTCCGGTGGGCAGAAGCAGCGCGTCTCCATCGCCCGCGCTCTCATCAAGGAGCCGAGCGTCCTGATACTGGACGATCCCCTTTCTGCAGTCGACGCCGATACCGAGGAGGAGATTCTCTCCGCGCTCTCCGGTTACTACGGTAAGAGGACCGTGCTCATCGTGTCGCACCGGCTCTCGCCGCTGCGCAACTGCGATCAGATCATCGTGCTGGAGCAGGGCCGCATCGTCGAACAGGGGAGCCACGCGGAGCTCCTGGAACTCGGCGGCCGCTACGCGGCGATCCACAGGGAAGAACAGCTGAAGGCGGAGATAGAAAGGCTTTAAAAGCAGCCCTCACCCCCGCCCCTCTCCCGAAGGGCGAGGGGATGGACGCCAAGCGAGCAAACGCAATTTCTGGTTCATCATCCCGCCGGGACTTCGGTCCATTCTCCCTCACCCTCCGGGAGAGGGCCGGGGTGAGGGAGTTGGAACTGATCATCTAGCTGCAAAGGAACGATATGCACTTTGGCGGGATATACGAGGATGAAACGGTAGGCAAGGTATACGACCGGCGCCTGATGGGGCGCTTTGTCGCCTACATCCTCCCCTACCGCCGCAGGCTGGTCACGGCACTCCTGGTGCTCCCCCTGATCGCCGCCTCCAAACTCGCCCAGCCCTGGATCATCAAGGTCGCCATCGACGAACACATCGTGAAGGGGCGCATGGAGGGGCTACCCGCCCTGGCCGCGGCCTTCCTGGCCGTTATTTTCGCAGAATCGATCCTCATGTTCACCCAGGTCTACCTGCTGCAGTGGGTGGGGCAGCGGGTCATGTACGACATCAGGGTCAAGCTTTTCAGCCACATCCAACGCCTCTCCACCCGCTTCTTCGACCAGACCCCCGTCGGCAGCCTCGTGTCCCGCCTCACCAGCGACATCGAGGTGCTAGGCGAGATGTTCGCCGCCGGGATCGTGACCGTGGTCGGCGACATCCTGGTGCTGGCGGGGATCGTCGGCATCATGCTCTGGATGAACGTGCGGCTGTCGCTGGTCACCTTCTCGGTGCTGCCAGTGCTGATCTGGGTCGCCTTCGCTTTCCGCAAGTGGATGCGGCTCGCCTTCCGCCAGGTGCGCTCCCGCCAGGCCAACCTATCCGCCTTCCTCGCCGAGAGCATCGGCGGCATGGCGGTGGTGCAGCTTTTCAACCGCGAGCGGGACGAGGCCAAGGAGTTCCAAAGGCTGAACGCCTCTTACGTGGAGGCCAACCTCCCGGTGATCACCTGGGACGCGGCGCTCTACGCGGTGGTGGAATCCCTTTCCTCGGTCGCCGTGGCGCTGATCATCTGGTACGGCGGCGGCGAAATCGTCAAAGGAACGCTCTCCTTCGGCTCGCTGGTCGCCTTCATCCAGTACATAGAGAAGTTCTTTTCACCGATCCGCGACCTGTCGGCCAAGTATTCCATCATGCAGGGGGCGATGGCCTCGCTTGAGCGCATCTTCGCGCTTTTGGACAACGACGACCGCGAGCCCGAACCGGTGCCGATCTCCGCAGTGGCGAGCGGGATGCCGCAGGCATCCGAGGGCACCCCGACCCATGCGTTGCAGAGCATCTGCTTCAATGACATCTGGTTCGCTTACAAAGACCGCGATTACGTTCTGAAAGGGTTTTCCCTACAGATGAAGCGCGGTGAGAAAGTGGCGCTGGTGGGGGAGACCGGCGGGGGCAAGACCACCGTGACCAGGCTCCTGTCCCGGCTCTACGACGTCGAGCGCGGGTCTATCACCATCGATGGGACCGACATCCGCGAGCTGCAACTTCCGGCGCTGCGCAAGCGCATCGGCGTCGTGCTGCAGGATCCCTATCTCTTCTCCGGCACCATCGCCTACAACATTTCCCTCGGGGACCCCGAGGCGCTCAAGAGGGTGGAGCAGGCGGCGGCCGTGGTTGGCGCGGATCGTTTCATCCGGGAACTGCCCAAGGGGTACGACGAGGAAGTGCGCGAGCGCGGAGTGAACTTCTCGGCTGGCGAGCGCCAGTTAATTTCTTTTGCCCGCGCGGTGGCCTTCGATCCCGAAATCCTGGTGTTGGACGAGGCGACGGCGAGCGTGGACACGGCCAGCGAGCGATTGATCCAGCAGGGACTCGAAGGGCTGATGCAGGGACGCACCACGCTGGTGGTCGCGCACCGGCTCTCCACCATCCGCGACGCCGACCGTATCGTCGTCATCCACCGCGGCGAGAAGGCCGAAGAGGGGACCCACGCCGAGCTGATGGCCGCGCAGGGGCTCTACTACCGGCTTTACCAGCTGCAGTTCAAGGATTAATCACTGCAGTCCACCCCCTCGCTCTTCGGGAGAGGGGCAGGGGTGAGGGCGCTTGCCAGCTCCGCCCATGCCATATGATATTCACGGTGTTGCCCGTGGCATCTCCCTCACCCGGCCTACGGCCACCGTCTCCCAACGGGAGAGGGAACGGGAAGATAGAAACATTGACCTTTCATTCAAAAATTGAGATATAAGAAGCACTTTTTTCGCGGAGCACCACATGAAGCATCTCATTCTCGGCACCGCCGGACACATAGATCATGGCAAGACCTCGCTGGTGAAGGCGCTGACCGGCGTGGATACGGACCGCCTCAAGGAGGAGAAGGCCCGCGGCATCACCATCGAGCTCGGCTTCGCCCACCTCGAACTCGCGGGAGACCTCCGCTTCGGCATCGTCGACGTTCCCGGCCACGAGCGCTTCGTGCGTACCATGGTCGCCGGCGTGGGCGGCATGGACCTGGTGTTGCTGGTGATCGCGGCGGACGAGGGGATCATGCCCCAGACCCGCGAGCACCTGGAGATCTGCCAGTTGCTGGGCGTGAAGCGCGGCATCGTGGTGCTCACCAAGAAGGACATGGTGGAACCGGACTGGCTCGACCTGGTCACCGAAGAGGTCCGGGATTATCTCTCCGAGAGCTTTCTCGCTGGCGCCCCCATCGTTGCCGTTTCCTCCCGCACCGGCGAGGGGATCGACAATCTGAAGGCGGAACTCACGAAGATGGCGAAGGAGATCGAGCAGAAACGGGTCGATTCCCCTTTTCGGCTCCCGGTCGACCGCGTCTTCACCGTGACCGGCTTCGGCACTGTGGTCACCGGCACGCTCCTCTCGGGTGCCGTGACGGTCGGCGACGAGGTGGAAATCCTTCCCTCCGGCATTGCCTGCCGCGTGCGCGGCGTGCAGTCCTTCGGCTCCAAAGTGGAGAAGGGTGGCGCGGGCGAACGGCTCGCGGTCAACCTCCAGAGCGTAGACCACGCCGACGTGCAGCGCGGCGACGTCGTAGTTCCCAAAGGGCTCTACAAGCCGACCAGCGCCGTCGACGTCCGCCTCAACTATCTCGCCTCGATGGGCAAGGAATTGAAGCACCGCGCCGGCGTCCGGCTGCACTCCGCCACCTACGAGGTTCCCGCCAAGGTGATCCTGTTCGACAGGGATACCCTTCAGCCAGGTGACAGCGCCTACGTGCAGCTCCGTCTCGACCATCCGGTACTGCTCTTGCCGGGCGACCCGTTCGTACTGCGCACCTACTCGCCGCAGGCCACCTTGGGCGGCGGCACCGTTCTTGACCCCGCTCCGCCGCGCCGCCGTCGCCGTTCCGCCGAGGCGCTGGCGCTTTTGGAGGCCGCCGAATCCGGCGTGGACCAGGAGAGGATCAGGCTGCTGGTTGAGTCGTCGCTGCTGTCCGGCATTTCAATCCAGGAGATGGTGAACCGCTCCGGCATGTCGGGAAAGAGAATAGAATCCGCCCTCGCCCCTCTGCTATCGAGCGGTGCGGTGCTCCAGGTAGTCAAGGAGCCGCGCATCTTCCTTAGTAAGGATGCCTTCGCACAGTTGAAGCAGAAGCTTTCCGAGGAGTTACACGACTACCTCCAGGAAAACCAGATGCAGGAAGGTATCGGCAAGGAGGAGCTGAAGTCCCGGATACCCAGGCGTAGCGATGCGCGCTTCTTCGGACCCGTGTTGGCGAGCCTGGAGAAGGACGGGCTGGCGCTCTCAGATCGGGAACTGGTGAAGCTCCCCGGGCGCAAGGTTGGCGTTACCCAGGACCAGGCGAGCGTGCAGCGCGCCCTCGAGGAGGCGCTCACCAAGGCCTGGTTCGAGCCCCCCACTCTGAAGGAACTCTGCGATCTGGTCGGCGCGACCGAGAAGCAGGTGCTCGATCACGCCAACATGATGTTCCGAGAGGGGCGGGTGGCCAAGATCAAGGGGGACATCTTCTATGCTCCCGGCGCCGTCAACGAGTTGCGTGACAAGCTGGTGGCGCACCTGAAGGAGAAGGGTGAGATTACCCCACCCGAGTTCCGCGACATCACCGGTCTTTCCCGGAAGTTCATGATCCCGCTATTGGAGTACTTCGACCAGGAGAAACTCACCATCCGGATGGGTGATAAGAGGGTGTTGAGGAAGGGATAGGTGTTGCCGGTACAGACATCTCAGTTATGCTTCTGTGTGCTTCGTCTCTGCTCCCTCCCCCGGAGGGGGAGGGTTGGGGAGGGGGAAAAACCATGGATGCAGACGAGAAATCCTTTTTCGCTCCCGCTCCACTTCCCGCCGAACTGTTGCAGGCCGCTCACGCGCTACGGCAACACATGACCGACGCAGAGCAGTTGCTCTGGTACTGTATGCGGCGGAAACAATTGGGTGGATTCAGGTTTAGGCGTCAGCATCCTGTCGAGAAGTACGTTCTGGATTTTTATTGTCCAGAGGCAAGACTCGCCGTGGAGCTGGACGGTGGACAGCACAACGAAACCAGGCACGCCCTGCGCGATCGAGGAAGAACCAACTTCCTTGAGGCGCAGGGCGTTTTTGTTTTAAGGGTTTGGAACCATGAGGTGTTTGTGAACCTGGAAGGGGTGCTGGAAAGGATCTACGAGGTGTTGATGCGGAGGGCGGAAGTCAATTACGGCAGGAACAAAAAGCGTCCCCCTCCCTAGCCCTCCCCCTCCGGGGGAGGGGGAAAGTACCTACTCTACCCAGCTACCAAATATAATCCTTGGCGATATCCCGCTTGTCCCGCCCATAGAGGATGTGGAAGGCGCGAAGCTTCTTTAACGCCACGGGCGAGAGGCTCCCGAGCGGCAGGTAGATGATCCTCTTTCCCAGCCGCGCGGCGTGCTGCTTCAGGAAACTCCGCGGCGACTTGGCGGCGGCATACACTACGTCCTTCTCCAATGAATAATCGAGTGCCGCCATCAGCAGGTGCTCGGACTTACTGAGCGCGTACCGATAGTCAGGATCGTGCCAGACGTCCACCATGCGCCGCGGCGGGTAGCTCAACAAAAATCCGCCGTACTCGCAGCGCGAAATTCCGGGACCGACGATGTTGTCGGTGGGCGGGGTGGCGTAGAAGGCCATATCGGACTCCTGGGCATGTTCGCCCAGCCACGTCATGCAGTACGGGTATTTCGCCCCTTCCTTGTCCTCGTCGAGGATCACCACCACGCATCCCACGCCACTCTTAAGCCGCTTGTTCTCCCGGACGTAGATCTTTCCTTCGTGCACGTTGCGCAGCGTCTCGCGCATGTCGATGCCGTCCAAAAGCGACGAGCTGAACGGCTCGGACTTGCTGGCCTCCTCGCTCAACTGCCGGGCCCCGATCCGCTTCAGGTTGCGGCCATATTCCTCGATGTTGAGATCTTCGGGCGGGTAGGAGCAGATGTACGGGTCGTCGAACCCCTCCAGCCAGTCCCCGGGCCGCTTCTCCTCTTTGCGGTTCATCATCTTGAGCCGCGACAGCCCCTTGGCGCGCACCTGTTCGCGCGGGCGGAACCGGATGCGCTTGGTGGCTGACCAGAGTTCGGCGGCGGAGAGGCGCAGGGTGGGGATGTCGGCGACGTCGCGCTGCCAGGGATAGTGGGCGGCCAGCCGGAAGAAGGCGTAGGCGAAGTTGTCGTCCAGGCAACCGCGCGCGGCGGCGAGCATCTGGAACAGGTCCGGCAGCAGCATGCGCGACAGCAGGGCGTAGTTGCGGGCGAAGCGGAAGAAAGCGCGCTTCTGCCAGAAGTGCACCTTGTCACCGGTCTCCTGCCGGTAGTGCCGGGCCGATTCAAGGAAGAGCCGCAGTATGATCTTCTGCCGATCCGGCAACTCCCCCTCCG
The DNA here is from genome assembly GCF_020179605.1 of Geomonas agri. Classification (NCBI taxonomy): domain Bacteria; kingdom Pseudomonadati; phylum Thermodesulfobacteriota; class Desulfuromonadia; order Geobacterales; family Geobacteraceae; genus Geomonas; species Geomonas agri. The sequence goes on from NZ_JAINZO010000002.1 coordinate 705,742, forward strand.
GCCCGATGCGATGCGCGCTCCTCTGAACCGATTCTGCCAGGGCCTCCTCCTCCGGGATATTCTGCTTCCCACCCAGGATCAACTCGAAAGCGTTGAAGCTCTTTCGCAGCGATGGGCCGCCCGGGGCGGGTTCAGGGGGGAGGGGAGAGCGCCTGGTCTCGTAGAGGGCGGAAAGGAAGGGATACTCTGCCAATACCTCGTGGCAGCATTCCGGGTGCAGGTTGAAGATGGTGATCCCTTCGCGGCGGGTGCGGGTCAGGGGCTGGGCCTGCGGTGTGTCGAAATCCTGCCGGATCCGCTCCAGGTGCGCCATGCCGCAAATGAAGAGGATGCGCTCGTGCTGCGCAGAAAGCTGCCGCAAGCGGTAGGCCATGCCGCGCTCCCGGCGCAGGTCCTCCTCGCCGGGCGGGATCTCCCGGTACAGCTTCGCGACCTCGCGGTAGAACGGTTCCAGGCCGATGCGCTGTACCGAGTAGGAATCGGGGAGTTGTTCCGGGTGGGAAGGGTAGGAATCGAGGTCGATGTCGACCAGGTGCAGCGGAACCTGGTTTTCCAGGGCGAGTCGCGCGCCCTCGATGAGCGGATCGGCCGGTTCGATAATGAGGAATACGGACTGGGCGGCGACGTGGTAGGCGAGGACCGAGATTTCCGGCAGGCGCCGCACGCCGCGCAGGAACTGCTGCTCCAGCGTCTGCGGGAGCTCCAACGCGATGCAGTCCGGCTTCACCGTCTCGAATGCCTCACGCACCAAGTGGGCGAATTCCATCCGGTAGTGCAAGATGGGGAGGGCGTGGACGTTGCCGAATTGTTCCAGGTAGAGTCGGTCGGGCATAAGTTAGTTAGGGTGCATAGCCGTGGGTCCACCCCCTCGCCCTCCGGGAGAGGGGCAGGGGTGAGGGATGCTGCCAGCTCAGGGTGCTTCATCGCGTCGCCCTCACCCGGCCTGCGGCCACCCTCTCCCAAAGGGCGAGGGTAGAGGACGAACTCCTATTTCAAGTATCGCAGCGCTTCTTCGCCCAGGATCCGCTCCACCGCGAGCGGCAGCAGTTCGCGCGGGTCCTTCTCGGTAGCGGTCATCATCTTCAGGGCGTAGCGGGCGATGTTGATGCCGTCGCGCACCGAGTACGGCTCGTCCGCCGCGTGGCCGCGCTGCAGGAACTGCACGACATAGTTGAGAATGGAGGTGCTGGCGAAGGGGAGGTTCTCCTTCAGGATGGCCAGTTCCTCCTCCGCCTCCGGGAAGTCGATGAAGAGCTGGGGCTGCAGGCGGGAGTGGATATACTCCGGCACCTCGAAGGTGGAGGAGTCCTCGTTCATGGTCACCACGATGCGGAAGTCCGGGTGGGCCTGGATCCGCAGGCCGGTGATGATCGACTCCACGTAGCGGCGGTCGTCCAGAAGCGGCGCGAGCGACGCCCAGGCTTTCTCGCTCATCCGGTTCCCCTCGTCCAGGATCAGCACACCGCCCGAGATCATGGCCGAGACCAGCGACGACGCGGCGTACTGGATGGTTCCCTCCGGGCCGATCACCGGTGTCACAATCAGGTCCTCGGGGCGAGTGTCCATGGTGGCCTGGAACAGGTAGACCTTGCGTTCTAGTCTTTTCGCCGCGGCGTAGGCGAGGGTGGTCTTGCCGACACCCGGTTTGCCGATCAGGCGCGGGTTGAAGGGGATGTCACGCTCGTCGATGACCATCCAGGCGGCCAGGAGCTGCCGGAGCAGTTCCTCGTCCCCCACCCAGCGCAGGGGGAGCTCGATGGGGTTGGCGAGGGTCAGGTTGATGCCGTCCAGAGTTATGCGGTCCATAAAAACTCCAAAAAACAACCAAGCTTGCGGACCGTAGCGCTTTAGCGCGAAGGTTCGTGGCTAACGGTTCTGTGGTTTTAGGTATTCATCTCGTGCCCATACATCATCACCAACCGGGCGCGGTTCTCGCGGCAGCTCCTGCAGAGCTCGCCGGCATCCTTGAAAAACTCCTCTGCCAACCACTCTCCCGCCTCGCCGTACAGCGAATCCGGCTCGTTCTCGTCGTACTCGGTCTTGCAGATGCTGCAGGTCTTCATGCTTTTACCGTGGTCCGCACCAGGTCCGCCAGGCAGTCCAGGAACATCGGGTCGGAGTTGAGCGATTCCGTCCTGACGAAGCGCTTGATACCGTGCGCCTTGGCCTCCTCGGCATACTGGATATCGATTTCGTAAAGTGTCTCAATATGGTCGGAGACGAAGGAGAGTGGCACCATCAACAGGTTCTCCTTCCCTTCTTTTGCCAGCCGCTGGATAGTGGCCTCGGTGGAGGGCTCCAGCCACTTCACTTTGCTCGCCTTGGATTGGAAGCAGAGCAGATGGCTCGCCTCGCCTACCTGCTCCATTACCAGCCGCACCGTCTCCTGGATGTGCGCCAAGTATGGGTCCCCTTCGTCAATGAAGGATTGGGGCAGCGAATGGGCGGAGAAGACGATCTGGACATCCTTGGGGTCCGGGAAATTCTGAAGCCCCCGGATCACCTTGCCGGCCAGTGCCTTGATGTAGAGCGGGTGGTTGTAGAAGCGGTCGATGTAGATGATCTCGAAGTCGCCCTTGGCCTCCTTGAGCACCCGCTGCAGTTCGTTGACGCTGGAGCCGGTGGTCGCCTTGGAGTAGTGCGGGTAGAGCGAGAGTGCCACAACGCGTTTGATCCCCTCGCGCTTGATCGCCGCCAGGGCATCGATGGTGGTCGGTCGGGAGTAGCGCATGGCCACGAAAGAACGGAAGCGGTCGCCCAAAAGCGCCTGCAGTCCCGCTCCCTGCGCCTCGGTCAGTTCCCGGATCGGGGACTTGCCGCCGATCTGGCGGTAAAACTCGGTGACCTCCGGTGCCCGCTTGTTGACGATGCGCCGGGCGATGAAGGGCTGCAAAAAGGCGGGACCGATCTTGATGATGTCGCGATCCGTGAACAAGTTCATGAGGAAAGGGTGCACGGCATCGAGTGAATCGGGGCCTCCCATCTGGAGCAGCAGGAGTGCGGTTTTGTCAGACATGGCAACCTCTTGGGCGAGAATAGTGGCCCAAGAAATGTAGCAGAAAACGCGGGGAAGGAGAACCGGTTTAATTCATTGGAGGGGGAAGAGACAAAAACAAATGAAACAGGGACAAAAAGGATAAAGGGGATGAAAGCAAAAGCCTGCCAGCCTGGTGTTAAAACCTAAGCTTCCAGATTTTTGCCGTTATCCCCTTCATCCCCTTTATCCCTGTTAAATCGGGTTTAGCGGACGCCGGCCTTGGTGAGGTGGGGGGCGTAGCGCTTGTCGGTCCCCTTGATGTGGTTCACCAGCCAGTTCTGCAGGAACTCGATGACGTCGTGGGTGAGCACCGTCTCGCCGGAGTTGAACTTCGCCTGCAGCACAAGCACTTGGCTCACCAGCGCCTTGTGCTGCTGGACGTGGGCGGTCTCCTCGGGGTAGCCGGATTTGCGGAAGGCTTCCTCTTCGGCGGCGAAGTGGCTGCCGGTGTACTCGATCAGGCGCTGCAGCACCGACCCGATCGCCTCCTTGCTGCGCTTGTGCTGCATCGCCTGGGCCAGCTCGTTCACCATGGCGAACAACTTCTTGTGCTGATCGTCGAAGGTGTTGATGGTGGTGGCGAAGCTCTGGTCCCAGACCATGGCGTCGGAGAGCTGGAAGTGGGACACCAGCTCGTGCAGTTCGTCCACCTGCTGCACCAGTTTGCTGGTGGCGGCCTTGGTGTTGCGGGCGCTTTCCACGTTGCTGTTCACCACGGAGGTGATCATCTGGATGTTGCCGGTGATCTCGTGGGTGGTGGCAGTCTGCTCTTCGGCGGCGGTGGCGATTTGGGATAGCTGCATGGTCAGGTCGTTGATCATGCTCAGGATCCCGTTCAGCGCCTCGCCGGAGCGACAGGTCTCGGCCGTTCCCTGGTTCACCTGTTGCACCCCTTCGCTCATGGCCCCGACGGCGTCGCGGGTCTCGCTCTGGATCGACTTGATCATGCTGTCGATTTCCTTGGTGGCGCGGGTGGTCCGCTCGGCCAGTGCGCGCACCTCGTCGGCGACGACCGCGAAGCCCCGCCCAGTCTCGCCGGCGCGGGCCGCCTCGATGGCGGCATTCAAAGCGAGCAGGTTAGTCTGGTCGGCGATGTCCTCGATGGTGCCGGCGATGGCGCCGATCTGGTCGGAACGCTCACCGAGTCCCGCTACCGAGGTTGAGGTGGAGGTCACCCGCTGCGCGATGTTCTCCATGAGCCGCGCGCTGTTGCTCACGATCTCCGCGCCGGCGTTGGTCTCCGCGGTCGCCTTGTGGGCGTTCTCTGCTGCATAGATGCAGTTGCGCGCGATGTCGGCGGAGGTGGCGGACATCTCCTCGCTGGCGGTGGCGATGGTGGACGCCTGCATGGCGACATCCTCGGCGGCGGACGCCATGGCGTCATTGGTGGCGCTCACCAGCGCGACCGAGTCCCGGACCAGGTCGGTGACCGTGAAGAACTGGTGCATGGTCTTGTTCCAGTCCCCCATCATGTTGTTGAAGGCGGTCGCGATGCGTCCGACTTCGCCACTGGGGATGTGCTCGACGCGGCGGGACAGGGTCCCTTGGGCCGCGGCCTCCAGTGCGTCGGCGATTTCCCGCAGGACGCGCGACTCCGAGCGGGCCACGAACCAGCTGGCCAGCCCGGAAATCAAAAAGATGAAGGCTCCGGCCCCCACCATCGTCAGGATATTGCCGCAGTTCCCCAAAGCAATGGTAGAGGTGACCGTCGCACAGACAGCAATCAGGTTGATCGTGATAAGGCGGGCACTAAAAGACATGAACGATCTCCTTTTTTGGCTTTTCAGACTCAAGGAGATTATCGTCTGCACCAGACTAAAACTTTAAATGTATCGAGTTGTTTACAATAAAAATCCGTAACTGATCCTGCGGCGACCCGATCTGAGGGCGCAGTTAAATGGTACTGGCTCGTCCAGATCGGTCGTTGTTACCAGGAAGGGCGATCGCTTTGGTGCAGTCGATCCTGCACGGCGGCGAGATTGGCGGCGGCTTCGGGGTTGGGGATCTGGTGGTTTCTCTCTCTGTGCTGAACTTTTTCCGACTGTTCGATCTGCATTACAAAACCACAGGAGAGGATGATGGTTGCCATCACGATCTTGCAAGGAAAACTCTTCATAGTCGGCCTCCTTGTTGCCGGGAATGCGTAAGAGAGTCCCCGGCCAGACTGCCATATGAGGAAAAATATTGGCATAGTCTAATGTATGAGAAGATTAAGTCAAGCTTAATATTCTTGTTTAGGGCATCTTGCCGACAACACAGGGAAAAAGACGGGGAGCCGAATGTCTCATGGGAAATTATCGCGCCTCATGTGGACAGCGAGAAAGATTGATTTATAATGAGCACTTGTTTTTCCCATGAGAGGAGTAATGGAAGCGATGAGTATCATTGGTGTTCTCAGGCGTGCGGTGTTGGTGGGGGTGGCGGTCCTGCTGCTCTTCCCGGCTGCCGTGAGCGCCCATAGCGAGGAGGACGCGTCCGCCCACCATGAGGGCGCGGCGCAGACGGACGCCAACGTGGGCCTCGATGAGCGGCTGGGTGCAAAGATCCCACTCGACCTGGTGTTCACTGACGAGAACGGACGCCAGCGGCGCCTGCAGGAACTGATCACCGGCCCGACCATCATCCTTCCCGTCTATTACTCTTGTACCAACGTCTGTAACTACCTCCAGGAGGGGCTGGCCAGGGCGCTCCCCGAGATCAAGTTGGAACCGGGGAAGGAATACCGGGTGATCTCGGTCAGCTTCGACGAGCGTGAGACCCCGCAGCGGGCGCTGAAGTCCAAGCACATGTACCAGACGGTGATGAAAGGCAAGTTCCCGGAGGGAAACTGGACCTTTCTCACCGGCGACGCGGCCAACATACACAAGCTCACCGATGCAGCCGGCTTTCACTTCCAGCGCAAGGGCAACGATTTCGTGCATCCCGTGGTCAGCTTCATCGTGGCGCGGGACGGCATGATCGTGCGCTACCTGTACGGCACTCAATTCCTTCCCAAGGACGTCACGCTGGCCCTCATGGAAGCGCGCCAGGGCCGCGTCGGCACCACCATCAGCAAGATGGTTAGCTACTGCTTCAGCTTCGACCCCAACAGCAAGAGCTACGAGTTCAACATCCTGCGGGTGAGCGCGACAGCGATCATCGTCTGCGTGGTGGGCTTCATCATCTTCCTGGTCGTGGGCGGGAAAAACAAAAACGGCAACAACAAGCGCAATGGCAACAACGTCACCTAACAGGACGTTGCAGGGTTCGGGGGAAAAATGAGTCACGAAACGGCAATGGCGGAAGGCGGCTTTTGGCGGGATAGCGGGAAGACCGGGATCGGAGCCTGGATATTCTCTACCGACCACAAGCGGATCGGGTTGATGTACCTTTACTGCGTGCTCGGCTTCTTCCTGGTCGGCGCCTTCCTCGGGTTCTTGATCCGGCTGGAACTGATGGCGCCGGGACCGACCATCATGACCGCGCAGACCTATAACGCGATGTTCACGGTGCACGGGGTGGTGATGATCTTTCTCTTCATCATCCCGGGGATCCCGGCCTCGTTCGGGAACCTGGTGCTTCCCATACAGTTGGGGGCGCGGGACGTTGCCTTCCCGCGGGTGAATCTCTTCTCCTGGTGGCTCTACGCAATCGGCGCCATCATCGTGCTCACATCGCTGTTCACGGGCGGTGGCGCCCCCGACACCGGCTGGACCTTCTACGTACCGTTCAGTTCACGGACTACGACCAACGTCTCGCTGGCCGTCTTCGGCGTCTTCGTGCTCGGCTTCTCCTCCATCCTCACCGGCATCAATTTCATCACCACCATCCACAGGATGCGCGCTCCCGGGATGACCTGGACCCGGATCCCGCTCTTTACCTGGAGCCTCTACGCGACGGCCTGGGTGCAGGTACTCGCCACCCCGATCATCGCCATCACCCTGCTGCTCGTGGTGACCGAGAGGATACTGGGCCTCGGTCTCTTCGACCCCACCCGCGGCGGCGATCCCGTCATGTATCAGCACATGTTCTGGATCTACTCGCACCCGGCGGTGTACATCATGATCCTGCCCGGCATGGGGGTCATCTCCGACATCATCCCGGTCTTCTCCCGGAAGCCGATCTTCGGCTACAAGATGATCGCTTTCTCGAGCCTCGCCATCGCGGCAGCTGGCTCGGCGGTGTGGGGGCACCACATGTACACCTCGGGGATGAGCGACCTGGGCATCCTGGTCTTCTCCTTCCTGACCTTCATCGTGGCCATCCCCTCGGCCATCAAGGTGTTCAACTGGGTCTCCACCATGTACAAGGGATCCATTTCGCTGGAAGCGCCCATGCTCTTTGCGCTCTCCTTCATCCTGCTCTTCTCTATCGGCGGACTCTCCGGCCTGATCCTGGGCGCGGCCGCGACTGACATCCACGTGCACGACACCCACTTCGTGGTTGGGCACTTTCACTACGTCATGTTCGGCGGCACCGGCTTCGCCTTCTTCGCGGCGGCCCACTACTGGCTCCCGAAGTACTTCGGGCGCCGCTATCAAGAGAAGCCGGCCATCATCGGCTGGGTGCTCATGTTCATCGGGTTCAACATCCTCTACTTCACCATGCAGGTGCTGGGGATGGAGGGGATGCCGCGACGCTACTACGATTACCTCCCGGAATTCGCCCGACTGAACTTCGTGGCGACGGTGGGAAGCTGGATCATGCTGACCGGGGTGGCCATCGTGGTCTGGAACCTGTGGCGCGGACTTTTCAAGGGGGAGCCGTTCACCGGCAATCCCTGGGGCGGGGCAAGCCTGGAGTGGAGTATTGCGACACCGCCTCCCACGGAAAACTTCGAAGAGGACCCGGTGGTGACCCACGGGCCGTATGATTTCAAAGGGGCGGGGGTTCCATGAGTCACCTGGAAAAGGACAGTTTCGGCGCCAAGCTCGGCATGTGGTTGTTCCTGTTCACCGAAATGCTGCTCTTCGGTGGCGTCTTCATCCTCTACTCGGTCTACCTGACCCGCTACCCGAAGGAGTTCGGGCTGGGCGGCCACCAACTGGACCTGGTCTACGGGGCCACCAACACGGTGGTACTACTGACCAGTTCCCTGTTTGCGGCCATGTCGGTCACCGCGATCAAGACGGGGGCGAAAAAACTCACCCTCGGCCTTCTTTCCGGGACCATTGGCTGCGCGTTCATCTTCCTTGGTATCAAGTACCTTGAGTGGAGCGCCAAGATCCACCACGGCATCTACCCCAACTCCCCCAAGTTGATCGCGGGGCCGCCGGGAGAGTCCATATTCTTCAGCCTCTACTACCTCACCACCGGCCTGCACGGCATCCACGTCATCGTGGGCGCGGTGCTGATGAGCTGGACCGCGGTGATGGTGACCAAAGAGAGGATAAACGCGACAGACAACGTGACGCTGGAAAACGTCACCCTGTACTGGCACCTGGTCGACCTGGTCTGGATCTTCATCTTCCCGCTCTACTACCTGATCCTTTAAAGGGTGCCGGGGCCGGGACCGAGTGCAGTTCAAACGCTTGTGGAGTG